>CAZBII010000252.1:0-4914 GCA_964491665.1 uncultured Moraxellaceae bacterium
GTGGGGTTCCAAGCGTACCGGTCCTGATCTGGCGCGTGTGGGCGGTCGCTACAGTGACAAGTGGCATATGGACCACCTGAACAACCCCCGCGACGTAGTGCCGGAATCCAACATGCCCGGCTTCCCCTGGCTGTTCGAGAACACCCTGACCGGTGAAATGACAGCCAAGAAGATGGAAGTCATGCGCTCACTGGGCGTGCCTTACACCGATGCGGACATCGCGGGCGCGAAGGCGGCAGTGGAAGGGAAACGGGAAATCGATGCCGTTGTGGCGTACCTGCAGGGATTGGGAACCATCCTCAGCTTCAAGAGGTAACCCCTATGGACATCAATACATTGCGTGGCATTGCAACCATTCTGGCATTCGGTGCCTTTATCGGAGTGTGCTGGTGGATCTTCCGGGTCCGCCACAAGAGCAGCTTCGACGAGGCCGCCAACCTGCCATTCGCTGACGATGCCCACGACCTGAATTCCCGTATGTCTGACAAAGGCATGGAGACTAAATAATGACTGAAACAACTTTCACGCAAGGCTGGGTCAATGGCTGGATCATCACCATTGTCCTGATCAACCTGCTGGGCTGCCTGTGGCTGCTCTGGTGGACCCGTAAACGCCCCGATGACCACGTCGCCGAGGGCGAGTCGATGGGCCATTCTTTCGACGGCATCGAGGAACTGAACAATCCGCTGCCCCACTGGTGGCTGAACCTGTTCTATTTCACGATCGCGTTTGCCTTCATTTACCTGACACTGTATCCCGGATGGGGCGACGGTAAAGGCGTACTGGGCTGGACATCCACCAACCAGTGGAGCACCGAGGTCGAGAAAGCCAACAACCGCTACGACCGCATCTTTGAAGAGTATGCGAGCGTGCCGGTGGCAGAACTGGCCAAGAATCCGGAAGCCGTGAAGATCGGCCAGCGCCTGTTCGGTAACAACTGCGCGCTGTGCCACGGTTCCGATGCGCGCGGCAACGTGGGATATCCGAATCTGACCGATAGCGACTGGCTGTATGGCGGCACACCGGAGAAGATCGTGGAAACGATCACCGGTGGTCGCAATGCCATGATGCCGGCACTGGGCGCCGCACTGGGTGGCGAGCAGGGTATCAAGGACGTGGCTGCTTATGTGCTGAGCCTGAGCGGACGCCAGGGTTCGGGTGATGCCGCAGCCGGCAAGGCCAAGTTCGACATGGTTTGCGCTGCCTGTCACGGTCCGGAAGGCAAAGGCAACCAGATGCTGGGTTCTGCCAATCTGACCGACAACGTGTGGCTCTACGGTGGCACGGAGAAAACCATCATCGAGACCATCACCAATGGCCGTCAGGGCAAAATGCCGGTGTTCAAGGACACGCTGGGCGAACAGAAAATTCATGTTCTGGCCGCCTATGTTTATAGCCTGAGCAACTGATATTGCCTAGAATGGGCGCGCCTTGTAATCAGGGCGCGCCTTTTTTACAGCCAGCAATTTGTTTACCCCTGTCTCCATGACGTTGAACAAAGGTGATGTATGGCAAAATCCGGCAAGATCGCGGTAAAGGAAGTCAACCCTGGCGACAGGAACAGCGGCGACCTCTACAGAAAGCGCGAGCACATCTACCAGCGTCATATCTCCGGTTTTTTCCAGACCCTGCGCATCATCACCATCTGGGTCACACTGGGTCTCTATTTCGTACTGCCCTGGTTTACATGGGATGGCCGTCAGGCTGTTCTGTTTGATCTCCCCGAACGCAAGTTCTACATATTCTGGTTCACCTTCTGGCCACAGGATTTCCTGTTCCTGTCCTGGCTGCTGATCATCGCGGCATTTGCCCTGTTTTTCTTCACCGTGCTGGCCGGACGTGTCTGGTGCGGCTATACCTGTCCACAAACCGTGTGGACCACCTTCTTCATGTGGATCGAGTACATCACGGAAGGTGACCGCAGCCAGCGCATCAAGCTGGACGCGCAACCCTGGTCGGTTTCCAAAGGCCTCAAGAAATTCAGCAAGCACGGCCTGTGGCTGGCGCTGTCGTTCTGGACCGCCTTCACCTTTGTCGGCTACTTCGCGCCCGTGCGCGAGCTGTGGTTCGATCTGTATGACCTGAACGTGTCGGCCTGGGCCCTGTTCTGGCTGTTCTTCTTCACCGCCGCCACCTACACCAACGCCGGCTGGCTGCGGGAGCAGGTGTGTCTGTACATGTGCCCCTACGCCCGCTTCCAGAGCGTGATGTTCGATCGCGACACACTGATCGTCACCTACGACAAGAACCGCGGTGAACCCCGTGGCGCCCGTAAAAAGGATGCGGATTTCAAGGCGGACGGACTGGGTGCCTGTATCAACTGCCAGATGTGCGTGCAGGTGTGCCCCACCGGCATCGACATCCGCAACGGCCTGCAGTACGAGTGCATCGGCTGCGCGGCCTGTATCGATGCCTGCGATCACATCATGGATCAGATGAACTATCCCCGCGGCCTGATCCGCTATTCCACCGAGAACGTGATTGAAGGCAAGCCGTCGAAAATCCTGCGGCCGCGCCTGATCGGTTACGGTGCGATGCTGGCGGTGATGGGTGTGCTGTTCCTGTACCTGCTGATCTCCCGCGTGCCGCTGCAGGTGGACATCATCCGCGACCGCAGCGCCCTGTACCGCGAGACGTTCGACGGCAACATTGAAAACACCTACACGCTGAAGATCATGAACAAGACTCAGGAGAGTCAGGAATACGCTGTCACTTTCTCCGGCCTGGACGGCGCCATTCCCCATATTCCCGAAGTGGTGAAAGCGCTGCCGGGTGAACTGGTGAACCTGCCGGTGACACTGGAAATCGCGCCCGACAAACTGCAGCAGCGCAACACGACCGTGTATTTCAAGATCGTGTCGAAAACCGATCCGTCGCAGGAAGTGACAGAAGAAAGCCGTTTCCTCGGGCCCAACTGACCCGTTCCGTAACGGCCGATCCGACTACTGACGAGAATCCGAATGACGCCGCACAAGAAGCCCTGGTACAAGCAGTTCTGGCCTTGGTTCATCATTGCCATTCCCACCAGCTCCGTGATTGTGGGCGTGGTCATGATCGTGCTGGCCATGCAGGATCAGGGCGGGCTGGTGCGCGAGGACTGGTACAAGGAAGGCATGGCGATCAACCAGCGCCTGGACAAGCAGAACAAGGCGAAGAGTTCGGGCATCCAGGCGTTTTTCAGCTATTCCGTCGACGACAACATCGTGTCGCTGCGGGTGGAGAATGTGGATACCGGCAAGGAATCCACGCTGGTTCTGGATCTGGTGCATCCGACACTGAAGCAGCGTGACATGAGCGTGCAGCTGTATCTGACGCCGCAGAAAACCTATTTCGCGAAACTCGAACAGATTCCCAGCGGCCTGTACTATGCCCAGCTGCGCTCCAGCACCGGAGAATGGGAAATCGACAGCAAGCTGAATTTCAGCAACACACTGAGCGACGTTGAACTCGCCAACTGAGCCACCCGCGATGAATTCCGCCCTGCCCGCCCCCGCCTGCTTTCACTGCGGACTGCCGATACCTGCCGACTGCAACCTGGCCGTGACGATCAACGGTTCACCCCGTGCCATGTGCTGCCCCGGCTGTCAGGCTGTGGCGCAGACCATCGTCGACATCGGCATGGAAAGCTATTACGAGCATCGCGAATCCAGCCCGCCGGGAACGCTGCAGGCGCCGGAGCTGGTGCCGGAATTCCTCACCGAACTGCAGGACTGGGATGATCCGGCGCTGCAGCAGTCCTTTGTGCATTCCCCTGACTCGGCCCACCGCGAAATCACCCTGATGGTGAACGGCATTACCTGCGCCGCCTGTGTGTGGCTGGTGGAGCAGCACCTGAACCGGCAGGACGGCATCGAGCAGTGCCAGGTGAACATGAGCAGCCACCGCGCCCGCGTGGTGTGGAATCCGGGGTCGACCAGCCTGAGCCGCATCATCCGCGCCATTGCCCAGGTGGGCTACAAGGCCGAACCCTACAACCCGGTGCAGCAGGAAGCGATCATCAAGCGCGAGAACCGGCAGTCGCTGCTGCGCATGGGGCTGGCGGGCCTGGGTGCGATGCAGGTGATGATGTATGCCGCCGGACTCTATTTTGGCGCCTGGGAAGGCATCGACGCCGATCACGTGGTGTTCCTGCGCTGGATCAGCGGGGTGGTGTGCACGCCGGTGTTCCTCTATTCCTGCATCCCGTTCTACCAGAACGCGTGGCGCGCACTGAAAAGCCGCCATCTGAACATGGACGTGCCGGTGTCGCTGGCGCTGATCATTGCCTATTTCGCCAGCTGGTGGTCGGTATACACCGACGGTCCGCACATCTATTTCGATTCCGTCTCGATGTTTGCCTTCTTCCTGCTGCTGGGGCGCTATCTGGAAATGCGGGTGCGGCATCGCTCGCAGCGCACGTCGATCCGGCTGTCCCATTCCAGCATCCAGACCGCGCGCCGTCTGGACGGCAGTGGCAATCCGGTGCTGATTCCAGCGGAGAAACTGCGCAAGGGTGATCGCGTGCTGGTGCGGGCGGGCGAAGTGATTCCCGGCGACGGCCGCATCCTGGAAGGCACCAGTGCCCTGAATGAAGCCATGCTCACCGGCGAGCATCTGCCCACCTCCAAAACCGTGGGCGACGATGTCACCGGCGGCACCCTCAATATCGAACAGCCGCTGACGCTGGAAATCCTGCGCGATCCGCAGGAAAGCACCCTGTCCACCCTGCGTCGCCTGCTGGACCGCGCCGAATCGGAAAAACCCACCACCACGCTGGTGGCCGACCGCATTTCCAGCCAGTTCGTGGCGGCGCTGCTGGTGGTGTCGGTGGCGGTGTTTGCGTACTGGTGGTTTGTGGATGCCGACCGCGCGTTCTGGATCGTGCTGGCGGTGCTGGTGGTGACCTGCCCCTGCGCGCTGTCGCTGGCCACGCCG
>CAZBII010000253.1:0-4890 GCA_964491665.1 uncultured Moraxellaceae bacterium
CACTGGATGCCATGTCGACCCGTTACAGCAAGGGCGAACTGAACCAGAAGGTGAACTGAATCCGGGGGTGAACCGGGTTCAATTCGCGTCGCATCCGTGAGGGGGCCAACTGGCCCCCTTTTTCTTTCCTGCTTACACTCAATGCATGACCACGCATCTTTCCCGTTCCGCCACCGTTCCCGCCCAGCTGTTCAGTCCTGACGACCTGCGCCGGCGTCTGCCGCCGTTCGCCTTTGAAACCGCGTTGCCCGACGATCCGCTGCTGCAGGGTTACCGGCGCTATTACGGTCTGGACTTCGAGCAGCGGATCAACGCAGTGCAGGCGCAGATGGGGCAGGTGCATGTGGCTGGCTTTGATATTGCCGTGCAGTCGTTTCAACCCGCCGCGCCACGCGGCACGGTGATCGTGGTGCACGGTTATTACGATCACACCGGCATTTTCGATCACCTGATTGAAGCGCTGTTGCAGCAGGAGTACGCGGTGCTGGCGTTTGACCTGCCGGGGCATGGTCTGTCATCCGGCGCGCGCGCGGCCATTGCCAGTTTCCATCTGTACCAGCCGGTGCTGCAGAAAATCATCCAGCTGGCGGCACAGGCCGCGCTGCCGAAGCCGTGGCATTTTGCCGCGCAAAGCACTGGCGGTGCGATCGTTAGTGAATATCTGCTGGGCTTCGCTTCGACACCGCTGCGCAATCCCTTTACCAGCGCCGTGCTATTGGCGCCGCTGGTGCGGCCGGCCAACTGGTGGCGCAACCAGTATGCGCATGCGCTGCTGAGTCCGTTCGTTGCCAGCCTGCCGCGCAAGTTCAACCACAACTCGGCCGACGCCGATTTTCTGCACTTCAGCCGCACGGCTGATCCGCTGCAACCGCGTTATCTGTCAACCCGCTGGGTGGGCGCCCTGAAACAATGGATTCCGTTTCTGGAACGTCACGAGCCGGTGGATTTTCCTGTGCTGATGATTCAGGGCGAACAGGATGAAAGTGTCGACTGGCGGCACAATACCCGTGTGTTGCAAACCAAGTTCCATCCAGCCGAGCTGTTCCTGGTCGCCGACATGCGGCATCAGGTCGTGAACGAAGCGGCATCGATTCGCGGGCAGGTGTTCGCCCGCATGCTCGCATTTTTCTCGCGCCATTCCTGACGTCGTTGCGCATCCCTGACACGCCTGTGCTGCTCCGTGGCAATCTCAGCCCGCCAGCCGGTACTGTGCTCCTGTCTCGCGAATTTTCTTGTCACCCGGCAGGGACGAGCGCCCCGGCAGATATTGCCCCGGCTGTGCCAGACCGGGCTGCGAAGAGGCTTGTTGTGCCTGCCCCAGCGGCCGTGGCCCCACCACCAGACTGAACGGACTTTTCACCGCGTTGGCACCGCGCTCCAGAATGTGGGTGTAGATCTGCGTCGTCTTCAGATCCTTGTGGCCCAGCTGTTCCTGCACGGTGCGGATGTCGTAGCCGCGCTCCAGCAGATGGGTGGCAAAGGAATGGCGCAGGGTATGACAGGTGGCTGGCTTCTCGATGCCGGCGGCGACCACCGCTGTGCGCACGGCCCGCTGTAGCAGCTGCTCGCACTGGTGATGGCGCCGGCGGATGCCGGTGCGCGGATCGATGGACGGTTTAATCGCCGGAAACAGGTACTGCCATTCCCAGCGCTTGCCGGCTTCCGGATATTTGCGCTCCAGCGCATGGGGCAGATAGACGCTGCCGCCGCCCTGCGCCAGATCCTGCAGGTGCAGCTGGCGCACCCGGTTCAGATGCACCCGCAGGTGTGGCACCAGCTGTTCGTCCAGCGTCACCACCCGGTCCTTGGCGCCCTTGCCGTCGCGGACCAGAATCGCACAGCGATCCAGATCCACATCCTTTACCCGCAGCCGCACGCATTCCATCAGTCGCAGACCCGAACCGTACAGCAGCGCGGCCATCAGCCAGTGCATGCCGTCCAGCTGCTGGAACAGGCGCTGTACTTCCTGATGCGTCAGCACCACCGGCAGACGCTTGTTCTGCTTGGCGCGGGTGAATTCAAAATCGTCGGGAAAAGATTTGTCGAGGACATGGCGGAACAGGAACACGATGGCATTGAGCGCCTGATTCTGGGTGGCCGGCGCGACCTTTTCCGTCACGGCCAGATAGGTGAGAAAGCTGTTGATGTGGTTTTCGTTGAACAGCTGCGGATTGCGCGCGCCGTGGAAAAAAATGAAGCGTTTCACCCAGTACAGATAGGCGTCCTCGGTGCGCAGGCTGTAGTGGCGGGTGCGGATGGCGTCGCGGACAAGTTCCAGAATCTGCATGGCGGTATCCCTGCGTGGGGTGAAAGGGCGGCTGAGCGAATACTGTAAATATATACAGTATAGTGCGCGTTGGCCAGTTTGGCGACTGGGATTATTGCCGCCGGAATTGCTGGAAAAGCAGGCAGAGTGGATCGGGCAGGTGGCACAGAACGGGGGCGATTCACGGGACTAGCATCGGAAGTGTTCCGGCAGTTGCAGTCCCCGTTCAGCGCTCGATTCCACGGAGGGAATGTCCATGTCCCTATCGCTTCAACAGTCAGCTGTCACTCAACCGGTTTCACTGCGGGCGGCCTGCCGCGCCGCCTGTCTCAACCTGCTGGCGGGGGTGGCGATGGCTGCTGCCGGCGCTCCGGCCCAGGCCAGCCTGATCGGCGATCAGGTGGAGATCCAGTGGCATTTCCCCACGGCCGCCACGCCGGTGGCACCGCACTTCGGCCCGTTCACGGTGCAGGCGGGCATTGGCGACCAGCAGCTGGAAAACGCCCAGGACATCTATTTCAACGTGGAAGCCAGCAGTCTGCACATCGTGTTCGATGGGGCGAATGGCCCGATCCAGTGGCTGGACGCCGCCTTCAACGGACCGGTGTTCAGCAGCCTGGATTATCTGGGGGCGCCGGGCAGCGTGATCAGCGCGGTGAACGTGGTGTCCACGGTGAATGGCTTCACACCCGACCGCGTCACCTTCGGCAATGACTTCGTGGCCGTCAATTTCGCCAGCCTGATCCACACCGGCGGACAGGTGGACATCGATCTGACCTTTGACGTGCCCGAGCCGGAAACCTACGGACTGATGGGATTGGGGCTGGCGTTGCTGGGTGCGCTGCGCTGGCGCCGCCGCGCGGACTGATCACGGGGTCCGTGCGGGGCGCGGGCGGCATCACATGAGCTTCTGCTGCTTGGCGAGATACTGCTTTACGCCCGGCGGCAGCATGGCCATCACCTGACTCACGCCCTGATTCACCAGGCCGTTCACCAACACTGCCTTGCCTTCCATTACAGCATCGAAGCCCTGCTGGGTCACTTCCTCGGCAGTCATCCACAGGAAGCGCGGCAGCTTGCTCACCGCCTTGCGCGTGCCCATCACATCGTGGAATTCGCTGAAGGTGAAGCCGGGGCAGATGGCGGTGCAATGTACGCCGTGCGGTTTCAGTTCCAGATCCAGCGCCTGGGAAAAATCCAGCACGAACGACTTGGCGGCGCCGTACAGATTGCCGCGCAGCTGCGGCGCGAAGGCGGCCACTGACGCCAGATTAATGATGCGGCCATAGCCGCGCTCTTTCATGCCACGCGCGAACAGCCAGGTCAGGTGCACCAGACCGGTATTCAGCACCTGCAGGAAGGCGCGGTGCTCCTCCCAGGGCGTGTCGAGAAAATCCGTGTGCAGGGCGTAACCGGCATTGTTCACCAGCGCATCCACGTCGATACCCTGCTGTTCGCACCAGTCGAAAATCATCTGTGGCGCGGCCGGGTCGCCCAGATCGGCGGGCAGCACATAAGCCAGCTGGCCGTGGGTTTTCTTGATGTCGGCGGCGACTTCTTCCAGCTTGTCGCGGCGGCGCGCCACCAGTATGACGTCGAAGCCGTTGCGGGCGAAGGTGTGGGCAAAGGCCTTGCCGATGCCGGCCGAGGCACCGGTGACCAGAACGGTTTTGGGGAGTGCGGAATCCATGAGCGGCATCCTTCCGTGTGAGGGGAGGCGAAACTATGCCACAGAGGTTTTACCCGTGGCCAGTCAGGGCGAATCCGGCACCGGCGTCTCGAAAATGCCAAGCGGTTGGTAGTTCACCCGCCGGGGCTGACGTATGCTCAGCCCCGGCCACCGCGCCACCTCCAGTACAGTCACGGCACAGCAAGGGGAAGAGGATGACTTACGACGACCAGAATGTATTCGCGAAAATCCTGCGCGGCGAGCTGCCCTGTCACAAGGTGTACGAGGACGAGCACGCGCTGGCCTTCATGGACATCATGCCGCAGGCCGACGGCCACACCCTGGTGATTCCCAAATACCCTGCCGTAACCCTGCTGGACATGCCCGCCGACCGGCTGGGCCCGCTGATGGCGACCACCCAGAAGGTGGCGGCAGCCGTAAAAAAAGCGTTCGATGTGCAGGGCATCGTGCTGTTCCAGCTCAGCGGCGCCGAGGCCGGCCAGACCGTTCCCCATCTGCACTTTCATATTCTGCCGAGTTCGCTGCGGGCGCTGATGACACGGCCGCACGCGGCGCAGATGGAAGACAACGCCAAGCTGGCAGGATTTGCGGCCCGGGTGCGGGCGGCACTGGAAGGCTGACCCCGGCATTACAAAAAAACGGGGCGGCAGCGAAATTAAGGAACCGGGTTTGCCGGTAAGGGAATGTGCGATGGAATACGATGACATCTGGCGCCAGCAGCGCACGGAGAAGGCCGCGGCGGTTTATTCGCCGCTGATGCTGTCGTTTTACGATCTGTGGGTTTACCGGCTGGTGGCGACGCGCTTCTTCCGCTGTCCGCCGAAAATTTTTCTCAGTTTTTACGAGCAGAACATCAGCCGCAATCATCTGGATATCGGTGTGGGTTCCGGCTTCCTGCTCAAGCATTGCCAGCAGAAGCATCTGCTGGAGCGGG
>CAZBII010000254.1:0-4879 GCA_964491665.1 uncultured Moraxellaceae bacterium
GGGCAATCCCCATTGATTCCGATGTATCTGATTAATCCGATTGATGCTGCAACACTGCAATCGTCTGCCAGTGCTACCGCCGAGAACTACAAGGTTACGGTTGATGGTACTTTGATTGACGATATTGAAAGTTTTCCCCTGTTGCAGAAAGTGGTAGGCAGTACTACGTCCCTCCGTACCGCACTGTTATTCGATCTCAGTAATTCGGTCAGTCATGTTGATATCAATGCGTTGATAGCGGAAGCCAAGGCTTATGTAGCAGCATCGCAGGCGCACTCTGACCCTACTATCAGTTCCCAGGAGTTTGTGGTTTGGGTTTTTGGTAGCTACGTGCAGGAGATGACGAGCGGATTCACCAGTGATGCTACCGATATCAATGCTGCTTTGGACGGAGTGGCTGCATTGTTTGGCAACAGTGCGATTTCTTCTTCCAGTAACCTGCATCAGGCAATTGTGCAGGCGATTGGTCGTTTCGAGGCAACGGAAAATGGTATTTCTTATACAGGAAATAACAGCTTTCGCGACACTACGACTGCGGCCAGTGATAACAATGACTTGATTGATTTCGCGACTCCGGACGGTACTCTTCTGAGTCAGTTGGTAATCTTCTCGTCAGGGCCTGATACTGGGCTGACGTTTAGTGAAGCGACGATGGTCAGGGCCATCGAATCCCAGTCATTCCTTCAGTATGACAGCGCTTCAAGCGGGTCTGATACGATGAGAAACCTCAACAAGCCCGTTTTCTACTATGTGGTGGGGCGTGATTCCGCTGGTGTTACGTATGCTCCCTTGAGTGCGAAGGCGGAAAGAACGCGTAGCATTCGTCTTTCGTCAGGCAACTACAGTTTCGCAAGCGAGCTGATTACCAATCAGATAGCGGCCATTGATTCGCGCATCGATCGCGATAACCAGTATGTGTACCGCTTTGCCTTTCTGCCTCGTGTGGGGGATCACACGGTCGTATTCTCCTCAACTTCCAAGGGGCGCTCCTATTCATTGACATCCGACTATACCGATGACGATATCTCGGGGGTGTCAACCGTGTCGCCGGTGGCTGAGATTACAGGGGCTGGAGGAGAGTATATTGCCAACAGTGTCATCAGCATCGATGAGATGAGCACGTTTGCGCCGGCGACGCGTTGGGATACCGCATCCTACGGTCCGGCGGATTATGATTGGGTGCTGGCAGGTGGTACTGGTACTGAAAATGTCGATGGCAGTTATACAATCAATTCAATTAGCGGGGCTTCAGCCACCCTGACCCTGACCAACAATGTCATTGGAGAATCTTTCCAGGTGACAGTAACCAATTAGACGAAGTGCTGGTATTGTTCATGCAACCGGAATATTCATCGGTTGCATGAACTGAGGGTTTGCTTCCTTTCTGTTTGGTTTCTTCTGATCCAAGTTCTGTGTACCTAAATCCGGCCTTCTGATTCCATCGGGCCAGTTTCTTGCAAGCAAATTCAATCGGATACCGCGTCCCGCCTGGGCTGCACGCGGTTCCGTTTGTCTGCACCCTGCTTCGCATGTAAAATGGCACTCCATTTTTGCCCGGCATATTTGCACGGCCAGCGAAGATCGGCATCAACCATTTGATTTTACTGGAAAAAGGCGTTCGTTTGTGATGAGTGCACAGAGTGGTGGGCTCTACCATCCTGACCAGTTCAGAGATAACTGTGGTTTCGGCCTGATTGCCCACATGGAGGGCAAGGCCAGTCATAATCTATTGCAAACCGCGATTGAAGCGCTCACCTGCATGACGCACCGTGGCGCCATTGCCGCCGACGGCAAGACCGGCGACGGTTGCGGCCTGCTGATCAAGATGCCGGATTCCTTTTTCCGTTCCGTGGCAAAAGAAACCTTTGGTCAGGATCTGGCGGCGCGGTTCGGTATCGGCATGGTGTTCCTGTCCCGTGATGAGGCCAAGGCTGCGCACTCCCGTCAGGTGCTGGAGCGCGAGATCACCGAGCAGGGACTGACGGTCCTCGGCTGGCGTCTGGTGCCGACCGATGCCGGTGTGCTGGGGCGTATCGCATTGTCCAGCCTGCCGCAGATCGAGCAGATCTTCGTCAATGGCGATGGCAGCATGTCCAGCGTGGAAGTGAACCGCCGCCTGTTCTTCGCCCGCCGTCTGGCCGAAGCCAAGCTCAAAGCCGATCCCGATTTCTACGTCGCCAGCCTGTCCGCCACCATCGTGTCCTACAAGGGCCTGATGATGCCGAAGGATCTGCCATCCTTTTATCTGGATCTGGCCGATGCCCGCATGGAAACCGCCATCTGCGTGTTCCATCAGCGCTTCTCCACCAACACGCTGCCGCGCTGGCCGCTGGCGCAGCCGTTCCGTTTCCTCGCCCACAATGGCGAAATCAACACCATCATGGGCAACCGTAACTGGTCCGTGGCGCGCACGCCGAAGTTCGCGTCCGACCTGCTGCCCAATCTCGACGACATCAAGCCGCTGGTGAACCGCACCGGTTCAGACTCCTCCAGCCTCGACAACATGCTGGAACTGCTGGTGACCGGTGGCATGGACATCTTCCGTGCCGTGCGCATGCTGGTACCGCCGGCGTGGCAGAACGTCGAGACCATGGATGCCGACCTGCGCGGCTTCTACGAATACAACTCCATGCACATGGAGCCGTGGGATGGCCCGGCCGGTCTGGTGATGACCGACGGCCGTCACGCCATCTGCATGCTGGACCGCAACGGTTTGCGTCCCTCGCGCTGGGTGATCACCAAGAATGGTTACATCACCCTGGCGTCCGAGATCGGCGTGTATGCCTACCAGCCGGAAGACGTGGTGGCGAAAGGCCGCGTCGGACCCGGCCAGATCCTGGTGGTGGACACCGAGACCGGCGAACTGCTGCACACTGCCGACATCGACAATCGCCTGAAAGCCCGCAAGCCCTACAAGCAGTGGCTGAAGGACAATGCCATCCGCATCCAGGACACGCTGACCGAGGAAACCCGTCAGCTGGAACAGCTGGACCCGGAGGCGATCAAGACTTACCAGAAGATGTTCCAGGTGTCGTTCGAGGAGCGGGACCAGGTGCTTCGGCCGATGGCGGAAACCGCGCAGGAAGCGGTGGGTTCCATGGGCGACGACACCCCGATGGCGGTGCTGTCCACGAAGATCCGTCCGCTGTACGACTTCTTCCGCCAGCAGTTCGCGCAGGTGACCAACCCGCCGATCGACCCGTTGCGGGAAGCGATCGTGATGTCGCTGGAAACCTGTCTGGGCGCCGAGCGCAATGTGTTCGAGGAAACCGCCGAGCATGCCGACCGCGCGATCCTGACGTCGCCGGTGCTGTCGCACAGCAAGTTCCACGCGATCACCAACATCAAGCGCAAGGGCTATGAAGTCGAGCGCCTGGACCTGAACTATGACGAGGCCATCAGCCTGCGGCAGGCCGTGCTGAATCTGGCGGACCGGGCCGAGCAGGCCGTGCGATCCGGCAAGGTCATCCTGGTGCTGAGCGACCGCGCGATTGCGCAGGGCAAGCTGCCGATCCACGCGCTGATGGCGGTGGGCGCGGTGCATCATCGCCTGACCGAGAAAGGCCTGCGCTGCAGCTCCAACATTGTGGTGGAAACCGGCACCGCGCGCGATCCGCATCATTTCGCCTGTCTGATCGGCTTTGGTGCCACCGCAGTGTATCCGTACCTGGCGTACGACGTGCTGTGCGATCTGGTGCGCACCGGCGAGATCCTGATGGACCCGATCGACGCGCAGAAGAATTTCCGCAAATCCATCGACAAGGGTCTGCTGAAAATCCTGTCGAAGATGGGTATTTCCACCGTGGCGTCGTACCGCGGCGGCCAGCTGTTCGAAGCGGTGGGCATCGCGACTGAAGTGAAGCAGATCTGCTTCAGCGACGTGCCGAGCCGCATCGAAGGCGCCGGTTTTGCCCATTTCGAGGCGGACCTGAAAGCACTGGCGGCGGACGCGTGGAAAGCGCGCAAGCCGATCGACCAGGGCGGTCTGCTCAAGTTTGTGCACGGCGGCGAATATCACGCATTCAACCCGGACGTGGTGGCGGCGCTGCACAAGGCCGTGCAGTCCGGTGAATATGAAGCCTATAAAGAGTATGCGGCGCTGACCCAGGATCGTCCGGTGGCGGCGATTCGCGACCTGCTGAAACTGCGCAGCGATCTCAAGCCGATTCCGCTGGAGCAGGTGGAGCCGCTGGAAAAAATCCTGCCGCGCTTCGATTCTGCCGGCATGTCGCTGGGCGCGCTGAGCCCCGAAGCCCACGAAGCCATTGCCACGGCGATGAACACGCTGGGTGGTCGTTCCAACTCCGGCGAGGGCGGTGAAGATCCGGCCCGGTTCGGCACCATTACCAATTCCAAGATCAAGCAGGTGGCCTCGGGCCGCTTCGGCGTGACGCCCGCCTATCTGGCCAGCGCCGAAGTGCTGCAGATCAAGATCGCCCAGGGTGCCAAGCCCGGTGAAGGTGGCCAGCTGCCGGGCGGCAAGGTGAACGAGCTGATCGCGCGCCTGCGCTATTCCGTGCCGGGCGTGACCCTGATTTCGCCACCGCCGCACCACGACATCTATTCCATCGAAGACTTGGCGCAGCTGATTTTCGACCTGAAGCAGGTCAATCCGGATGCGCTGGTGTCGGTGAAGCTGGTGTCGGAGCCCGGTGTGGGCACGATTGCGGCCGGTGTGGCCAAGGCTTACGCCGACCTGATCACCATTTCCGGTTATGACGGTGGTACTGCCGCCAGCCCGCTCACCTCGATCCGCTATGCCGGTTCGCCGTGGGAACTGGGTCTGAGCGAGGCGCATCAGGCGCTGCGTGGCAACGACCTGCGCGGCAAGGTGCGTCTGCAGACCGACGGTGGTCTGAAGAACGGTCTCGACGTGGTG
>CAZBII010000255.1:0-4828 GCA_964491665.1 uncultured Moraxellaceae bacterium
CACTGAAGGAAATGGCCAGGTTGTCGAATTTGTCTAAAGCAGCCGCCAGGATTTCCTGGGGGGATTTGGCTTCCAGTTCACTATTCCAGGCTTGAACATCGGCTTGGGTCAGGCTCATGGTACTCCTCTCTACTCTCTGGGCTCTTGGGTGTTCGGCTTTAAACACAGGGGTGCGGACCCGGCAGAAAGCGCTGCAAAGCCCAGACCGCCGGTGAAATGGGCGTGCATTCTAGCAAAGAACCATACGTCCCAGAAATAATGGAAAGAATTCACCATATATTGCAAAGGAATATAAACCCCCTTCAAATCGCATGAAGCGCTATTTCATTACGGCAAAGAATGTGCCCGGCAATTGCATATAAGGATGAGAATCGCTAGAGTTGCGAGCCCTGAAATCACTGAGCGGGAGAAGGTTGTGGAGATTGCATGTCTTGATCTGGAAGGGGTACTGGTACCGGAAATCTGGATCAATTTCGCGAAAAAGACCGGAATTGACGCCCTGAAGGCCACCACCCGCGACATTCCCGACTACGACGTGCTCATGAAACAACGCCTGCGGATTCTGGAAGAGCACAAGCTGGGTCTGAATGAAATCCAGGAAGTGATCGCCGATATGGGGCCCATGGACGGTGCGCTGGAGTTTGTGGACTGGCTCCGGGAACGTTTCCAGGTCGTGATTCTGTCCGATACCTTCTATGAATTTGCCCAACCCCTGATGCGTCAGTTGCGCTGGCCGACCCTGCTGTGTCACCGCCTGGAAGTGGATGCCAGTGGCCGGATCGTGGATTACAAGCTGCGCCAGAAAGATCCCAAGCGTCAGGCGGTGAAGGCATTCCATGCACTGAACTACCGTTGTCTGGCGGCGGGCGACTCCTATAACGACACCACTATGCTGGGCGAGGCCGAGGTCGGCATCCTGTTCAAGGCGCCCCAGAACGTCATTGCGGAGTTTCCGCAGTTCCCGTCAGTGTCCACCTATGAAGACCTGAAGAAGGAATTCATCAAGGGTTCCGTTCGGGAGCTGACGCTCTAAGCATTTTGTTTTTATATCATGCAGTTGAATGATTTTTTGAAAGTAATCTATCAACTGCATGTTTCTTCAAGAGTCCGCAGGATAATGCCAACTTTATCAAGCGTTTCCTGATACTCCTTCTCTCCCTCAGAATCAGCCACAATCCCGCCACCACCCCAGCAGTGGATCGCACCCTCATGGGCAATCAGCGAGCGAATCAGAATGCTCGAATCCAGCCGCCCCCCGACATCGCAATAGAACGCGCACCCACAGTAGAAGCTGCGATTGTCCGGCTCCAGCTCGGCGATGATTTCCATGGCACGACGCTTTGGCGCACCGGTTATGGAGCCGCCGGGAAAAGCACTGAAGAAAGCTGCCAGCGGGTGAACATCCGGCCGCAACCGCCCCGTGATGGTGCTGACCAGATGATGCACATTCACGTAAGACTCCACGCCGAACAGCTCGGTGACCTGGATGCTGCCGGGCTGGCAGCAGCGCCCCAAATCATTGCGCAGCAAATCCACAATCATCAGGTTCTCTGCCCGATCCTTTTCGCTGGCCTGTAACTCGCGGGCATTGGCCTGGTCTTGAAGCGGGTCGGGGTGGCGGGGGCGGGTTCCCTTGATCGGGTGCGTGGTGATGACACCATCGCGCACAGACAAAAAACGTTCGGGAGACAGACTCAAACACTGAAAATCGTCCGCCTGAAAATAGCTGGCCATCGGCGCTGCGATCCTGTTCGTCAACGCATCAAAAGCCACCCAGGAATCCCCCTGAAAGGTCGCCGTAAAGCGCTGCGCCAGATTGACCTGATAGCAGTCTCCGGCATGCAGATATTCCTGTACGCAATCGAAACAACGGCGGTAATCGTCCGGCATTAGATTGGATTGAAATGCGCTTTTCAGCCGGAACGGAGCTGGCTGAGCTTCCAGTGTGATATGCAGCAGGCAATCCAGAAGATCCTCCGCATGCTGCTCATAGCCGGTCAGTGACAGCAGGGAGCATTGTCTTTCCTGATGATCAACCACGACGATGGAGGGGTAAAAGCCGGTGTGCAGCAGGTCCAGCGGCAGGCTGGCTATCGGCAAAGCCATTCCGTTCAGTGCGCCATAGAGATCGTAACTTGCCAGCCCGTACCAGCCTGGCAGCGGCATATCAGCAGTACTATCTGGCTGATGCATCCTGAGCGTCTCGATCATCCCGGCCAGAATGTCCGGCATCGCATCTGCATCATGGTGCGAGGCGTGGGGCAGCGTCATTTCCCGCACAGGTAAAGCGGAAAACACATCAAAGCGGGCATCCCTGAAGCCGGGACTGCTCAGCAACAGAAAGCTGCCGTGCAGGTGACGCAGCCGGGAGAACAGCAATTTGCTGTCCCCGGGAAAAGGCAGTATCAAGCGGGAGATGGAGGGCATTCCAGAGAATTTACTTTAGCTTTAAATCGAAATGACTTTAATATTTTTAAATAAGCATATGATATTCAGGCAAGTCTTCGCTTGAGGCCGGCCGCTTCAATCACCATGGTCGAGATTTCTTCGATAGAGGCGTGGGTACTGTTGATGAAGGGAATGCCGTATCGGTTAAAGATGGCCTCTGCGCCCCGCACTTCACTTTCGCACTGCTGGATGGACGCATACTTGCTGTTCGGTTTGCGCTCAGTGCGGATGGCGGCAAGACGCTCGGGCTCAATGCTCAGCCCGAACAGTTTGCTACGGTGATCCTTCAGGGCGCGGGGCAAATCCAGGTCATCAAGATCGTCTTCGGTCAGCGGATAGTTGGCCGCCTTGATACCGAACTGCAGCGCCAGATACAGACAGGTAGGCGTTTTGCCGCTGCGGGACACACCCACCAGAATCACGTCAGCCATGTCGTAGTGGCGGGTGCGGGCACCATCGTCGTTGTCGAGCGCGAAATGCACCGAATCGATGCGCAGATCGTAACTCTGGTTATTCACGATAGAGTGTGATTTGCCAACCGAGTAGGAAGACGAGGCGCCCAGCGCAGTCTCCAGCGGCTTCAGGAAGCTGGAGAAAATATCGATCATGAAGCCGTGGCTCTTGGCCAGAACGCGGCGCACATCCTCATTCACAATCGTGTCAAATACGATGGGTTGCGCGCCATCCGCATCAGCAGCCTTGTTGATGCGCGAAACGGCATCCAGGGCTCGTGACTCGTTGTTCACATAGGGGATTGTGATCTGTTCGAAGTCTATACTGTCGAACTGGGCCAGAAGCGAGTGTCCAAGGGTTTCGGCCGTAATACCGGTACCATCGGAAATGAAGAAAACGGTGCGCTTCATGGCGAATTCCTGGTTGGCAAATGGGTCGGAATAATTTAACGTGAAAACCCATTTATAACGAGTAATTTATTGACTTTTTTAGTAGAATCTTGCGTCTTGCGTTACATAGCCGCGTGACAGGAAACGGGTAGGGGAGACCCCCTGGCTACGTTATTTCCATGAATAACTGTGGTGAACGTCTGGTCACGCAAATTGGTCGGCAGTCATTGCTGCCAGCCTGAGGCCGGGCACCAAAAGTGCCTTGATTTCACTTTTTACAAGGTAGGGAGAACGACCTTGAGCGATTACGTAATCTGGTTCCAGGATCTGTCAAAACACGATATCGACAAAGTGGGTGGCAAGAACGCTTCGCTGGGCGAGATGATCAGCAATCTCGCCAGCAAGGGTGTTTCTGTTCCCGGCGGTTTTGCGACTACTGCGCATGCATACCGCGAGTTTCTAGAACAGAGCGGACTCAACAACAAGATTCGCGCTGCGCTGGATGCCCTCGACGTGAACGATGTGCTGGCGCTGGCCGAAACCGGAAAGAAAATTCGTGACTGGGTCAGCGAGGCGCCGCTGCAACCTGCGCTGGAAAAAGCTATCCGTGAAGCCTTTGCCAAGCTGCAGGACGGCAATGACCACATGGCAGTGGCCGTGCGCTCATCCGCTACCGCTGAAGACCTGCCAGATGCGTCCTTTGCGGGCCAACAGGAAACCTTCCTCAACATCCGCGGTGTCGACAACGTTCTGCATGCAGTGAAGGAAGTTTTTGCCTCCCTCTACAACGACCGCGCCATTGCCTATCGCGTACACCAGGGCTTTGAGCATCACAACGTTGCCCTGTCCGCCGGTATTCAGCGCATGGTGCGCAGCGAAAACGGCGCCAGCGGCGTCATGTTCTCGCTCGATACCGAATCCGGTTTCCGCGACGTCGTTTTCATTACTGCCGCTTATGGTCTCGGTGAAACTGTCGTGCAGGGACAGGTCAATCCTGACGAATTCTACGTTCACAAACCGACTCTGGCTGCGGGCCGCCCCGCCATTCTGCGTCGCAACCTGGGCAGCAAGGCCATCAAGATGGTGTACGCCAAGGGCGCGAGCGCGGGCAAGTCGGTTGAAACCGTGGATGTCGATAAAGACGACCGCCAGAAATTCTCCATTACCGATGATGAAATCCAGTCGCTGGCGCGCCAGTGTCTGATCATCGAAAAGCATTACGACCACCCGGTAGATGTTGAGTGGGCCCGCGACGGCGACGACGGCAAGCTGTACATCGTGCAGGCTCGCCCCGAAACCGTGAAGAGCCGCCAGACCAACGTGATGGAACGCTACCTGCTGAAGGAAAAGGGCAAGGTGCTGGTGGAAGGCCGCAGTATCGGTCATCGCATTGGCAGTGGCGCGGTGAAACTGGTCACCAACCTGCGTGAAATGGACAAGGTGCAGGTGGGTGATGTGCTGGTTACCGACATGACCGACCCGGACTGGGAACCGATCATGAAGCGGGCATCCGCCATCGTCACCAACCGTGGCGGCCG
>CAZBII010000256.1:0-4790 GCA_964491665.1 uncultured Moraxellaceae bacterium
CGCCTACGCAGCGATGAACGATCCCGCGTTTGGCATCCGGCTGGGTGAATCGGTGCAGTATCACAGTCTGGATCTGCTGGGGCAATTGGTGGCCACCAGCCGCAATCTGCAGGAAGCACTGGACGAGCTGTTCCAGTTCAAGGATCTGGTAACGCCGTTCACGCAGTTCTCGCTGGATTTGAAATCGCGCCACGCCATTCTGTCTTTTTCCATCGACACTTCCCTCATCAAGAAAAATCTCGCGCTGCATCATGACCTGATTGCCACGACGGTGGTGAGCATTGCCAATGCCATTACCGAGGGCGGACTGCGGCTGAAGGAAGTGCGGTTCATGCATGCCAAGCCGGATTACGCGGCGGAGTATGAACGGGTATTCAAGGCGCCGGTGCTGTTTGGCTGTCCGCGCAACGAGATCGTGATCGATCGCGACCAGCTGAAAGAACCGCTGCTGACGTCGTATCCGGAATATCACAACCGCATGCAGACATTGGCGCGGGAAAAACTGCGCTCGATCGAGCAGGGGCAGTCACTGGAAGGCAAGGTGGCGAGTTTCATCAGCAAGAATCTGGGCGTGCAGCCCACCCAGCTGGAAGACGTGGCGGCGCATTTCAACATGACGCCGCGCACCCTGCAGCGCAAGCTGAAACTGGAAGAGACGTCGTTTGTGTCGGTGCGCGATCATTGCCGGCATGCGCGGGCATTGCGCGACCTGAGCAATCCCGGCGTGGATATCGAGAAGCTGGCGGAAGTGCTGGGCTTTTCCGATACGTCGAATTTCTATCACGCGTTCAAGCGCTGGGAAGGGATGTCGCCGGGCAGTTACCGCAAACAGGCGCTGGAGGAGCGGGGGCTGGGCTGACCTTTCGAACGGTTTGTTCAGGCCAGTTTTTCAAGCAGCAATTTTTTTGCCTGCGCCAGATGCCTCTGTGCGCACTCACTCAGGTTTTCCTCCAGTTCAAACTGCTCGCCGCCCATGGTCAGCATGAAACAGGGCGGCGCGTCCTCGGCAAAAGTTTCTTCATATAAATACAACAGGCTTTCCACCGGCAGATGATGGCTGCTGATGCTGAGCGTGGTACCGGCCTTTACCGCATACCATTGCACGCCGGTGCTGGCATCCTGATGGGCGTCGACGAAAATGCCGCAGCGGGCACCTTTCAGGTCAAAAATATGTTCCGGTTCCAGCTGGAAATCCCCGATCAGGCGGACGCGATCCGCCAGTCCTGTTTGTGTCATCTGTTCCTGCAGAAAGCGGTGCATGTATTCGCCCAGCGCGTCGTCGCCGCGCGCCGTATTGCCGAAGCAGAAAATCGCAAAATCAACGGGAGATGTGTCCATCGGTGTGCCGCGTCAGTTGGTCGAGTGAATGGCCGGATTCCGTTTGCAGTTCCAGTTGCAGCGGCATTTTGCCCACGGCATGCGTGGCGCACGACAGACACGGATCGTAGGCGCGGATCGCGACTTCCACCAGATTGAGCAGTTCCGGTGTCAGCTGCTGGCCGTTGAGATGCTGCGCGGCCACGGTGCGGATGGTTTCATTCATCGCCTGATTATTGCTGGTGGTGGAGACGATGAGGTTTGCCATTTCCACGCGATCCTGATCGTCAATGCGGTAATGGTGGAAGAGGGTGCCGCGCGGTGCTTCGATGACACCAATGCCTTCGCGGCGTTTGCTGCCGCTGCGTTGCAGGTCGGTGCTGAGCAGGTCGGGATCGTCCAGAAGGCGGCGGATGGCTTCGGCGCAGTGCAGGGCCTCGATCATGCGCGCCCAGTGATAGGCCAGCGGCGAATGTGCCGGTGCGCCGGCCTCTGCGCGGAAAACCTGGCGGGCTTGCTCTGCCTGCGGTGTGTCGATGAAACTGCACAGATTGATGCGCGCCAGCGGACCCACGCGGTACCAGCCCTGTTCGCTGCCCAGTTCGGTGAGAAACGGAAACTTCATGTAGCTCCAGCTTTTCACCTGCTCCTGAATCAGTTTTGCATACTGTGCGCAGGGATACTGGTCCACCAGTCTATTGCCGTTGGCGTCGATTACGCGCAGGTTGCCGTCATACAGTTCCAGTTCACCATTGGGTCCGGTGAGCCCCATGAACGGCGACTGGATCAGGCCGAAATCCAGATGGAATTTTAGATTCTGCTGCGTGAGGGTGCGGCACAGGGTTACGGTGTCGCTGCACCACTGGACGATGTCGTTGATGCCGGCCTTGAACGGCTGGATTTTTTCCGGCGTCAGTGGCGCCTGCATGCCGCCGGGAATGGCGGCCACACCGTGAATGCGTTTGCCGGAAATCGCTTCCAGAATCTGCTGGCCGAACTTGCGGATTTTCACGCCCTTGATGGCGATGTCGGGATGCTGTTTTACCAGCGCCACGATGTTGCGCTGCTCCACCGGGCTCTGAAAACCGAACAGCAGATCGGGTGATGCCAGATGAAAAAAATGCAGCGCGTGTGACTGCAGCACCTGCGCGAAATGCATCAGCCGGCGCAGCTGCAGCGCGGGGTTCGACAGTGCATTCACGCCGGCGATCTGGTCCACGGCCTTGGCCGCCACCAGATGATGACTTACCGGGCAGATGCCGCACAGGCGCTGCACCACCGCCGGCAATTCCCAATAGGGCCGGCCCTGAATGAATTTTTCAAAGCCGCGAAATTCCACGATGTGCAGACGCGCCTGGGTGACCTTGCCCTGACTGTTCACCAGCAGCGTGACTTTGCCGTGACCTTCCACCCGCGTGACGGGATCAATGACAATTTTTTGCGTGTCCATCAGTCGAAACGCCTCTGCGTGTAATCCAGTTGCGGTTCCCGCTGCTGCAGAACGGCAGTGAGAATTTCCACGAATGCGTCGGCTGGTGGCGGACAGCCCGGCAGAAAATAATCCACTTTCACCGCGTCCTGCAGCGGTACAACGTGAGGCAACAGCGCCGGCAGTTCGGGGTCGGCGGGAATCTGCGGATCCACCACACCGATGCCGTGCAGATACGACTCTTCGAGGCAGTCCTGCACGCTGAACCGGTTGCGCAGGGCCGGCACGCCGCCATTGATGGCGCAGGCGCCGACCGCCACCAGAATTTTGCAGTGGGCGCGGAACTGCTGCGCCACATGCACATTTTCCTCATTGCACAGACCGCCTTCGATCAGGCCGATGTCGCAGTCGCCGATGCTTTTGATGTCGGTGAGCGGCGAGCGGTCGAACTGGATCAGATCGATCAGGTCGACGATGCGTTCGTCCATGTCGAGAAACGACATGTGGCAACCGAAGCAGCCGGCCAGCGAGCAGGTGGCCACGCGCAGTTTGCGGGGTGCCGGCGTCATGGTGATGGCTCCTGAATTTCATCCGGGCGGTGATTGCCGCGAATATGAATGGGCTGCGTGTCGTAAAGGCGATCACCGACGGGAATGCTGAAGTTGCCGGTTTTCGGCAGGATGCAGCCCACCGGACAGATATGAGCGGCGTGGTCCTGCGCGTTGATGGCGGTGTCGGCTAGCAAACCGGAATCCGACTGGATCAGCAGGTAGGAAGCGGCGCCGCGTCCGCCGATGCCGAACACATTCCTGTGATCCAGCTGCTGTGCGGCGCGGGTACAGAGTTCGCAGAAAATGCAGCGGTCCTGTTCGATGAACAGCTCGGGGTGGCTGCCATCGTTGGCGCGCTGCGGATGCAGCGGCGCGAATTCGTAGTGCGTCATGCCCAGATCGTAGGCCAGTGCCTGCAGCTGGCAATTGCCGCTGACTTCGCAGCTGGGACACAAGTGGTTGCCCTCGGCGAATAGCAGCTCAATCAGCTGTTTGCGCTGTTCCTGCAGTTGCGGTGTGATGCAATTCACCTGCATGTCCGCCACTGCCGGCGTGGTGCAGGCGGCGCGCATGCTGCCACCGGTTTCGACAATGCACAGCCGGCAGCTGCCGTGCGGTGTCAGGCCATCGTGAAAACACAGGTGCGGAATATAGTGGCCGGCAGCCGAGGCCGCCTGCAGGATGGTCTGCCCTGGCTGAAACGGAATCGCCTGCTGGTCGAGCCAGAAAACCGGATCTGTCATGGGCGTGTTTCCTCGTTCAGATGCAGCCAGTGCAACACTGGTCTGCCGGCGGTTTGTCCCAGTCCGCAGTGGCTGGTGGCGTTGATCAGATGCGCCAGTTTTTCCAGATCGGCGTGTTGTTTGCCCTGCGCCGCCAGTTGCAGATCACGCAGCAGCACCTGGGTGCCGGCGCGGCAGGGTGTGCAGAAGCCGCAGCTTTCGTGACGGAAAAAGGCGGTGAAGTTGCGCACGATGTCGAAAGAGTTGCGGCTGCCAGCAAACACCATGACGGAGCCGCCCGGCGAGATGCCTTCGAAGGCCAGTGGCTGTTGCCAGTCGCGGGCGCTGGTGAGTACGCCGGACGGCCCACCCAGTTGCACCAGCGCCGGATTGCGCGCGCCGCACAGCTGCAATAAATCCTGCAAGCGCGCGCCGAACGGCAGTTCATACAGGCCCGGTTTGTCACAATCACCGGACACACTATGCAGGCGTGTGCCGGGCGAGCTGGCGGTTCCCAGTGAGCGAAAGGCGTCAGCGCCTTCCTGTAGAATCCACGCCGCCGCTGCAAAGGTTTCCACGTTGTTCACCACGGTGGGTTGGCGGAACAGTCCTTCCCGCACGGGAAACGGTGGCTTGATGCGGGGAATGCCGCGTCGGCCTTCGATGGATTCCAGCAGCGCCGTTTCCTCGCCGCACACGTAGGCGCCGGCGCCCAGATGAATATCGATGTCGAAGGTGGCATCCAGCCAGCCCTGTTTGCGCCATTCCTGC
>CAZBII010000257.1:0-4728 GCA_964491665.1 uncultured Moraxellaceae bacterium
CACCGTCTGCTGCACATCCACCAGAACGTGCCGGGCATGCTGTCGAAGATCAACAAGATCTTCTCCGACAACAACATCAACATCTGCGGCCAGTATCTGCAGACCAACGACAAGATCGGCTACGTGGTAATTGATGTGGACAAGGCCTCCAGCGAACTGGCGCTGGAAAAAGTGCGCGAAGTGGAAGGCACCATCCGCGCCCGCGTCCTGTACTGATCCTCACCGTAACTGCGCACGAAAACCCGCTGCGATCCAGCGGGTTTTTTGTTGCCCGGCGTTGGTTGCAATTCCGTGACACCGATAATAGAGTGAAAACCATCAGCCTCTCGCCCAGTACTACCATGCCATGCAGTCGCGCGCCGCGTATCTCGACACACTGAAAACCCTCTCGGATCGCCTGATTGCGATCCAGCAGCCGATCCGCATCCTCGACAGCATCAAGTGGCCAGCCCAGTGGCGGCAGGAATTTTTTGCCTCCGGCATGAAAGAGCTGCCCAAAGCCGACCGCGCCTATTACCAGTCGATTTCCATTCCCTTCAATTTCAGCGCCAAACAGGACGAGTTGCAGGCATTGCGCAAGGACATCGTGCGCAAGCTGGGGCGCCAGGACGGCCTCGGCCGCATCCTGCTGGCCACCACTGAACAGTACCTGCGGGTAATCGACCTGCTGCGCGCGCGCGGCACCCGCGAGTTTGGCGGCTTCAGCCGGGATCTGTACGGCTCGGCGAATGATCACCTGTCCGGCGACAAGCGCACGCTGCTGGAAGTGGGCGAACAGTTGTGTGCGATTTTCTCGCAGCCGGCGGCGCAGCACATCGCGTTCGTGCAACCAAAAAAATACGACGCTGAAACCGCTGTGCGTATCCTGCAGCAGCGGCTGGCCGGCTATTTTCCCGACGGCGAACTGCAGGTGAAACTGTCCGACGGTATCGTGTCCGACGCTGCCGCCGGCGGCGACAGCATCAAGATGAATGCGCGCTCGATGTTTTCCGAACGCGATCTGCAGGTGCTGGAAGTGCATGAAGGCTGGGTGCATGTGGGCACCACGCTGAATGGTCGCCGCCAGCCCTATGCCAGCTGGCTCAGTGTCGGCTCACCGCGCATCGCCGCCATTCAGGAAGGGCTGGCGCTACTGATGGAAACCCTTACTTTCAGCAGCTTTCCGCACCGCGCCCGCCGCGTCAGCGACCGCGTCACCGCCATTCACCTCGCCGAGGAAGGCGCGGATTTCATTCAGGTATTCCGCCATCTGGCGGATCGCGGCGTGGCCGAAAGCGATGCCTTCACCCTCACCCAGCGCGTGTTCCGCGGCGGACTGTGCGAAGGTGGCGCCGCGTTCACCAAGGATCTGGCCTACGTCAAGGGCTTTGTCGAGAACGTGAATTTTATCCGCAGCGCGATTGCCGCCGGCATGCCGGAGCTGATTCCGATGCTGTTCGTCGGCAAGATCACCCTCGACGACATTCCGGTGCTGTACGAACACTACCTGGAAGGCACCATCGAGCCACCCAAGTATCTGCCCACCATCTTCCGCGATATGAACGGGTTATATGTGTGGTTCGGCTTTTCCAACGGCATGGCGCTGGTGAACATGAAGCGGGTGCAGAAGCATTTCCTCAAATCCTTTGCCAGTATCCGCCCGGTCTGCCCCATCGAGATGGCACCCAAGGCGCCGG
The DNA here is from genome assembly GCA_964491665.1 of uncultured Moraxellaceae bacterium. GTDB lineage: Bacteria > Pseudomonadota > Gammaproteobacteria > Pseudomonadales > Ketobacteraceae > Ch67. The sequence goes on from CAZBII010000257.1 coordinate 1,677, forward strand.
TGCCCACCGAGCCGGACTGATCCGCCGTCCGGACTGACGTAATCATTTTGTCGTGCTAGGCTTGCAAGATCACCGGACGCAGTTTTCAATTTTTTCCTTGCCAGGCAGATGCACAATGGAACTATTATCTCACGCCCGCAGCACTGCGGACTGCCAGACCTGCTCACTCAGATCCCGCTGCATTCCCTCCTGTCTGAATGACGACAACCTGCAAGCCTTCGACCACATCGTGACCCGCGGCCGACCGCTGCGCAAGGGCGATCATGTCTTTCTGGCTGCCGATCCTTTCCGCTCGATTTTTGTGATTCGCCAGGGCGCCATCAAGACCTATTACATCACGGAAGAAGGCGAGGAACAGGTCACCGGATTTTTCACCGGCGGCGACTGTTTCGGTTTTGACGGCATCAACACGCTGAAGCACACCAATTCCGCCAAGGCGCTGGAGCGCACGCAGCTGTGTGAAATTCCGTTTGAGCGGCTGGAACAGCTCTGCACCCGCATTCACGACCTGCAGCACTACGCCTATCAGCTGGCCAGCCGACAGATTCTGCAGGAGCAGAAACTGATGCAGTTCCTGGGCAAGCGCTCGGCGGAAGCACGGGTCGCATTTCTGTTGCTGAATTACCTTTCCCGCGCCAATGCCGGCCACGCCATCGGTCGTGATACTGTCCTGCCCATGACGCGTTACGATATTGCCAATTATCTGGGACTGAGCGTGGAAACCGTCAGCCGGATCCTTTCGCGCATGCAGCAGCAGGGCATGATTCGCCTGCGCGGCCGTCACATCGCCATCAAATCACAGCCGGCCCTGATCGAGTGCGCACAGATCGAAACCCAGGTCACGCCGATGCGCGTGGCACAGCACTGATCGGCTCCGGCGCAGAACTGCACTGAAAGCGCGCACGACTGTCGGCGGGAAACGGCCTGCCTGCTTTTCCGTTACAACTTGGCGGTGGAATCCACGGCTTGCCGGTTGCGGGCACGGCGCAAAAAAACTAGCCTTTAAGGCGCCATTCCCCTTCCGCCGCTGTACCGGAGTTTCTGCATGCGCCGCACCAAAATTGTCGCCACCCTCGGCCCCGCCACCGATGATCCCGCCGTTCTCGAACGCCTGCTGCTGACCGGCGTGAATGTGGTCCGTCTGAATTTTTCCCACGGCACTGCGGCCGACCAGGCCCGCCGCGCCACCCAGGTGCGGGACATTGCCGCACGCCACGATCTGAACATCGCCATTCTCGCCGACCTGCAGGGGCCGAAAATCCGCATCGGCAAATTCGGTGAGGGCAAGGTCATCCTGCGCAAGGATGACACCTTCATTCTCGACGCCAAGCGCACCGAACTGGGCGACGAGCACTGCGTGGGCATTGATTACAAAACGCTGCCGCAGGATTGCCGGCGCGGCGACATCCTGCTGCTCAACGACGGCCATATCGAACTGGAAGTGCTGGCAATCAATGGCGCGCGCGTGGAAACGCGTGTGCTGATCGGCGGCCCGCTGTCCAATCACAAGGGCATCAACAAGAAAGGCGGCGGACTGTCAGCGCCGGCGCTGACCGACAAGGACCATCAGGATATCCGCAGCGCCGCCGAGATCGGCGTCGATTATGTGGCGGTGTCGTTTCCAAAGAATGCCGCTGACATGCAGCTGGCGCGCAAGCTGCTGCAGGACGCCGGCTCCCACGCGCGGCTGGTGGCGAAAGTCGAACGTGCCGAAGCGATTGCCTCGGCGGAAGTGCTCGACGCGCTGATTCTGGCCAGCGATGCGGTGATGGTGGCGCGCGGCGATCTGGGCGTGGAAATCGGCGACGCGGAACTGATCGGCGTGCAGAAACACCTGATCCGGCGCGCACGGCACCTGAACCGTCTGGTGATCGTGGCGACGCAGATGATGGAATCGATGATCACCAACATGGTGCCCACCCGCGCCGAAGTGTTCGACGTGGCCAACGCCGTGCTCGACAGCACCGACGCCGTGATGCTGTCGGCGGAAACCGCATCCGGCGCCAATCCGGTGGTGGTGGTGGAACACATGGCGCGCATCTGCGAGGGCGCGGAAAAGCATCCTGACACGCGCCGCTCCCGCCACCGCAACGACGACACCTTCACCCGCGCCGACGAATCCATCGCCATGGCGGCGATGTACACCGCGAACCATCTGAGCGGCGTCAAAGCCATCGTCTCGCTGACTGAATCCGGCGATACGCCACTGTGGATGTCGCGCATCCGCTCCGGCCTGCCGATTTTCGCCCTCACCCGTCATCCGCAAACCCGGCACCGCATGGCATTGTGCCGGGGCGTGGAAGCGCTGGCGTTCGATCCCACCCAGTATCCGTACGATGAAGTGAACGAAGCCGCAATCAATCTGCTGAAACAGAATGGCCGGGTACACACCGGTGATCTGGTGCTGCTGACCAAGGGTGCCCGCATGGGTGCGCACGGCCAGACCAATGCGATGCTGATTTTGCAGGTGCGCTGAAGGTACGGCAGAAATGCGTTCAGGCAGGCCCGGTCGCGCCAAACCGGGCCTCGCCTTACATCAAGCGGCCATATCAAGTGGTCACATCGACAGACCCTTTCCGCCTCAATCCAGCGGCGCGTCACTGGCGCGGAAAAACAGCACACAACCTTCCAGGCTCAGTTCCACATTTTCAAACAGGTTCGCCAGCAGCAATTGCAGGTCTTCTACTGTGTCTTCCCGATTATTGAAAATGCCGGCGCTGTTGTAGCGGTTCATCAGCCAGCGCGCCGGTGCATTGGCCAGCCCCGGCTGATACAGCACGGTTGAACCAAACACGAGGCCCTCCGGTGCCAGCACGTTGCGAATGAAATTGAACACAACACCTTTTTCGCGCAACGAACCCGGCACGCAGTGCAGCAGGAAATTCAGCCCCACCGACCAGTAGCGTTCGTTTTCCATGGGAAACGGTTGCAGGATGTCGGCGCAATATCGCTGCGGCCGCAACGGCGCCAGTGCCCGGGACGTGGCATCCAGACAGTTCGGATTCAGATCCAGCAGCGCTTTAGCCGTCAATCCCCTACCCGGTGTGCAGTT
>CAZBII010000258.1:0-4707 GCA_964491665.1 uncultured Moraxellaceae bacterium
CGATGATCGCATCGTCCACCAGCAGACCCAGCGCCAGCACCAGCGCGCCCAGCGAGATCTTGTGCAGGCCGATGTCGAAGTAGTGCATCAGCGCGAACGTCATGGCCAGCACCAGCGGAATCGACAGTGCCACCACCAGACCGGTGCGCAGCCCCAGCGACACGAAGCTCACCAGCAGCACGATGATCAGTGCCTCGATCAGCACCTGCACGAATTCACCCACGCCGGCTTTCACCGCCGCCGGCTGGTCCGACACGCTGTGCAGTTCCATTCCCACCGGCAACGTGTTCAGCAACCGCGCCGATTCGGCCCGCAGCACATCGCCCAGCACCAGAATGTCGCCACCCGGTTTCATCGACACGGCGATGCCAATCGCATCCTTGCCCATGAAGCGCATGCGCGGCGCCGGCGGATCATTGAAGCCACGCCGCACGGTGGCCACGTCGCCGATGCGGAAAGTGCGGTCGCCCACACGGATGGGAAAATCGCGGATCTGGTCGTCGGAATCAAACCGGCCGGACACCCGCAGCTGGATGCGGTCGGATGGAGTTTCAAAAAAGCCGGCGGCGGCCACGGCGTTCTGCTCTTCCAGCGCCTGCTGCACCTGCGCCAGCGACAGCCCCAGCGTCGCCGCCTTCACGTTGGAAAGCTCGATCCAGATTTTTTCGTCCTGCAGGCCCAGCAGTTCCACCTTGCCGACATCCTTCACGCGCTGGAACTGCAGCTGCAGGCGGTCGGCGTAGTCTTTCAGCACGGCATAGTCGAAGCCGTCGCCGGTGAGCGCATAGATGTTGCCGAAGGTGGTGCCGAATTCGTCGTTGAAGAACGGCCCCAGCACACCGGGCGGCAGCGTGTGGCGAATATCGCCGACCTTCTTGCGCACCTGATACCAGAGTTCCGGCACCTGCTTGCGATCCAGCGCGTCGCGCGCCACGAAGGTCACCACCGATTCACCGGGGCGGGAATAGGACATGACGAACTGGAATTCGCCCGTCTCCATGACTTTTTTCTCGATGCGCTCGGTGACCTGGCGCGCCACTTCCTCGGCACTGGCGCCCGGCCAGTCGGTGCGAATGACCATTGCCTTGAAGGTAAACGGCGGATCTTCGCTCTGACCCAGCTTGGTGTAGGACAGCGCACCCACCACCGCCAGCACCAGCATCAGGAACAGCACGATCTGGCGGTTTTTCAGCGCCCATTCGGACAGATTGAACGACATCGGCTTACTCCCCGGCCGCCAGTTTCACCGGACGGTTCTCGCGATCCACCGGGCGGACTTTCTGCCCTTCGCGCAGCACATGCACGCCGGCCTCCACAATCCAGTCGCCCTCTTTCAGCCCTTCCAGAATGGAAGCGGTCTGCTGACCGTAGATGCCCACCCGCACGGAACGGCGCACCACCTGCGAGGTGGCCGGGTCCACCACCCAGACATAGGACTCACCCTGCTCGGCAGTGAGCGCCGACATGGGCACCGACAGCAGGACATCGCCGGCGGTACGAATGAACACACGGGCACTCTGCCCCAGTTCGGCCATCACGGTGCCACCGCTGAATGCCACCCGCGCGGCAAAGGTGCGGGACTGCGGGTCGGCCGCCGGCGACAGTTCGCGCACACGACCGGGAATCTTCTCCCCCGGCTGCGACCAGAGTTCCACACTCACGTCCTGACCGATGCGGAAACGGTCAATGGCATGCTCGGGCACACCGATCAGAACCTCCCGCTCACCATCCACCGCGAGGGTAAAGACGGTCTGGCCGGCGGCCACTACCTGCCCCACTTCCGCCAGACGCCGGGAGATCACCCCGGCCTGGGGCGCGCGCAGCACGGAATAACCGGCCTGGTTGCTGGCCACATCGAATTCGGCACGGATCTGTTGCAGACGGGCTTCGCTGGCGCGGAACTGGTTGTCGACATTGTCGTACTGGGAACGGCTGATCATCTGGCGGTCCAGCAGTGTCTTGTAGCGGTCGCGCTCACCCTTCGCCAGATTGAGGTTGGCTTCGGCGGCCGCTACCTGCGCGCGGGCGGCTTCCAGCTGCAGGCGCACATCCTGGGGGTCCAGCTCCGCCAGCGGCTGATCCTGCTTCACCCGGCTGCCCACATCCACCAGACGCTTGCTGATCTTGCCGCCGATGCGAAAGGCCAGCTCCGGCTCGAAGCGGGCACGCACCTCGCCCGGGTAGGCATTCATGGCCTGGGCTGCGGGCTGGGGTTGCACCACCAGGGCCGGTCTCACGACCTCGGCCGGCGGAACTTCGTGACTGCATGCAACTAGCGAGGCAGCCAGCGCAAACGCCAGACTGGCAGAAGCGGCACGCAGCAAGGGAGCAATCTGTTTCATGGATGACCTTTTCGCAGCAAGGTTTCGTATAATTGTACTGGTTGGTATAGTATAAATACCAAACTCACCAGTCCAGTATTAAAAAGCGTTAGATGCCTGACAATTTCCAGCCCCCCGCCGGCCCCGGCCGACCCAAGGACCCCGCCAAGCGCGAGGCCATTCTGGCGGCCGCCAAGCGCCTGTTCATCGAACGGGGTTATGGCGCCAGCAGCATGGATGCCATTGCGGCAGAAGCCGGGGTCTCCAAGCTGACGGTTTACAGCCACTTCACCGACAAGGAAACGCTGTTCGTGACGGCCATCATGGCCAAGTGCGAGGAACAGCTTCCACCGCCGTTTTTCGAATTCAACCCTTCTGTACCCATTGAAACCACGCTGCTCACCATCGGCCGCGGGTTTCATAACCTGATCAACAGCGAGGAAGCCATTGCCCTGCACCGGACCATGCAGGCCCAGGCCACCCACAATCCCAAGCTGTCCCGGCTGTTTTATGATGCCGGACCGCAGCGGGTGCTGACCGCCGTGGAAAACCTGCTGCGGGAAGCGCACCGGGCCGGACTGCTCGACGTTGCCCATCCGCTCCCCGCCGCCGAACACTTCCTCAGCCTGATAAAAGGTGGCCACAATTTCCGCCAGCAGATCGGCATTGCCGGGCCGCTGGATGAAGCGGCCATAGAGCAGCATGTGCAGGACGTGGTGAAACTGTTCCTGCGCGCATTCAGCGCGGCCGCACCTTCAGCCAGGTAAACAGCAGCAGCGGAATGAACAGCGCCGAGGCAAACAGATACGGCGCCACATGATTCCACTGGTACAGCGCGCCACCCATCACCGGCCCCACAATAAAACCCAGCGCAGGGCAGGAACTGATCAGACCCGCCACCGCCCCCTGCTCTCGCGCTTCCACCGCCAGCGACGCCGACGCACTGAAGCCCGGCCCCACCATACCCATGCCCAGCCCCACCAGCGCCAGATCCGCCACCAGCATCCACAGCTGATCCGATTGCGTCAGCAGGAAGAAGCCGATCATCACCAGCGGCAGGCCTGCGCGCATCAGCGTCACCGGATGCAGATGAAGTTTCTGCACCAGCACCAGCTGCGCGAACAGCGCCATGATCGCCGACGCCATCATGCCGATTCCCACTTTCTGAACGGTCGCGGACGCCGGCAGTTGCAGCACGTCCTGAAAATAATAGCCCAGTGTTTGCTGCACGACGGAAAACGCGGTGTAAAGACTGACGCCCACCAGGATGTACGGCAGGATGCGGGGATCGGAAAGACGCAGGCGGGCCGCCGGCTGCTGTCCGGCGCGCGTGTGCGCGGGCGGAATGTCGGGCAGCCATTTCCACACGGCGAAGGCCGCCAGCAATGTCATCGCCGCCGCGAAATACAGTGGCGCCAGCAGCCCGAGCACGGCGAGTGCCGCACACGCGGGGCCGAGAATCGTGCCGATGCTGTGTGCCGACGCGATCAATCCCATTCCGGAGGTGCGCTGGCTGATGTCGGTAATGTCAGCCATGTAGGCGGTGGCGGATGGCGAGGTCGCCGACATCACCAGCGATTGCAGGCAGCGCGCGGCGATCAGCGCGGCAAACAGCGCCATGCCGTGCAGCCAGCTGTGCAGGCCAATCCAGAAGGTGGTGGCGAACAGCACCGTGCCGGCGGTGTAGCCCAGCAATCCGGTGATCATGGTGGAACGGCGGCCGACGCGATCGCTGCGCCGGCCCCACATGGGACTGAACAGGGAAAAGACGAGAGAGGAACAGGTAATGATGGTGCCGATCTGCAATTCCGACAGCGCTACCTCGCGTCCAAGTGGACCGAGAATGGCAAAGACCACCGTCTGCCCCAGACCGGTCGCCATGATGGCGATGAAGATCAGCAGACGGGCGCGACGGTGTTGCGCTGCATCCAGCAGCGCATTTCCAGATTCAGGCATGCAGGCAGTTCACATTGGAATAATGGAGCTGCTCAATATAAATGACTCTCGGCGGATTTGCTGTAGGGTTTCAACTCATCAAAGCGGCCGTCGCGTACTTTCACCGCCCACTCCGGGTCCTGCAGCAGCGCGCGACCGATTGCCACCAGATCAAACTCACCTTGCTTCAGGCGCGAAAACAGCTCGTCAAAGTTGCGCGTGGCGACTGCTTCCGGCGCGCTGGGGTTGAAATTCGATTCCAGGAAATCGGCGGTCAGACCCACGCTGCCCACGGTGATGGTCGGCAGGCCGGTGATCTTTTTGGTCCAGCCGGCGAGATTCAGACTGGAGCCTTCAAACTCCGGCTCCCAGAAACGGCGGTTGCTGCAATGGAAGATGTCGACACCGGCATCCACCAGCGGATTGAGGAAGCGCTCCAGCTCGCGCGGGT
>CAZBII010000259.1:0-4672 GCA_964491665.1 uncultured Moraxellaceae bacterium
CAGAATGGTTGCCTGCGGCTGCACCGACTGGATCTGGTTCAGTAGCAGAAACGGATTGAACTGCTCCGGCGAGGCAAGACCGAGTTGCGCCAGCGTACGCACGTGAATCCGCACACCCTGCAACAGCGGCGCATAGATGCCCGCGATATTTTCCAGCAGCGTGGCAAACGGCAGCACACCCAGATGGCTCGCGATGGCCTGCGACTGCAATGCCATCGCAATCGCGCAGGCCGTGTTTTCCAGCGCCGTCAGCGACAGCCGTACACCCTTGGCGGAACCGGTACTGCCGGAAGTAAACGTGATTTTTTCGTAGCAGGAAAAAGACGCCATTGCCGACCGGGTTACATTTTTCACCGCCGCAAACGCAACATCGTGCTGGGCGTTCACTACCTGTGAACCATCCAGCGGCACTGCGGCAAATGTCTGTAACCAGTCGGCCGGCGCCAGCACGGTGTCCACCTGCGCCTGGGCAAATACATGCGTGATCTGCGCCGGGCTGAAAAAAGTCGGCAGCGGAATAACCCGCACCCGCAGTTCCATCAATGCCAGATCCGCAATGATCCAGCCAAGGGAATTGTCACCGGCCAGTGCAAGCACGCGACTTTTCTGCGCCAGTACAAATGCGCGCACCTGTTCGATAGCGAGCAACAGCGCCGACGCATTCAGCGACTGCCGACCATCTTCCAGCACAATGGCATCGGGCTGCTGCAGCGCCCGCTGGCGCAGCGCTTCAAGCACTAAGGACATGATCAAGCTCCAGTCGCTGATAGGAACAGGCCTGCAACACGCCGGTTTTTTCCACCAGCAAACGCCCGCGCTCGATTTCACCCACCATCACTTGTGGCTGCTTGTCGTAATAACTGCCCCACTGCGCTGCTCCGGGAATTTTTTCCGGCAAGGCCGGCGCCACACACACCGGGTCCATACCCAGCCGGCGGAACACGTTCAGCACACTGGCGATGCCGGTGCAGGCCAGCCAGCGAAAATTCCACGCGCGCAGCAGATCGGTCAGTGCGGCAAACAGGTAACGGCCGAAGCCGGGTTTCACCGCAGCCAGATTGCCCACTTCCACCACATCCTGACGCCGGCTTTCCACACCCAGACGCGTTGCGATCACGCGCTCCACCGGCGCCGCCAGATAATGCTCCAGAAACAGTGCATCCCGCTGTGCAGAACGGATGCCGGCCACCGCGCGCACTTCGCCGGCCGCCGTTTCCAGCGTTACCAGCAGCGGCATGAACTGCTGCACGCAAGCACCGTGGGCCGCCTGAAAACGCTCAGCAATAAACTGTTCGATCTGTCTGCGCCCCGGATGCCAGGGCAGATAGCCGGTGATGTGACAGGGTTCGCCATCAATGGTCAGCACCGCATAACGTTGACTGGATGACATGGACTGCTCTCACTTCCTGCTTGCCAATTGGGATTGAAGTGAGACTAGGGGAGGCAGCTTAAGGGGATCTTAATGAACCTTAAGGCAGGCTTAAGGCTGGAAATAAAGGGATATTCCTGTGATGGAAGCCGCAGGAAATGCGTGGCCGTGCAAGGAAATACTGCAGATGACAGGCAGGAATCCACGGCGCTCCGTGAATTCCTGTATCGATTAGGCCGAAAGATTACAGGCGCGCCGCCAGCTCCGAACCCTGGCGGATGGCGCGTTTGGCATCCAGTTCCGCCGCCACATCCGCGCCACCGATCACATGCACACGCACACCGGAATTCGCCAGTGCGTCAGCCAGCGCCCGCTGTGGCTCCTGGCCCGCGCAGATGATTACGTTGTCCACGGTCAGCAGCCGCGATTTGCCTTTCACCCTGATATGCAGGCCGGCATCGTCGATGCGTTCATAGGTTACGCCGGCCAGCATTTCCACGGCCTTCTTGTGCAACTGCGCACGATGCACCCAGCCACTGGTCTTGCCCAGATTTTTGCCGACGGCGGATTCCTTGCGCTGCAGCAGATACACCTGACGCGGGCTGGGCGTCACCTGCGGTGGCACCAGCGCCGAGCGATGCTGCAGCTGCGTATCCACGCCCCACTCCCGGTACCACTGCGCCGTTTCATCTTCCGCATGCGTGTGAGTCAGAAATTCACTGACATCAAACCCGATACCACCGGCACCAATCACCGCCACGGACTTCCCCACCGGCTTTTTGTCACGCAGCACCTCCAGATAGGACAGCACTTTCGGATGCTCCACACCGGGAATCGCGGGTTTGCGTGGCGCAATACCGGTGGCCACAATCACATCGTCAAAGCCCACCAGATCATCAATCTCCGCGCGATGATTCAGCCGCACCTTCACATGATATTTGTCGAGCATGCGATTGAAGTAACGCAGCGTCTCGTTGAAATCTTCCTTGCCGGGAATCTGTTTGGCAATGTTGAACTGGCCGCCGATTTTGTCATCCGCTTCGAACAGCGTTACATCATGGCCGCGCTCGGCCGCCACCGTCGCTGCCGCCAGACCCGCCGGCCCGGCACCCACCACCGCAATTTTCTTTTTGCTTTGCGTGGGCAAGAAACGCAATTCGGTTTCATGACACGCACGCGGATTCACCAGACAGCTGGCACGCTTCAGCGAAAATGTGTGATCCAGACAGGCCTGATTGCAGGCGATGCAGGTATTGATTTCATCGGCCCGGCCTGCCGCCGCTTTTGCCACAAAGAATGCATCCGCCAGCATCGGTCGTGCCAGCGACACCATGTCGGCCTGACCGTCCGCAATGATGTTTTCCGCCAGCTCCGGCGTGTTGATGCGGTTGCTCGCGCAAACCGGAATGCTGACTTCGCCTTTCAGTTTCGCAGTGGCAAAAGTGAACGCGCCACGCGGAACTGATGTGACAATCGTGGGAACGCGCGCCTCGTGCCAGCCGATGCCCGTGTTGATAATGGTCGCGCCCGCCGCTTCAATACCTTTCGCCAGCTGCACCACTTCATCCCAGGTCTGGCCGTTCTCCACCAGATCCATCAGCGACAGACGATAGATGATGATGAACTCACGCCCCACGGCCGCACGCACGCGGCGCACCACCTCCAGCGGAAAACGCATGCGGTTGTGGGCGGTGCCACCCCATTGATCATCACGCTGATTGGTGTGCGCGCACAGGAACTGGTTGATCAGATAGCCTTCCGATCCCATGATTTCCACACCGTCGTATCCCGCCAGCTTGGCAAGTTCGGCTGCGCGGGCAAAATCGCCGATCGTGTTTTCGATCTGCTTCGCTGTCATCTTGCCTGGCTTGAACGGCGTGATCGGCGACTTGAGTCCCGACGGCGACAGACTGTAAGGCGTGTAACCGTAACGGCCCGCGTGCAACAGCTGCAGCGCAATCTTGCCGCCCTCGTTATGCACCTTGCCTGTGACATGGCGGTGCAGCATGGCCGTGATCCGGTTATCCATGCGCGAACCCAGCGGCAGAAGTTCGCCGCGCCGGTTGGGAGAATAGCCACCCGTCACGATGATGCCCACGCCACCGCGCGCCCGTTCGGCAAAATAGCTGGCCAGCTTGTCGATATGATAGAAACGGTCTTCCAGCCCCGTATGCATGGAGCCCATCAGCACGCGATTGCGCAAGGTGGTGAATCCCAGATCGAGTGGTTGCAGCAGGTGCGGATAGAAGGCGTTCATGGACATTCCTCGTTCGACATGGCAGAAAACGGTGCGATGGACTGCCACAATCCTAGCCCAGTTTTGCAAATACCGGATTTTCCGATTGCTAACCTGACCACACAGTTCAGTCACCAGCGCAAAAGGGACGTGAATCGCCAGCCGGACCTGTTGCCCATTGGTCGCCAGCAGTGTTTATATTGATATCAGTCTGAAACCGCACAGGATGTCCCGCATGACCGCAAAATTCAGCACCACCAAGCTTACCGGCGTACCTGAAACCCTGCTGATTCCCCTCTTCGCCCGTGCCGTGGAAAGCCCGCGTCCCGACGCCATCTGCAATGACCCGCACGCCGTCGAGCTGGTCAGCCGCATCGACTACGACTTCAACAAATTCGAGCGCAACACCCCCACCACGCTGGGCATCGCCATCCGCACCCGCATTTTCGACGACATGGCGCGCACCTACATCGAGCAGCATCCCGATTGCGTCGTCATCAACATTGCCGCCGGACTCGACGCCCGCTTCTACCGTGTCGACAACGGCAAACTGCGCTGGTATGAACTGGATCTGCCGGAAGCCATCGAGCTGCGCAAGCAGTTTTTCACGGAGAGCGAACGCCACCATTTCATCGCCGCCAATGCCCTTGATCCCGCCTGGATCGACCAGATTGAAAAGTCAAAACACACGCTGGTGATCATTGAAGGTCTGCTGATGTATTTCGATGAGACCGACGTAAAATTCCTGCTGACCCTGCTGGCGGAACGTTTGCCCGGCTGCGAAAAGCTGATCGAGGTACTCGGTCATTCGCAGGCGCAGCGCACGGAAAACAACGACATGGTGAACAAAACCAATGCCGCGTTCAAATGGGGCATTCGCAATGCGGCGGACATCGGCGACTGGCATCCGGCGCTGCAATATGTGAATGACGTTTCCATTTACGATCGCCACGAAGACCGCTGGCACCAGCTGCCGCTGCAATGGCCCGCTCCGCTGGGCAAGCTGCGCAACACGGCGAACCGCATTGTGCATCTGCGTTCGCGGGGCTGAGAAACACCGGGCAACA
>CAZBII010000260.1:0-4639 GCA_964491665.1 uncultured Moraxellaceae bacterium
GGGATCAGCCTGGGTGCCGTTCTGTAGCTCGACACTGAGCGAAACTGTAATCTGTTTGCAGCATTGTTGTGACAATGTGGCGCCGTCATAACCGCCATTACCGGAATTGTTACAACTATGCGTACGTCAACTTGCAAGCTCGCGCTCGTATTCCTGCTGTCTGCTGCCATGGCCGCGTGCGGTGGCGCCGAGGGCCGCAAGCAGAAATATCTCGATCAGGCCGATGCCAGTTTCCAGAAACAGGACTTTGAAAAGGCCCGCATCAATTACAAGAACGTGCTGCAGATCGATCCCAAGGATGCCAAGGGGCGTGAAGGCTACGCGCGCACGCTGGAAAAGCTGAAGGATTGGCGTGGTGCCGTTGGCCAGTATCGCGCGATTGTCGAGGATGATCCGAAAAACCTGCCTGCCAAAATCAAGCTCGGCCAACTTTATCTGCTGGCGCGGGCGCCGGATCTCGCCATGACGCAGGCAGAAGAAGTGCTGGCGGCCGCTGCCGGCAATGACGCCGCGCTGGCATTGAAGGCGGGCGCGCAGGCCCAGATGGGTCAGTCCGATGCAGCCCTGCAGAATGCGGAGCAGGCCTACAAAATCAATCGCGCCAGCCTCGACAATATCGTGCTGCTGGCATCGCTCTATTCCAGCGTCAAACGTCAGGATGATGCCGTTGCATTGCTGGAGTCCGAGATTCCCAACCATCCTGAAAGCTCCAGCATCCAGGTGCTGCTGGCCCAGATCTATCTTGCAACCCAGCGTCCGGCCCAGGCCGAAACGGCGCTGAAAAAGCTGGTGGAACTCAATCCTGACGCGATCAGCTACAAGGCGCAGCTGGCGCGTTTTTATGAATCCAGCGGTCGTCAGGATGAAGCCGAGGCCGTTCTGAAAGCGGCAGTCAGCAGCGAACCGGACAACGCCGATGCTGCTGTGGCGCTGCACCGTTTCTATCTGCAACGCAGGGATAACTCCAGGGCAGAGCAGGTGTTGCAGGATGCGATTGCCGCCAATCCCGATAATCAGGATCTCAAGCTGACGCTGGCCGGTTATTTCGTTTCGCAGAACAATATTGCCAAGGCCCGCGACATTTACACTGCACTGCTGGAACAGGATGAAGTTACCGCACTGAAAGCCAAAACCCGGCTGGCATTTCTGCTGAACCTGGAGCGCAAGACCGATGACGCACTCGTCATGCTGGAAGAAGTGCTGAAGGAAAATCCCGCCGATGTCGAAGCGCTCAAACTGCGCGGTGGCATCAATCTCGCCCGCAACAAGCCGGCCGAGGCCATCAATGATCTGCGCACCGTGCTGAATGCCAATCCCGATGCCGCCGACGTGCTGAAACTGCTGGGCCGTGCCCATCAACTGAATCGGGAAAACCGTCAGGCCATCGATCTGTACAAATCCGCGCTGAATCTGCAGCCCGCCGATGTGGAATTGCGTCTGCAACTGGCCGAGCTGCTGGCCGGCATGGGTGACGCCAACGAAAGTGCTAAACAACTGGAAGCGGCCAACCGGATATTGCCGAACAACCCGCAGATTCTGGAGCGGCTGGTGCGCAACTATATCGACACCCGCTATTTCGACGACGCCGAAAATATTCTCGGCCAGCTGGCATCCCTGGCGCCGCAAAGCCCGCGCATTCCCTATTATCAGGGCCTGATTTTTCAGCGTCAGGAAAAGCATGCCGATGCACTGGCGGAATTCGACAAGTCCATGGCGCTGAAGCCGGGCGCCACCGAACCCATGACCGCCAAGGTGAAAAGCTACATCGCCCTGCAGCAGATCGATCAGGCGATTACCTGGCTGGCTGCGCAGGAAGACAAACAAAAACCCAACCCCATTGCGCTGAACCTGCAGGGTGAACTGCAGATGGCGAAAAAGTCCTGGGACAAGGCCCGGGAATTTTTCCAGCGCGCCGCTGACGCGAAAGAAGGCTGGTGGATTCCCCATCGCAACCGCGCGCTGGTGGAAAACTCCGATAAAAATCCGCAGGCGGCCTACGATTATCTCGCTGGAATCATCGACCGCATCGACAGTCCGCAGCTGCGCATCGAGCTGGCGAACTATGCTGAACGCAGTGGCCACTACGATGCTGCGATCGCTCAATACGAAACCGTGCTGGGCAAAAACACTTCCAATCACGTCATTGCTAACAATCTGGCGATGCTGATCGTTACCTACAAGAAAGACGTCGACAGTCTGAATCGTGCCAAGCAGCTGGCGGACCAGCTGGCCACTACCGACAATCCGTCATTTCTGGATACCGCCGGCTGGGTACAGACCGTAGCCGGCGATTACCAGCGCGCGCTGCCCATCATGCAGCAGGCACTGCGTGCCGCGCCGGACGAGCCGGTCATCCAGTACCACCTGGCGATGACCTATCTTGGTAGCAGCGACAAGGAAAATGCCACGCACTATCTGGAAAAAGCGTTGCAAACCGACAAGCAGTTCCACGGTCGTGAAGACGCGGAAAAAGCGCTGGCACAACTGAAACAGCAAAGCTGAATTCAACGAATGAAATTGGGGGTTACCATGTTGTCAGGAACTGCAATTTTGCAACGGATCGGGTTGTCGCTGGCGATGCTGCTGGCGCTGAGTCTGCCGTCTCATGCCGCCGTGCAGCGTGATGCCCTGGTGCTGGGTGAGCGCAGCGATCTGCGTCATTTCACCATCACACTGGCGGCCGGCAATTATCGGCTGGGTGTCGCAGATCTCGGAGCCGGTAGCAGCGTTGATATGGCATCCGCGCAGGCGCTTCTGGTGTCCGGCGATCGTCTGCTGGCGAGCGCCGATCTGACGCGCACCACACAGAATATGACGCTCACCGAAAGCACCGAAGCCGATCTGTTTGTGACGGGCAAAACCTCTGGCCAGCACGGCGACCTGGGTGTGTGGGTGGAGCGCAGCGGTGGCGAACGTCTGCTGGAAGAAACGCTGTATTTCGGCGACGACACCAGCGCGCCGGCCCGCACCTATTCCTACAGCCAGTCGTTCCGTTTCACTTCACCCGAACCCGTCAAACTGGAGCTGACCGATCTGGGTGCGCTGCTCGGTGAAACCGCCTTCGACCAGTTCCGTGTCACCGTCATCAAGAATGCCACCACGAAAGTGCTGAGCGCCGATCTGACCACTCGCGGCGATCACGCCTTTTCCCAAACCTTCGTGCCTGACACCTCCGCCAGTTACTGGATTGCCGTCGTTGCAGTGGCGCCGGATGCCGGCACCTCAATGCTGGGCTGGGCGCTGACACAGACGGTCAACGGCGCCACTAACGAACTGGAAAGCCAGATTTTCCAGGTGGATGACAATACCGATCTCGACAGCACCGTGCTGGGCGAATTTGATCTTTCCACGCCCGCCAGCGTTGCCGCCAATGTCGCGCTGCTGTCGCCCGATGTGGACGATTTTTCCATTGCGCTTGCCTCGGTCAGCGATGTCGGCAGCAACCTGCTGGTGCTGAACAAATCCAGCCTGGCACAGGAGCAGATTCTGGACGCCGGCCATTACCGTGTGCTGCTGCTGGCCCCTGCTGCCACCCGTGGTCTGCTGGGTGTGCAGGTGAGGAGCGGCAACAACCGTCTGCTGGATACGTCGGTTTCGCTGGGCGACTATCGTCTGCTGGGTGAATTCGCGCAGGCAACTGCGGCAATGGTCGATGCGGGCCTGCATGTTTTTCTGCAGAAACCGGCCGAACTGGATGTGCGCGTGGCCAGCAGCCAGTCGCTGGCGGTGAACCTGAATCTGGCCAACGCGCGGCAAACGGACGTAGCCCTGTCCGCTGGACAATACCGCGTGTGGGCGAAATCCGGCACGGCCACTGGCGACAGCTACTACCGTGTTCATCTGCAACCGCAATCGGGCAGTGCACGGCAATGGTGGGGCGCCCTGGGCGACGGCCTGATCAGCAGCGCCGGTGTTTCCATTTCCGCCGCCACCACCGGCACCCTCAGCACCCGCAATTTCAATCTGCCCGACGCGCTGTCGCAGGAACTGGTGGTGCTGCTGGCCAGGGGCGATTCCCTCATCGCGCAGTACAACATCGATCCTGCCGACGCCACACGCACCTTCTCCGGACTGGCGCTGCCCGCCGGTGAACTGCAGCTGGCCATTTTCGGCAAACAGTCTGCCGGCAAGGCCACCGTGGTGGGTTACACACTGGAAACAACGCCTCCCGCTGACCCCTCCACACCGGACCGTGGCGCCAATGGCTCCGGCGGAGGCGGTGGTGGCGGCAGCATGAGCTCTTTCATCCTCTACTGCCTGCTGGTGGTGAAAATCCTGCGTGGACGTATTACTCTGCCAACACTCACAAGCACAGTTTCATGGTGGAGGAAACGCACATGTCCAACTGGTATGCAGACAACGCCCTGTCCATCGGGCGCACCCCGCTGGTTCGCCTGAACCGGGTCATCGATGGCGCGGCCGCCACTGTGCTGGCCAAGATTGAAGGGCGCAATCCCGCCTATTCCGTGAAGTGCCGTCTGGGTGCGGCGATGGTGTGGGATGCCGAGAAGAAGGGCTTGCTGGGGCCCGGCAAGGAAATCGTCGAGCCCACCAGCGGCAACACCGGCATTGCGCTGGCCATCGTGGCGGCGGCGCGTGGCATTCCACTGACCCTCACCATGCCGGAAACCATGAGCAT
>CAZBII010000261.1:0-4481 GCA_964491665.1 uncultured Moraxellaceae bacterium
GATGGCGCGAATGTCGGTGGTGGGCTCCAGTTGCAGGATCTGCCAGCAGCGCATCAGAACCAGTGCTCGCCTTCCAGTTCGTCCAGCACCGTGCTGAAACTTTTCTGCGCCAGTTTGATCTCGTGCGGATTCTGCGCTTCCAGCACCGCTTCAAACTGTTGCAGCAGGTAGGACAGATGCTCGCGCTTTTCTCCCAGTGCGCTTTCGAACATGCGCTCGGCGCGGTGCAGCAGCGCGCGGTTCACTTCGTCCTCGCGCGGATGGAATTTCAGCGCGGCGAGTTTTTCCCGCGTTTTGGCGATGTCCGCTTCGCTCAGGTTGCCGGCGTTGTTGCGGATCAGCATGTTGACGGTTTCGCCGGTGGAATTCACCTTGATATCCACTTCCAGCAGACCGTTCATGTCGTAGCTGTAGCGCACGTCGATGCTTTCGGCGCCGGCCTTGTTCTTCGGCACTTTCACTTCCAGCTCGCCCAGCTTGACGTTGTTGCGCGTCAGCCGCGATTCACCCTGATACACGTCCACCAGCACGCGCGACTGGTTGTCGGTGACGGTGTAGAGCGTTTTCACCACGCTCACCGGCACCACGGAATTGCGCTCAATGATCGGCAAAAACAGCGTGCCCTGCTTGCCGCCGGGATCATTCTCGTTGTGAATGCCGGTGCCCAGCGTGTAGGGGCAGACGTCGGTGAGCACGATGTCGTCCAGCGCCGCGTCTTTCGCTTTCAGGCCGGCCTGGATACCTGCGCCCATCGCCACCACCAGATCGGGATCGAGATTGGCGGCGGGCATGCGGCGGAACATGCGCGCAATCATGGAGCGGAAGATCTGCATCCGTGTCGCACCGCCCACCAGCACCACGTCATCCAGATCGGCGGGCGCAATATTGGCATCGTTCAGTGCGCGCTCCACCGGCAGCTGGATGCGCGACAGCAGCGGCTGCACTTTCTGGTTGAAGGTGTCGCGGCGCAGCGTCAGCTGTTCTTTCTGCTGCGGCAGAATGATGTCCAGCTTCACATCCTCGGCGGACGACAGCTTGCGCTTGGCGAGTTCCAGCGTGGAATACAGCTGCTGCACCTGGATGCGGTCCAGCGCATTCTTGTCGATGCCGGTGAGTTCCAGATACCACTGCACCAGCGCTTCCAGAAAATCCTCGCCGCCGAGGAAGTTGTCGCCGGCGGAAGCATGCACTTCCAGCACGCCGCTGAAATATTCCATGATCGACACGTCGAAGGTGCCGCCGCCCAGATCCACCACCATGAAGCGGCTGCCTTCGGGCTTTTCGTGCAGGCCGTAGGCCATCGCCGCCGCCGTGGGTTCGTTGATCAGACGCTCCACTTTCAGGCCTGCCAGTTCGCCCGCCAGCCGCGTCGCCTTGCGCTGCACGTCATTGAAATACGCGGGCACACTGATTACGGCTTCGGAAACTGTTTCACCCAGAAATGTTTCTGCATCCTGCTTCAGGCTTTTCAGCACCAGCGCCGACAGCTCCGGCGACGTGAAGGATTTTTTCCCCAGCGTCTGCTGGTTGTCGGTGCCCATGTAGCGTTTGAACACGGAGGCGCACAGCTGCGGATGGCTCAGCAGGCGCTGCCTGGCGAACTTGCCCACCAGCAGTTCGCCGTTGTCGTCCAGTCCCACTACTGAGGGCGTGAGAAAATCGCCGAAACGGTTCGGAATCAGTTCCACCTTGCCATTGCGCCACACGGCGCAGGCGCTGTTGGTGGTGCCAAGGTCGATACCCAGTATGGTCATGCCAATCCGCCTGTTCTGAAGCTGACGCCCACCAGCACGAACAGCACCGAAATCACGGTGACCGGAATGACATGCCAGGCCAGCGATTTCAGGTTGTGCTCGGTGAGGTGGGGAATGATGCGCAAGCGCGCGTCGACGGCCAGCAAAGCCGTGGCCGCGAGGAAGGAAAACTTGAGGGTGAGGGTCTGGCTGACCAGATTGCCGAAGCCGAACCAGTGGCCAGCATCCGGCTGCAGCTGGAACGCCATGTACAGGCCCGTGGCGATCTGGATCGCCAGGGCCGGAATGCCGATTTTCTCGAAGCGCTGTTCGAAGGTGCGGATGTAGGTGGGTGAGCGCTCACGTAGCGCCACGGGCAGGATGCAGAAGGACAGCACCAGATGGCCGCCGGTCCAGACCGTGGCGCCCAACACATGCAGCAGCAAGGCAATCGAGTACATCCGGGAGGCCCCTTCTTCGAGCCGTTCATCTCATCGAGCCGGGTATCATAGACCGGCGCGCGGGCACAACCAATGGGCAATGCCGCATTTCCTGAATCAGTGCCGGCTGGTCGTAAAGCAGGCAGGCGTGATAAGCTGCAACAGTCATTAAATCATTTGACTTATTCTGTTCTCAGGAAGGTTCTTCCCATGCGCTGGCACCACATCGAAAAAGGCCGCGGCCGTCCCCTGATCCTGCTGCACGGCATCGGCATGACGTCCGACGCCTGGCTGCCCCTGTTCGACCGGCTGGCCACCCAGCGCCGGGTTATCGCGCTGGACATTCCCGGCTTTGGCAAAACCCCCGGCTTGCCGGACTGGGTGGAACCCGGCCCCGCCGCCATGGTGGACAGCCTGCGGGATACCCTGCCGCTGCTGGGCATCACCGAACCGGTGGACATGGTGGGCAATTCCCTGGGCGGACGCATCGTGCTGGACGCCGCCGCGCAGGGGCTGGCCCGCAGCGTGGTGGGCATTTCTCCCGCCGGCCTGTGGCAGACGCGCGGCCCCAATCATCTGGAATACCTGTTCGGTGCCATGCGCAAGGCCTACCGGACCATGCCCGGCGTGTCGGAAGCGCTGCTGCATACGAAAGTGGGTCGCACCCTGATCATGGCCGGCGCGGTGGCGGCGCGGGGCTGGAAGATGCCGGCGGAGGACGCGATCCGTTCCGCCCGCCTGTTTGCCGAGTCCCATCATTTCGAGCCCATTTTCGACGCTTTCCGTCCGCCCTTCACCGCCGGCGACCGCATCCAGGTGCCCTGCACCATTGCCTTCGGCGACTTCGATTTTGTGTTCCCCGCCCCCACTCGCGCCCGCCGTCGCGCCCCGGCCCACACGCACTGGGTGCGCCTGCCTGCCTGCGGCCATGTGCCCATGTGGGACGACCCGGATCTGGTCAGCCATGTGATCCTGAACGCCACCCACTGAAAGCCGCCGATCAGCGCTCACTTTTGTGGCGGTGTCGTGTAATAATCCGCGGGCTTTTCACTTTCAACCGCAAGCAGGGATTACGTAATGACGCAGTATGGACTGGCAAAATGGGGGGCGGCGCTTCTGGCGCTATGGATGGCATTTTCGGTGAACGCGGCAGAGTACGATTTCAAACTGGACAGGGAAGTGGGCGCCATCAAGGTGTTCAAGGCGCGCGACAGGGAACGGGGCTATGACCGGGTACGGGTGCAGGCGGTATCGGAACAGCCGCTGGAGGTGCTGCTGCAGGTCAACACCGATGTGTCGAAGTGGTCCAGCTGGATGCCCCGGGTGCTGCAGGCCGATTATGTGGAGCCGGGTACCGACCGCTATACCGTACGCATGCGCTTCAGTTCGCCCTGGCCGGTGAAGAACCGCGAAAGCATCACCGAAACCCGCGTGACTCGCAATCCCGAGACTGGCGCGGTCCGGGTGGCCTTTCATACCGTGGAAAATCAGGTACCGCTCAGCGATGACTTCGTGCGCATTCCCTTCGTGGACGGCTCCTGGGAATTCACCCCGCTGCCGAACGGACAGGTGGGTATTGTGCACGAGATGCTGGTGAACCCCGGCGGCAACGTGCCGAAATGGGTGGTGAACGCCGAGGCGGTGGATCTGCCGCTGAACAACGTCATCAAGGCGATGGAGCAGGCGGACAAGGTGCGGCGCACCGCCAGTGCCGGCCCGACCTGAGCCATTCCCCGCCCTCAACTTGTTTTTTGGAAACCCTGCATGCTGCGACTGAACGAACTCCGGCTTCCCCTGGATCATCCGCCCGAGGCTCTGCCGGCGGCCCTGTGCCAGCGTCTGGGCATCACACCGGCGGAGCTGCTGGAATTCTCCATCTTCAAGCGCAGTCATGATGCCCGCCGCAAGGACGAGCTGATGCTGATCTACAGCATCGATTTTCGCGTGGCGGACGAGGTGGCTCTGTTGCAGCGGCTGCAGGGCGACAGCAAGCTCGGCCCGGCGCCGGACATGGACTACCGGTTTGTGGGACACGCACCGGCGGAGTTGCAGTCGCGTCCGCTGGTGATCGGCTTCGGCCCCTGCGGCATTTTTGCGGCGCTGCTGCTGGCGCAGATGGGATTCAAACCGATTGTGCTGGAGCGGGGCCAGGACGTGCGGCAACGCACGAAGGACACCTGGGGTCTGTGGCGCAAGCATGTGCTGAATCCGGAATCGAACGTGCAGTTCGGCGAAGGCGGGGCCGGCACCTTTTCCGACGGCAAGCTCTACAGCCAGATCAAGGACCCGCGCCATCTGGGCCGCAAGG
>CAZBII010000262.1:0-4411 GCA_964491665.1 uncultured Moraxellaceae bacterium
TAGCAGAAAAGGCAAAAGCCAGCCTGTCCAGCTAAGCGTAGCGGGTTCGTCGTCACACTGGCGTGACGAATCGTGCATAGAATAGGGGAAGGGCTCGCGCTCTTCCCCTTTTTGTTTTTTTCGTGACTGAAACTGGCGGATCACTCATGGATAATCTGCAATCCCTTCTCCAGCAAGCCCTGAACGCAGTGGCGCAGGCTGATTCGATTCAGACGCTGGACCAGGTGCGCGTCCAGTACCTGGGCAAGAAAGGTGAAATCACTGATCAGCTGAAAAATCTGGGCAAGCTGCCGCCGGAAGAACGGCCGGCCGCCGGCGCTGAAATCAACCGCGCACGGGATGCCGTGCAGCATGCCCTGAAAGAGCGGCAGGGTGTGCTGGAATCGGCGGCACTCAACCAGCAACTGGCGCGTGAAAGTATTGATGTCACCCTGTCTGGTCGTCGCAACAGCATTGGCGGTTTGCACCCGGTGACCCGCACCCTGCAGCGTATTGAGTCCTTCTTTGCCAACATGGGTTTCCAGGTGGTAGAAGGACCGGAAATCGAAGATGACTATCACAACTTCGAGGCGCTCAATATTCCGTCCCATCACCCGGCGCGGGCGATGCACGACACATTCTATTTCGACGCCAGTACATTGCTGCGCACCCACACCTCGCCGGTTCAGGTGCGCGTGATGGAGCAGGGCGGCGCACCCTATCGCATCATCTGTCCCGGCCGCGTTTATCGCTGCGATTCCGATCTCACGCACACGCCGATGTTCCATCAGGTGGAAGGTCTGCTGGTGGATGAACACATCAGTTTTGCCGATCTGAAAGGCATGCTCGCGATCTTCCTGCGGGATTTCTTTGAGAAGGAACTGGATGTGCGGTTCCGCCCGTCCTATTTCCCGTTCACCGAACCGTCGGCGGAAGTGGATATCCAGTGCGTGATATGCAATGGCAAGGGCTGTCGTGTCTGCAAACACACGGGCTGGCTGGAAGTGCTGGGCTGCGGCATGGTGCATCCGAAAGTATTCGAGCATGTCGGTGTCGATACGGAAAAATTCACCGGCTTTGCATTCGGCATGGGCGTCGAGCGACTCACCATGCTGCGTTATGGCGTCAACGATCTGCGACTGTTCTTCGAGAACGATCTGAAGTTTCTCCGGCAGTTTCGTTAACCGCTTCTAACGTTGATCACAGAATTTCAGGGGAATAATCATGCGCTTCAGCGAAAAATGGCTTCGTGAATGGGTCAATCCGTCTATTACCACTGAGGAACTGGTGGCCCAGCTCACCATGGCCGGTCTGGAAGTGGATAGTGCCACGCCGGTGGCCGGTGCGTTTTCCGGTGTGGTGGTGGCGGAAATTCTTTCGGCAGTACAGCATCCCGACGCTGAAAAACTGCGGGTGTGCACCGTGAATGCGGGCGAAGCCGAGCCGCTGTCGATCGTGTGTGGCGCCGCCAACGCCCGTGCCGGCATCAGGATTCCCTGTGCGAAAATCGGCGCGGTATTGCCCGGCGACTTCAAGATCAAACGCGCGAAACTGCGTGGCGTGGAATCATTCGGCATGCTGTGTGCAGCCTCGGAGCTGGGCTTGGCCGATGCGTCTGACGGTCTGCTGGAATTGCCCGCCGATGCCCCGATTGGCGTGGATATTCGCGAATATCTGCAACTGGATGACATGGCCATTGAAGTGGACCTCACTCCGAATCGTGGTGACTGTCTTGGTATTGCGGGGCTGGCGCGCGAAGTGGGAGTGCTGAACCGCGCGGAAGTGACGCCGGTGAATTGCGCTGAAGTGAAGCAGACCATCGGTGATACCTTTCCCGTGGATGTGGTGGCCAAATCCCACTGCCCCCGTTATGTGGGGCGCGTCATTCGTGGCGTGAATCTTTCGCAGCCGACTCCCGGCTGGATGGTCGAGCGCCTGCGTCGCAGCGATATCCGTTCCATCGACGCGGTGGTGGATGTCACCAACTACGTCTTGCTGGAACTGGGGCAGCCCATGCACGCGTTCGACCTGAACCAGCTGAAAGGCGGCATCCGCGTGCGCCTGGCCGCAGAAGGCGAAAAGCTGAAACTGCTGGACGGCAATGAAATCGCGCTGACGGCTGATTCCCTGGTCATTGCCGATCATGCGCGTCCGCTGGCACTGGCAGGGGTAATGGGCGGCGAAGCCTCCGGTGTCAGTGCCGGCACGGTCGATCTGTTCCTGGAAAGCGCGTTCTTTGAGCCTATTGCGATTGCCGGCAAGGCCCGCAGTTATGGTCTTCACACCGATTCCTCGCACCGGTTCGAGCGCGGCGTTGATTTCGAATTGCAGCGCAAGGCGATCGAGCGTGCGACGGCACTGCTGCTCGATATCGTGGGCGGTCAGGCCGGTCCGGTAATTGAGGTGGCGAGCACAGAAAACCTGCCCCACCTGCCGTCGATCCAGTTGCGGCGCGAGCGTATCAAGCGCGTGCTGGGCTTCGAAATTCCCGATGCCGACGTGCAGGAAATTATCGAGCGCCTGGGCATGGATGTGGTTACCACGGCGGACGGCTGGCACATTGTGCCGCCCAGCTACCGTTTCGATGTGCGCATTGAAGTGGATCTGATCGAAGAGCTGGGGCGCATCTGGGGCTACAACAATCTGCCCACGCATCTGCCACTGCTGCAGGCTTCCGCCGCACCGCGCAGCGAGACCAGTCTGTCAGTGAATACACTGAAGCAGGTGCTGGTCGATCGCGATTATCAGGAGGTGGTGACCTACACTTTCGTCGACCAGAAATTCATTGAACTGCTTACGCCGGAGCAGAAGTCCGTGTCGCTGGCCAACCCGATTTCGGCCGACATGTCGGAGATGCGCACCACCCTGTGGGCAGGTCTGCTGAAAACGGCCATGTACAACCTGAATCGCCAGCAGGGACGTATCCGCATTTTTGAAACCGGTCTGGCGTTCACAACACTGAACGGGCTGGAGCAGACACCCCGAATTGCCGGTCTGATCTGTGGTCCGGTGAGTGAGGAAAGCTGGTTCGGCAAGGCGCAGACCGTCGATTTCTTCGATATCAAGGGCGATGTGGAAGCCCTGCTGAACCTGACGGGCGGCACTGCCCAGTACAGCTTTGAGGCTGGCTCTCATGCTGCGCTGCATCCCGGCCAGACTGCCGTGGTGAAGAAGTCCGGCAGCGTGGTTGGTTATGTAGGTGCCTTGCACCCAACCGTGCAAAAAAACCTCGACATCCAGTCAAAAATATACCTATTTGAACTAGTTTTGGCTCCGGTCTGCGAGGGAATCCTGCCACGGTTCAAAGAATTGTCGAAATATCCGGAAGTTAGACGCGATTTAGCCGTAATTGTTGATGAAAAGATTTCAGCGCAGGCTATACTGAAAAATGTGCGTGAATCGGCTGGTGTTTTATTGACCGATCTCGTGCTGTTCGACGTGTATCAGGGTGCCAATCTGGAAGTGGGCAAAAAGAGCATCGCCTTCGGATTCACCCTGCAGGACCCGTCCCGAACGCTTCAGGATGAGGACGTCAATCCGGTCGTCGACCGAATCGTCGCCTCGCTGCGGGAACACTTCCAAGTCACATTGAGGGAATAGGCATGAGTGCGTTGACCAAGGCTGATCTAGCTGAAAAGCTATTTGAGGAACTTGGGTTGAACAAGCGAGAGGCCAAGGAAATGGTCGAACTCTTTTTCGAAGAGATTCGTGCGTCGCTTGAGTCCAATGAGCATGTGAAACTGTCCGGCTTTGGCAACTTCGATCTGCGTAATAAACGACAGCGCCCGGGCCGGAATCCGAAAACCGGGGAAGAAATCCCCATTTCCGCCCGTCGCGTGGTGACCTTCCGCCCAGGCCAGAAGTTGAAGCAGCGAGTGGAAGCCTATGCTGGAACCAAGCAACAATAATGAACTGCCCGTCATACCGGGGAAGCGTTATTTTACGATCGGGGAAGTGAGCGAGCTCTGTGACGTGAAACCCCACGTTTTACGTTACTGGGAGCAGGAGTTCACCCAGCTGAAGCCGGTCAAGCGGCGCGGCAACCGTCGTTATTATCAGCGACAGGACGTGATCATGATTCGGCAGATTCGCAGTCTGCTGTACGATCAGGGTTACACTATCGGTGGTGCCCGCCAAAAGTTGGCGGGTGACGACGCCCGTGATGACGTCACCAAATCCTCCCAGTTGATCCGTCAGATGATCACTGAATTGGAGGATGTCCTGTTCGTTCTCCGGGATCACTGAATGGATGGCAAACGGCCTAAAAACCGTTTGCTATTTATCGGGTTTCCTGTAATATTTGCCACCTCATTCAACCGTTGGGTCCGCCCTAACAGCTTGAATTGAAAACAATTCGGGGCGTAGCGCAGCTTGGTAGCGCACTTGCATGGGGTGCAAGGGGTCGAAGGTTCAAATCCTTCCGTCCCGACCA
>CAZBII010000263.1:0-4356 GCA_964491665.1 uncultured Moraxellaceae bacterium
CGAATTTATGGATCTTTCCTGGCTGTTTTCATGGCGCTCCAAAAAGCAGCAGTCCACGGCTGAAACCCCGGAGAAAAACCAGCCCTCCCAAACCGAAAAAGCCGAGCCCAAGCCTGTTCAGGCCGCGGCTGCCAAACCTGTCGCCAAGGTTCAGGGGCCATTTGAGGTTCAGCTCAATATCGGGCGCTACCGCATGGAGCCCTTCACGGAGGGCGGCATCTGCATGGTCATGAAAGGTATACCGCTGGAACAGGGCAAACCCAAACTGGCCGTCAAGATGGTGCGGGAACAGTGGCTTAATCACCAGGCTGTGCGGCGCCAGTTCACCACCGAGAGCCAGATAGTCAGGGAGCTTCACCATCCCCAACTTCCCAAGTACCAGTCCCGCGGCCTTATTGATGGCAAGGCTTATTATGCCTATGAATTCATTGAAGGTTTTCAGTTGATCAATCTGTCCCAGGAGCAGTCGCGATTTCCACCATCACTGGTGAAGGAAATTGCCAAGGACATAGTGCGTCAGCTTCTGGAACAGCTGCACTATCTGCACACCAGCCTGAAACCGGTCATTCATGGCGACATCAGTTCGGAAAACATCCTGATCGACACGAAACAGAAAATCTATCTGGTTGATTTTGGCTGCTCCCACTTCCAGAAACAGGCCAGCAAGGAAGCGTATCAATGGCTGGCCAAGCCATCCTTTATCTCGCCTGAGCAAGCTCGCGGGGAAGCCTGGGATCACCGCAGCGACCTGTATCAGGCAGGGATTCTGTTCTACGAGTTGCTGCGCAATCGCCGCTGGAACATCGGCAAATCGAAGCGGGAGAAGGTGTTGTTCGCGGCATCCAATGAACGTCAGCCAGACGACTTTCTCACAGATGTTACTGACGCAAGAACCTCGGCCTTTGTAGCAAAAATGCTGGACCCCGACCCTGCGCGACGCTTTCAGAGCGCCAGAGAGGCTCTGCAGGCGCTCGCACAGGGCTGAAACCGGGGATTATTCGATTCTCACACCCTTGTCAAAACGACAGGGAACCGCCTTGCCTTCCGTTGTACAGGTTCCACGACCGTGCAGGGCATTCTGCTTGAAGCTGCCGGTATATTTGCTTTTGTCGGGCCAAACGAAAGTACCACTGCCTTCGCGCATTCCATCCACGAAATCACCGGTGTATTTCTCGCCGCTAGGCCACACCAAAGTGCCCTGACCAGAACGCTTGCCCTGACGGAAATCGCCTTCGTACACGCGGCCGTCGGCAAACGCAAGCTTGCCTTTGCCATCCATCACGCCGTTGGAAAATGTGCCCTCATAGCGATTTCCGCCCGGCCAGGTCATAACGCCTGAACCGTTGGGCAGATCATTGGCAAACTCACCGGTATACGACTCGCCGGAAGGCCATTGCATCGCACCCTGCCCCGCCATCTTGTCCTTGCTGAACTGCCCTTCATAGACGCTGCCATCGGCCAGGGTCAGAGATCCTTTTCCGCTGCGGACGCCACCGGCAAATTCCCCATCATAGATTTCGCCGTCGGGATACATCATCTTGCCGTGACCGACACGCTCGTCATCGACAAACTGCCCCATGTATTTGCGGCCGTCCGGCCACTGGTAAGTGCCGTTGCCGTTCTTTTTGTCGGCACGGAATTCACCGCGATACTCGCGGCCATCGGCCCAGCGATAAATGCCAACGCCCTGCTTTTCACCGTTCGCAAAGTCGCCTTCATAACGACTGCCGCTTGGCCAGGAATAGGTTCCCTTGCCATTGAAGAGGCCGTTGGCCCACTTACCCTTGTAGATGCGACCCTGGGCGTCCTTGAACATGCCCTCGCCGCTCATGACGTCGTTTTGCCACTGACCTTCATAGGTGTCGCCGTTGGGCCAGACATACAGGCCGTTGCCTTCTTTTTTCCCGTTTACCAGGTCGCCACTGTAGCGGCTGCCATCTTCCAGCGTGTGCACCTCGGCAGTCGACGTGGCCGGTTTGACCTGCGCAGGAGCAAGGCCGGTTTCCTTGCTTCCTCCCTTGCAGCCAGACAGCGCGAGCACGCCTGCCAGCAAAAAAACACCAAGCAATTGTCCATTGAATTGCGACACTTTTTGCCCCTCGAATCTTTGCGAAACCGCGACCGCTGCAGCGTAGGGATTGAGAATTCTGTTTTCGGCGCTCATTGACTGGCCTCCGCCAGGGGCCTGGGAGCAGCAACAGTGGCGATGATGCCTCGGGAAGCTGCCGGCTTATCGCTCGCGGTATCCGTCGTCGGCGCTGGCGTCTGCTCTGCTGCTGCGGTTGTGTCAGGTGTTGCAGTCGCCGGCGACGGAGCGGCGGCCGTTTCTGCAGCAGACTCAGCTGCAGCGGGTTCGGAAGCGGGCTGTGCCGGTTGTTCGGCGCCCTGCACGCCAGGTGCTGACGTCGCTTGCGGCACGCTGGCCATGTCCTGTTCCAATTGCTCCGCCAGCGGCGACATGGGCTGCGGCTGGGCCACAGGATCGGCAACCTGATCCACTGCCGACTGTTGCCCGGAAGATGTGTCGCCGTCTGTTTGCCCGGTCGTTTCAGGCTCGACAGTTTCCTGTGCCTGCGTGACAGGAGCAGTCTGCTGAGATGTGGCCTGCTTGAGCTTGTCCTGCATGGCGCCCAGCTGTCCGGCCAGTTTCGATGCGTTCTGCTTGAGCTTTTCCTTCTGCCCGTCACTCAGGCCGTCATAATAACCCTTGGCTTTCTCAGCCAGCTCGCGGGCCTGCTCAGGCGCAATAGCACCGGTGACGCCAGCCGGTTTTTTAGCAGGCTGGAATGGCGCACTGACGGCAGACTCGACCGGCCGGGTACTGGCAAAGGGATTCTCTCCACCGGCCGCTTCCTGTTCAGACTGATCCAGGCCTTCTTCCACCTGACTGCGCACCCGCATGCCTTCCACAGCGATATCCAGCTGGCTCAGTACCACCTGATCACCGTCATCGATTCCGGCGCTGACGAATACCGTGTCCTTGGCCTTGTGCACGATGCTGATTTCACGTTTGCTGAGGCGGCTGTCGTCACTGACAACCCAGACCTGTGAGCCATGCCGCAATGCCTTGCGCGGAATGGCAAAAACACGCTCGAATTTGCGTCCAGCAATCCTGGCTTCAACAAAAGAACCCGCCACCAGTTCCGGACGACCGGGCTGCGACGGATCTTCGCCATAGGGATCGGGAACGTGGGCGATCACGTACAGCAGACGATTGCGCTCATCCACGCCGCCTTCCGCACGCACGATCTTGCCTTTCCAGGTAAACGTCTTGCCGGCGAACTCCTCGGTGAATACAACTTCAGGCAGATCCATCTGCTCGGCTTCCGACATGCGGGTGGGAACATCCACCAGACCCAGCTGGCGATCCGAGAGCGGCAGGCGCACTTCCGCAACGTCGACGGCATAGATCACACCCATCTGCATGCCAGGCCGCAGATACTGGCCGGCATTGAGGCTGGCGGTCAGCACACGCCCATCGAATGGCGCACGCACAGTGGTCCGGTCACGCTGCATCTTGATGGCCTCCAGCTCGGCATTGGCGGCCAGATAGTGGGCCTCGGCCTGCCGCACCTGCACATCGAAGCTGGCAAGACTGTTGCCCTGCACGCTGCGCCCCATCGAGCGCGCTTTCTTTTCCGCCTGCGCCTGAAGAAAAGCCTGGTAGGCCTGGGCGCGGGACGCCTCGGCACGCTTGATGGCAACGTCATATTCGAGCGGATTGACCCGCAGCAGGACTTCGCCCTTCTTGAAAAATCCACCGCTGGAAAAGTTAGGAGAAATCTCGACGATCTGACCGCTGACTTCGGAGACCATGAAAATCTGGGTGCTGGGCGTCACGGTCCCGCGGGTATAAACAGGAATGTGCATGCTCTGGGCTTTTGCCGGCGACACGGTCACCATTGGCACCTTGATTTCGGCGCGCTTGCCCTGCACGGGGGAAGGCTGGAGAAAATAATGGTAGGAGATTGCGGCCGCTGCCAGAACTGCGGCCAAAGCCAGTACTATCTTGAGTAGCTTCTTCATCTTGTTATCTTCTTATCTTTCTTCATGACCTGCGCACACTGCCTGCGTGTGTCATGCCATCCAGAAAGTCCATGCGAAAGACGGCAAAGGAATTGCCATGAAAATACGGCGATCCGGCATATTAGCTGAATTGACTCTAAAAATTAATCGCCGGTACAAAGAATTTACAGATGACAAACACTGCGGCATCAGACACTTTCAGATGTCCGATGCCGGCAGTTACTGAATGGCGGAGAGATGTTTCGGTTACCGGCGGGACAACAGGCCTTCGGCCCGGCCAAGCACGCAATCCAGTGCCTGGGCGATGGTGTTGAGAAGGGAGTCCGTGAC
>CAZBII010000264.1:0-4342 GCA_964491665.1 uncultured Moraxellaceae bacterium
AGCCGTGATGTACGGCAGGTTCACTTCGGTCTGCTGGCTGGAGGACAGCTCGATCTTGGCTTTTTCCGCCGCTTCTTTCAGACGCTGCAGCGCCAGCGGGTCCTTGTGCAGGTCGATGCCGGAATCTTTCTTGAATTCGCCGGCCAGATACTCGATCAGGCGCAGGTCGAAGTCTTCACCACCCAGGTGGGTGTCACCGTTGGTGGCCAGCACTTCGAACTGGTGCTCGCCGTCCACTTCCGCGATCTCGATGATGGAAATATCGAAGGTACCACCACCCAGGTCGTACACCGCGATGACGGAATCACCGCGCTTCTTGTCCATGCCGTAGGCCAGTGCGGCGGCGGTCGGCTCGTTGATGATGCGCTTTACATCCAGACCGGCGATGCGGCCGGCATCCTTGGTGGCCTGACGCTGGGAATCGTTGAAATACGCCGGCACGGTGATAACCGCCTCGGTCACCGGTTCGCCCAGGTAGTCCTCGGCGGTCTTTTTCATTTTCTTCAGCACTTCGGCGGAAATCTGCGGCGGGGCCATTTTCTTGCCGCGCACATCCACCCACGCGTCGCCATTGTCGGACTTGATGATCTTGAACGGCGCGCGCACCAGATCTTTCTGCACTTCGTTGTCGGTGAACTTGCGGCCGATCAGACGCTTGATGGCATACAGGGTGTTGTGCGGGTTGGTCACCGCCTGCCGCTTGGCAGACTGGCCCACCAGGATTTCGCCATCCTCGTTGTAGGCGATGATGGACGGCGTGGTGCGGTCGCCTTCGCTGTTTTCGATGACCTTGGGCTTGTCGCCCTCCATGATCGCAACGCAGGAGTTGGTTGTGCCCAGGTCGATACCGATAATTTTACCCATGATGTTCTCCACCTTGTTTCAGCCCCTCTGGGGCCTACTCACTCAATTGTGAAACGCTTGAATCGTTCAGTTTGTGCCGTGGGGACAAACCCCGTTGTGCTTGAAACCCTTAATGGGGGCCGGGACTTCATTTTCAAGACCCGTGTTTTCAAGAGCCGGCGCTTTCAGGAGGCCGCCTTGCTCACCACCACCATCGCCGGACGCACCAGACGGCCGCTCAGGGTGTAACCCTTCTGCAGCACCGCCATGACGGAATTGGGCGCCAGATCGGGATTGGGCACCATGCTCATGGCCTGATGGAACTCGGGATTGAACGGCTGGCCCAGCGGATTGACCTGCTGCACACCGTGCTTGGCCAGGGTGTCGACGAACATTTTCAGGGTCAGCTCGATGCCGTCCTTCATGGCCTTGACGGATTCGCTGTCCAGCTGGCCAGCCGCATCCAGGGCGCGCTCCAGGCTGTCCACCACCGGCAGCAGGTCTTCCGAGAACCTGCCCAAAGCAAACTTATGGGCGCTTTCCACATCGCGCTCGGCCCGACGGCGCACGTTCTGCATTTCGGCCTGGGCCCGCAGCACGCTCTCCACCTGCTCGTTCACCTTGGCCTGCAGCTGGGCAATCTCGCCTTCCAGCGCGGCGATCGTGGGAGCATCCAGCTGGGCGTGGGCCGCTTCGGCCGCTGCCTCTGCCACCGGTTCGACTGCTTCCGACGGGGACGGGGCCGCCTCTTCATTCACCATGACAAAACTCCAGAATTAACAGAATGTTGGAAAAAGGTTTGGGGAAATGCGCCCAGAGACGGGGCAAACTGTGCGGGTATATGGGGCCTATTTGGCAGGCTTCAAGGCGGCGCTGAGAATTTTTGCCGTCAAATCAACCATGGGGATCACTTTCTGGTACGGCATGCGGGTCGGCCCGATCACCGCCAGCACCCCCAGCACCTGATCATCGCTGCCATAGGGGGAAGAAATCACGCTGCACTCATCCAGCATTTTGTAGCCGGACTCCTGCCCGATGAAGATCTGCACCCCCTGCGCGCTGACACAGCTGTCCATCAGGTGCAGCAGGTCGCGCTTGTGCTGGAAGGCGTCGAACAGATCCTTGAGGCGGTCCACCCGGCCCTGATCGGCCAGGCCCAGCAGATGGGACTGGCCCGACACCACGCACTCCGGCTCCTCCTGCTGGCCAAAACTGGCGGAGGCCACTTCGATCACCGTCTGCATCAGCGAATCCATGCGGGTCTTGTCGTCTTTCATCGCCACCAGGATGCGGTCGCGGATGGCCACCAGTTCGGCCCCCATGTAATGACGGTTAAGGTAGTTGGCCGCCTGCTGCAACTCGGACTCCGAGTACTGGCGCTCGGTGGTGATGATGCGGTTCTGCACCTCGCGGTCGTTCAGCACCAGGATCACCAGCACCCGCTTGCCTTCCAGCGGCAGGAATTCCACCTGACGCAGGCTGGCACGATCCTGCTTGGGCACCATCACGATGCCGGCCATGGACGTCAGATCGGACAGCACCTGCGACGCCGCCTCCACCAGTTCCTGCGGGGTCTTGTCCGGCACCAGCCGCCGCTTTACCTGATCCACATTGGCCGCTTCCGGCGGCGCGACGGTCAGCATGGTATCCACGAACAGGCGGTAACCCAGCGCAGTGGGCACCCGGCCGGCAGAGGTATGGGGGGAACGGATCAGACCGCGACCTTCCAGCTCGGCCATCACATTGCGGATGGTGGCGGGGCTGGCGGAACCGGCCATGGCATCGGCAATGGCTTTCGAGCCCACCGGCTCGCCATCGGCAATGTAGCGCTCCACCAGCGCCTTCAATACATCTTCCGCCCGATTCCGCTTGCGTCGCATGATGGCTGTTCGATTCCCGTTAAAGGCCTGCCTGAATTTTCAACTGCCCGGATTCTAGCACCGGCAACCCGAGGCAAGGCAAGCGCACCGACCGGCTGCCCGCCTTTCCACTTGGCGAGCCGCCCACAACTTCCTTAAGATGGCGGCTCGTCATCGGAGCGGCACCCCACCCTATGCTCACCCACATCAAAATCAGCAACTTCGCCATCGTGGCGGAACTGGACCTGGATATTCCCGGCAAACTCACCGTCATCACCGGGGAAACCGGCGCCGGCAAATCCATCATGATCGACGCCCTCGGCCTCGCCCTGGGCGATCGCGCCGACTCCGGCTCGGTGCGCCACGGCGCCGACAAGGCGGAAATCCTCGCCACTTTCGACGTCAGCCACAACCCGGACGCACAGGCCTGGCTGCAAGAGCGCGATCTGGATGCCGACCAGGAATGCATCCTGCGCCGGGTGATCACCGCCGACGGCCGCTCCCGCGCCTACATCAACGGCACTCCGTCGCCGGTGCAGGCGCTGAAGGAACTGGGCGAGATGCTGGTCAGCATCCACGGCCAGCACGAACATCAGGCCCTGCTGAAAAAGGACACCCACCGCCAGCTGCTGGATGAATATGCCGGCCTCAACGGCCAGGCCCGCAGCGTGGCCGAGCGCTATCGCAGCTGGCAGCAGAAGCTGGCCGACTTCCAGCATTTCCGCGACCACGCCAAGGAACTGCAGGACCGCGCCGACCTGCTGCGCTTCCAGCTGAACGAACTGGACGAACTCAAACCGGTGGCCGGCGAACTGGCAGAACTGGAGCAGGAGCACAAGCGCCTGTCCAACGTGGACGGCCTGCTCAGCCAGGGCCAACAGGCGCTGACCGGCCTCAGCGAAGGCGATGACAACCTGCTGGACCAGACCCGCGCCGTCAGCCACCTGCTGAAAGACATGGCCGCCGACGACGCCAGCCTGAAAGACGTGCTGGATCTGGTGGAATCCGCCGCCATCCAGCTGGAGGAAGCGTCGTCCGGCCTGCGGCACTATCTCGACGCACTGGAAATGAACCCGGAGCGCTATCAGGAAGTGGACCAGCGCCTCTCCAGCTACATTCATCTGGCCCGCAAGCACCGCGAGGACCCGCACCAGCTGGCCACCCTGTGGGAAACCCTGCAGGGCGAACTGGCCGCGATCGACGGTGGCGACGACCGGCTGGCCCAACTGGAACAGCAGGCTGAAATGGCGAAAAAGGAATTCCTCAGCGCCGCCGAATCCCTGTCCAAAGGCCGCGCCAAGGAAGCAAAAAAACTCGGCAAGCTGATCAGCGAACAGATCCGTCCGCTGGGCATGCCCGGCGCCGACTTCAGCGTGGAATTGCAGCCGCTGGAGAAGGGCCAGTACAGTGCCCACGGTCTGGAACAGGTGGAGTTCATCGTCTGCACCAACCCCGGCCAGCCCGCCAAGCCGCTGGGCAAGGTGGCGTCCGGCGGCGAACTGTCGCGAATCAGTCTGGCGATCCAGGTGGCCTGCGCGGCGAAAACCAACGTCGCCACCCTGGTGTTCGACGAAGTGGACGTGGGCATCGGCGGCGCCGTGGCCGAGATCGTCGGCAGGCTGCTGCGGGAACTGGGCAGG
>CAZBII010000265.1:0-4314 GCA_964491665.1 uncultured Moraxellaceae bacterium
GCGCCCCATCGGCGCGAAGAAATACGAAATCATCGCCGGCGAACGCCGCTGGCGCGCCAGCCAGCTGGCCGGTCTCGACAAGGTGCCCTGCGTCATCCGCGATGTGCCGGACGAAGCCGCCATCGCCATGGCCCTGATCGAGAACATCCAGCGCGAAGACCTCAACCCCATCGAGGAAGCGGCCGCCCTGCAGCGCCTGCAGGACGAATTCGAACTCACCCACCAGCAGGTGGCCGATGCCGTCGGCAAGTCCCGCACCACCGTCACCAACCTGCTGCGCCTGATGAGCCTGTCCGCCGAAGCGCGCAAGCTGGTGGAACATGGCGATCTGGAAATGGGCCATGCCCGCGCCATTCTCACCCTCGACATCCCCAAGCAGACCGAAGCTGCACGCACCATCGTTGCCCGCGGCCTGTCCGTGCGCCAGACCGAAGCCCTGGTGCGCCGCCTGCAACAGGAACGCATCGAGGCCGGCGAAGTCCGTCTCGATCCCGACGTCAAACTGCTGCAGGACAACCTGTCCGAAAAACTGGGGGCGCCGGTGCTGATCCAGCACTCCGCCAAAGGCAAGGGCAAACTGGTGATCAGCTACACCAGTCTGGATGAACTGGACGGCATTCTCGCCCATATCCGCTGACAGCCGACCAGTTACGAAACCCTCACAAATGCCTGGCGTGACCGCGCGGACCGCGTGTTGCCTGCCCCTGGGAAAGTCTCTATAATCGGCACCGCCTTACGCAGGCTCCATCCTGCACTCAGCGATCGGCTGGCCCACAAGGTACGGATCTCTGCTGAATGTTTGGATTGTCTGGAACAATGGCTTTGACAAAACCTCGTGCGATCAATGATCGGCATCTCGCGTATTACGTGGTAGGTTCCCAAGCCGCCGTCTCTGTTTTGCTCCCCATTTTGGTGTGGATTGCCTTGGGTAAGAGCGCTGCCATAGCAGCGCTGGCAGGGGGATGGATTGCCACGCTCGGCAATCTCTACTTTGCACTTCAGGCTTTCCGTTTCTCCGGCGCGCGGGCTTCCCGCGACATGGTGCGGGCATTCTACCGGGGCGAGGCGGGCAAGTTTGTCATTGTCATGCTGCTGTTTGTCGCTGCCTTTCGTCTTCTAGACGGTATTCGCGATACAGCACCGTATCTGTTTGCAGCCTTTGTTCTGGTGTATGGCATCGCCTGGGTGGCGCCGCTGGTCCTGAAGCAAGGCTCGAAACAAGGCAACTAACGCCGACTTAAACCTGCGCTTTTTGTAAAAGGGTATTGGGACGAACTATGGCAGCCGGAAGTTCTTCAGAATATATCAAGCACCACCTGACCAACCTGGTGTTCGGCCAGAAAGCCGATGGTTCCTGGGGCTTGGCTCATGATGCAGCCGAAGCCGCGCAGATGGGTTTCTGGAAATTCCACGTTGATTCCCTGGGCTGGTCGTTCGGCCTTGGCATCCTGTTCCTCTTCCTGTTCCGCATGGCCGCCAAGCGCGCCTCCACCGCTGTTCCCACCGGCTTCCAGAACTTCGTCGAAATCCTGGTGGATTTCGTCAACACCCAGGTGAAGGAAAACTTCCACGGCCGCAATCCGCTGATCGCGCCGCTGGCACTGACCATTTTCTGCTGGGTGTTCCTGATGAACCTGATGGACCTGATTCCAGTGGACTGGATTCCGGCCCTGTTCGGTCTGTTCGGTGTGCATTTCATGAAAATTGTGCCGTCCACCGACCCCAATATCACGCTGGGCATGTCCTTCACCGTCTTTGCCATGATCATTTACTACAGCATCAAGGTGAAAGGCATTGGCGGCTTTGCCGGTGAACTCACCCTGCATCCGTTCAGCAGCGACAATCTGCTGGTGAAGATCCTGCTGATTCCGATCAACCTGTTCCTCGAAACCATCAACCTGATTGCCAAGCCGATTTCGCTCGGCCTGCGTCTTTTCGGCAACATGTATGCCGGCGAGATGATCTTCATTCTGATCGCCCTGCTGCCCTGGTTCCTGCAGTGGACCCTGTCTGTGCCCTGGGCGATCTTCCACATTCTGGTCATCACACTGCAGGCGTTCCTGTTCATGGTACTGACCATCGTGTACCTGAGCACCGCGCACGAAGATCACTGACCGGAATTACCGTTTTTTCATTCACCTTCAATTTAATCAAGTCAAACACCAGGAGATAACATGGAAACTGCATCCGCACTTGTATTGATCGCCGCTGGTCTGGTAATCGGTCTGGGCGCACT
Source organism: uncultured Moraxellaceae bacterium (assembly GCA_964491665.1). Classification (GTDB taxonomy): domain Bacteria; phylum Pseudomonadota; class Gammaproteobacteria; order Pseudomonadales; family Ketobacteraceae; genus Ch67. The sequence goes on from CAZBII010000265.1 coordinate 2,237, forward strand.
GGGCACCGCAATCGGCTTCGGTCTGCTGGGCGGCCGTCTGCTGGAAGGTACTGCCCGTCAACCGGAAATGGCTCCGATGCTGCAGGGCAAAATGTTCCTGATGGCTGGTCTGCTTGACGCGGTACCGATGATCGGTGTTGGTATCGGCATGTACATGATTTTCGTTCTGGCCTAAGCCGTCGCTCTGGAAAAGTACGAACACTTTTTTACTTTAACGAGCGAGAGGGTTTGGTATGGATATTAACGCTACCATCCTGGGGCAGGTCGTTGCCTTCGCCATCTTCGTATGGTTCTGCATGAAGTTCGTGTGGCCGCCTTTGATCGGCGCCATGAACGAGCGTTCCCAGAAGATTGCAAACGGCCTCCAGGCCGCTGACCAGGCCGGTAAGGATCTGGAACTGGCGAAAGAAAAAGCCGCTGAAACCCTGCGTGATGCCAAGCATCAGGCTGCAGCCCTGATCGAGCAGGCCAACAAGCGTGCCAATCAGCTGGTGGAAGAAGCCAAGGACCAGGCCCGTGCCGAAGGTGAGCGCCTGAAAGCCGCTGCCCAGTCCGAGATCGAACAGGAAATCAACCGCGCCAAGGAAGTCCTGCGCGCCCAGGTTGCCGCCCTGTCGATTGCCGGTGCGGAAAAAATCCTGGCAGGTTCTGTGGACGCTTCCGCCCACAGCAAAATGCTTGAGCAACTGGCAGCAGAACTGTAACGGTATCCGATATGGCAGAACTTACAACGGTTGCACGTCCTTACGCGAAAGCCGCTTTCCAGTTTGCGGATGAATCCCGTGCATTGCCGGAATGGTCGTCGATGCTGGCATTTGCTGCGGCAGTTTCCCAACAGGATACTGTCGCGCAGGTACTGGCCAATCCACGACTGACGTCCGCCCAGAAAGCGGATGCGTTCCAGCAAGTGTGCGCCGACAAGCTGACTGCCGCCGGGAAGAATTTCATCGCCCTGCTGGCCCAGAACAAACGCTTGTCTGCCCTGCCGGAAATCGCGGTGCTGTTCGAAGCCCTGAAGTCGCAAAAGGAACAGAGCGTCGATGTGGAAATCGTTTCCGCCTTCACGCTGTCCGCAGAACAGACCAACACGCTTGCTGGCTCCCTGAAGAAGAAGCTGGGTCGCGAAGTCAATGTCACCACCGCCGTGGACGCCTCGATTCTGGGCGGCGCCATTATCAGGGCCGGTGACCTTGTGATTGACGGATCCGTGCGTGGCAAGCTGGCCCGACTGGCCGAAACATTGAATTCTTGAGTTTGAGGATCTAACCATGCAGCAGCTCAACCCTTCAGAGATTAGCGAGCTGATCAAACAGCGGATCGCCAATCTGGACACCACGTCCGAAGCCCGTAACGAAGGCACCATCGTCAGCGTGTCGGACGGTATCGTGCGCATTCACGGTCTGGCCGACGTAATGTACGGCGAAATGATCGAGTTCCAGACCGGCGTTTTCGGCATGGCGCTGAACCTGGAGCAGGATTCCGTGGGCGCCGTGGTTCTGGGTGAATACCTGGGCCTGGCGGAAGGCCAGAAAGTAAAATGCACCGGCAAGGTACTGGAAGTGCCGGTGGGCCCTGAACTGCTGGGCCGTGTGGTGGATGCGCTGGGTAACCCGATCGACGGCAAGGGCCCGCTCAACACCAAACTGATGGACGTGGTGGAAAAGGTTGCGCCCGGCGTAATCGCCCGTAAATCGGTAGACCAGCCGGTACAGACCGGTCTGAAGTCGATCGATGCCATGACTCCGGTAGGTCGCGGCCAGCGCGAACTGATCATCGGCGACCGCCAGATCGGTAAAACCGCGGTGGCAATCGACACCATCATCAACCAGAAAGGCAAAGGCATTAAGTGTATCTACGTTGCGATCGGCCAGAAGCAGTCGTCCATCGCCAACGTGGTGCGCAAGCTGGAAGAACACGGCGCCATGGCCCACACCATCGTGGTGGCGGCAGCGGCAGCTGATCCGGCGGCGATGCAGTTCATCGCGCCCTTCACCGGTTGCACCATGGGTGAATACTTCCGTGACCGCGGCGAAGACGCCCTGATCATTTACGACGACCTGACCAAGCAGGCCTGGGCC
>CAZBII010000266.1:0-4311 GCA_964491665.1 uncultured Moraxellaceae bacterium
GGCCAAGGACACCGTGTACCGCTGGCGCGAGCGCAAGGGTCTGCCCGCGCACCGCGTAGGGCGGCTGTGGAAGTTCCAGCTCTCCGAAGTGGATGAGTGGGTGCGAGCGGGCGGCGCGGATGAAGATCAAGACCGCGAAAATGGGGAAGCCATTTGATATGGATAAACGCCAGCTCAGTGAGCGCGATATCTGCACAAAATTCATCACCCCCGCACTTGAGCAGGCGGGCTGGGATATTGCTACTCAGGTACGTGAAGAGTTTCCGCTCACCAAGGGGCGCATCATCGTCCGAGGCAAGCTGCACACTCGCGCTCAAAACAAACGCGCCGACTACGTCTTGTTCCACAAGCCCAACATTCCTATCGCAGTTATCGAGGCGAAGGACAACAAACACTCATTGGGCGATGGTATGCAGCAAGGACTGGGCTATGCTGACATGCTGCAGGTCCCCTTTGTGTTCAGCAGCAATGGCAACGGCTTCCTGTTTCACAACAAGATTGCCAAAGACGGTGTCATTGAGCGTGAGTTGGCGCTACACGAATTGCCCGGCCCGGATCTGCTTTGGCAATGGTGGGCAGAACACCTTGGCCTAAACCCAACACAAAGCGAACTGGTTTCGCAGGACTATTACAGCGACGGCAGCAACAAGACTCCACGCTACTACCAGCTGCTGGCCATCAACAAAACTATTGAAGCCATCGCGCGCGGCCAGAATCGCCTACTGCTGGTCATGGCCACTGGCACCGGCAAAACCTACACAGCCTTCCAGATTATCTGGCGCCTATGGAAGTCCAGAGCTAAAAAACGCATCTTGTTCCTAGCCGACCGCAACATCCTGGTCGATCAGACCATGACCAACGACTTCAAGCCCTTCGGTTCGGCAATGACCAAAATCCAGAAGCGGCAGGCCAACAAGTCGTATGAGATTTATCTGTCGCTGTATCAGGCTGTCACTGGTACAGAAGAAGAACGCAATATCTACAAGCAGTTCAGTCGTGACTTCTTCGACCTGATCGTCATCGACGAGTGTCATCGCGGCAGCGCGGCAGCCGACTCAGCCTGGCGGGAGATTCTGGAATACTTCTCGTCGGCCACACAGATCGGACTGACAGCTACCCCGAAGGAAACCAAAGAAGTATCCAACATCGATTACTTCGGCGAACCGATTTACACCTACTCCCTGCGGCAGGGTATCGACGATGGCTTTCTGGCACCCTACAAGGTCGTACGCATTGACCTGGATAGAGACCTCACCGGCTGGCGCCCTGATAAAGGCATGGTCGATAAATACGGCAATCAGATCGAGGATCGGATATACAACCAGCGGGATTTTGACAAAAACCTCGTTCTGGAAAAGCGTACGGAACTGGTTGCCAAAAAGATCAGCGACTTCCTGAAGCAAACGAATCGTTTCGATAAAACTATCGTTTTCTGCGACAACATCGATCACGCCGAGCGCATGCGTCAAGCCTTGGTCAACGAGAACGCCGATCTCGTGGCACAGAACAGCAAGTACGTGATGCGCATTACCGGCGACAACGAAGAGGGCAAAGCAGAGCTCGACAACTTTATCTTCCCGGAGTCCAAGTACCCCGTTATCGCCACTACATCAAAGCTGATGACCACGGGGGTGGATGCGCAGACCTGCAAGCTCATTGTCCTTGATCAGCGCATTCAGTCCATGACCGAGTTCAAGCAGATCATCGGTCGCGGCACGCGCATCAATGAGGATTACGACAAGTACTACTTCACCATCATTGATTTCAAGAAGGCAACGGAGCTGTTTGCTGATCCTGACTTCGATGGCGACCCGGTGCAGATCTATGAGCCCAAGGGGGATGACTCGCCCGTACCACCGGATGATGGCGAAAGCCCCAAAACCGACGATGGCTTCACCTACCCGCCGACAGAAGAATCGCCGTGGTCGGGCGTAGCCGAACCTCGGCCCGGCGAGGAAGGCAGTAGCATCCGTCGCTACGTTGTCGCCAATGTAGAAGTCAAAGTGGCATCCGAGCGGGTGCAGTATTTCGATGCCGCTGGCCGCTTGATCACCGAATCCCTAAAAGACTACACCCGCAAGGCGCTCGCCAAAGAGTTCAGCTCACTCGACGATTTCTTGCGTCGCTGGAACGATGCTGAGAAAAAGCAGGCCGTCATTGACGAATTGGCCAACGAGGGCGTGTTCTTTGACGCGCTGGCCGAAGAAATTGGCCGCCAGTCCGGCAAGGAATTCGACCCTTTCGATTTGATCTGCCATGTGGCCTGGGATCAGCCGCCGCTCACCCGCAAAGAGCGCGCCGAGCAGGTCAAGAAGCGTGACTACTTCACCCGCTATGGAGAACAGGCGCAGCGTGTACTGCAGGCCTTGCTGGATAAATACGCCGATGAAGGCGTCGGTCCCATTGAGGAAACCCAGATCCTCACCATCGCCCCTTTCACCAGTTTCGGCACCCCCATGGAGATCATCCGCGCCTTCGGCGGGCTGGATAGATACCAGCGTGCCATTCACGAACTCGAACAAGCGCTTTACGGCTCTTCGCAGCTGCGCGCCTGATAAATATCACGGAATCCATTTATGTCCATCGGCACCCTGATCAAAACTATCCAAGACATCATGCGCAAGGACGTCGGCGTGGATGGCGACGCCCAGCGCATCAGCCAGATCGTCTGGCTGCTGTTCCTGAAAATCTTCGATGACAAAGAGCAGGAATGGCAGCTCACCATTCCCGGCTACAAGTCGCCGCTGCAAACCCGATTCCGCTGGAGCAACTGGGCCAAAAATGCCGAGGGCATCACCGGTGAAGAGCTGATTGACTTCGTCAACAACGAGCTCTTCCCGTCGCTGAAAAAACTCGCCACCGCTGCCGGTGTAACCCCCCACGGCAAAGTCGTTGGCTCGGTGTTCGAAGATGCCTATAACTACATGAAATCAGGCACCTTGTTGCGGCAGGTCATCAACACCATTGAGAGCGATGTCGATTTCAACTCCTCCACAGACCGGCACCTGTTCAACGACATCTACGAAAAAATCCTGGCCGATCTGCAATCGGCGGGCAACGCGGGCGAGTACTACACGCCACGCGCCGTCACCCAGTTCATGGTGGACATTCTTGACCCGCAGTTGGGCGAAAGCGTGTTGGACCCGGCCTGCGGCACGGGCGGTTTCTTGACCTGCACCATCGAACACCTGAAGGCACAAGTCAAAACAGCGGCAGACCGCATCACGCTGCAAGACAGCATCCACGGCGTCGAGAAAAAGCCGCTGCCCCACATGCTGGCCATGACCAACCTGATGCTGCACGGCATCGATGTGCCCAGCAACATCCGCCACGACAACACCCTGAGCCGTCCGCTGAAAGATTACGGCCCGAAAGACCGGGTGGACATCATCCTCACCAATCCGCCCTTTGGTGGCATGGAAGAAGACGGCATCGAGAACAACTTTCCGCGCAAGTACCAGACACGCGAAACCGCAGACCTGTTCATGGCACTGATCATGCACCTGCTCAAGCATGACACGGGCCGTGCCGCCGTCGTGCTGCCCGATGGCTTCCTGTTCGGTGAAGGCGCCAAGACCACGCTCAAACGCGAACTACTCGAAGAGTTCAACCTGCACACCATCGTGCGCCTGCCCAAGGGCGTTTTTGCGCCCTACACCAGCATCGCCACCAATGTGCTGTTCTTCGAAAAGGGCGAGCCGACGAAAGATGTCTGGTTCTTTGAACACCCGTACCCGGATGGCTACAAGAGCTATTCACGCTCCAAGCCACTGGAGATCAAGGAATTCGACCTCGAAAAGGCCTGGTGGGGTGGCCCCTCACGCAAAGGACGGAAGACAACAGAGAACGCCTGGAAGGTATCGGCTGCAGACATTGCGGCGCGCAACTACAACCTGGACTGCAAGAATCCCCACGCGGTGGAGGTGAACCACCGTGATCCAGTCGAGTTGATGGCGGAATACCAGGAAATCAGCCGCCAATTGGCTGAGGCGCAGAGTGCGTTGCTGAGCGAGCTGATGCTCGCGCTCGGAGGGCAGTGATGGATCTGCTGGAGCAACACTTTGATACGGCCTTTGCCGCGCCCGATGGCATCCCGAGATTGCGCGAGCTGATCTTGAAGCTTGCGATGCAGGGAAAATTGGTGCCACAAAACCCAAATGACTCACCGGCTAGCGAACTGCTAAGGTCCATTGAAGCCGAAAAGAAGCGGCTGGCGAAAGAACGCAAGATCAAAGCGCCCAAAACCTTGCCTGATATCACCGCCAGCGATGAACCCTACTCTTTGCCCCATGGGTGGCAGTGGGTTCGACT
>CAZBII010000267.1:0-4310 GCA_964491665.1 uncultured Moraxellaceae bacterium
GTCCACGTCGGTGCGTCCGCGCAGGTCGGTCAGCACGCCGCCGCAGGTGTAGTGGGCCGCCGGCACCACCGGAATCGCTTCCTGGGTGATGTCGATGCCGAATTCCAGGCAGCGTTCATAAATGGTGGGGAAGTGGGCCTTGATGAAATCCGCCGGCTTGTGGCTGATGTCCAGATACACGCAATCGATACCCAGCCGCTTCATTTCATGGTCGATGGCGCGGGCCACGATGTCGCGCGGCGCCAGTTCCAGCCGCTCGTCGAAGCGCTGCATGAAGCGGGAACCGTCCGGCAGTTTCAGGTGGCCGCCTTCGCCCCGAATGGCTTCGGTAATGAGGAAATTGCCGGCGTCGGGGTGGTACAGGCAGGTGGGGTGAAACTGGTTGAACTCCATGTTGCCGACCCGGCAGCCCGCACGCCAGGCCATGGCAATGCCGTCGCCGGTGGCCACATCCGGGTTTGACGTATAAAGGTAGGCCTTGCTTGCGCCGCCGGTGGCCAGCAGCACAAAGCGCGCTTCGTGTACTTCCACATGGCCGGTGTCGTTGTTCAGCACATACGCGCCCAGCGCCCGGTTCCCCGGCAGACCCAGCTTGTGGGTGGTGATGATGTCCACCGCCACGCGGGATTCGAACAGCGCCACGTTTTTCTGCTTGCGCACCTGCTCGATCAGCGTGCTGGAGATGGCGAAGCCGGTGGCGTCGGCGGCGTGAATCACCCGGCGGTGGCTGTGACCGCCTTCGCGGGTCAGGTGGTAATCGGTCTGGCCGTTGTCCTGTTCCTCGGTAGTGAAGCTCACGCCCTGCTGGATCAGCCAGCGGATCGCGGCGGGGCCGTTTTCCACCGTCATCCGCACGGCATCCTCGTGACACAGGCCGGCGCCGGCAATCAGCGTGTCTTCGATATGCGCTTCCACCGAATCCCCCTCATCCAGCACTGCCGCCACGCCGCCCTGGGCATAATAGGTGTTCGCGGCGGTCAGCGGACCCTTGCTCAGCACGCCAATACGGGCGAATGGCGCCAGATGCAGGGCAGCGGTCAGGCCGGCAGCACCGCTGCCGATGATGAGAATGTCGTGCTGGAATCGGGCCATCAAGGTGTCCACAAGAGGGGAGCGGCCTGTATATCGCAAACGCCGGGCTGCTCCGGAATCGGTTTTCGCATTGTTTTGACTTGGCAGTATTATACAGCCGGATTGTCACAATCGCTCGGGTCATGGCAGATCGGGCGCACATGGAATGGAACTTTCTGCAGGCTGTTCCAGTCTTTATAAGCACTGCTCCCGGCGCTGTCTGAAGGGAGCCCATATGGGGAGTTTTCTTGGATGGCTGAGCGACATCCCGATCAGCTGTTGGTGGAACGTGTTCAGAACGGTGACAAAAGGGCGTTTGACCTGCTGGTAAAGAAATATCAGCACCGGGTAATTGCCGTCATCAGCCGTTTTGTCCGCGATCCGGACGAGGCAATGGATGTGGCCCAGGATGCCTTCATGAAGGCCTACCGCGCACTCGACAAGTTTCGGGGCGAAAGCGCGTTCTATACCTGGATCTACCGCATTGCCGTCAACACAGCAAAGAATTATCTGGTGTCCCGCGGGCGACGTCCGCCGGATTCCGACATCGATGCCAGCGAGGCAGAACAGTACAGCGGCAGCGATGCCCTGCACGAATTCGCTGATCCCGAGCAGGAGATGATGAAGGATCAGCTGGAAAAGGTGGTGTTCGAGGCCCTCCGGGACCTGCCCGACGATTTGCGCACGGCAGTGACATTGCGCGAATTCGACGGTCTGAGTTACGAGGAAATCGCGGAAGTAATGGATTGTCCGGTGGGCACGGTGCGGTCGCGGATCTTTCGCGGCCGTGAAGCCATCGACAAGCGCATCGAAATGATGAAGGTATGAACATTCCGGGCCGGTGAAAGAGACAGGTGAATGCAATGAACGAACGTAATCTGGAAGAATTGTCCGCCCTGATGGACGGTGAGATCTCGGAACTGGAAGTGCGCCGGGTTCTGAAGAATATCGAGCAGGATCAGGTGATGTGCCAGAAATGGGCGCGTTATCAGCTGGTCAGCTCGGTGCTGAAGGGTGAAACCCGTGGGGCGGCCCAGCAGTGGCAGGCGGTCGATCTGTCGGCCCGGATAGCGCAGCAGCTGGAAACTGAAGCGGCCCATACCGGTGCCATTGCCGCCAGTGCTGGCAAGGTGAAAGAGACCTGGCTGAGGCCGTTCGCCAATGTGGCGGTGGCGGCATCGGTGTCGGCGGCGGTGATTCTGGGCTGGCAGGCGGTCAACCAGAAACCGGTCAATGCGACAGGCCCGGTAGCGGCGCTGCCAGCCGGCGCCGGCAATGTGGTGGCCAGTGCATCTTCTGCAACCTCCGGCCTGATGCCGGTAGCCCAGACCAGCGGTTCCTTCCGCGCCACGCCTGCCACCAGCCAGCAACAGATCATCCGCTACAATCCCGCCAGTGATGACCAGCTCAACTATTACCTGATTTCCCATTCCGGCAATGCAGCCTTCAATACCGCCAGCGGTGTGGCTCCGTATGCCCGCGTTGTCATGCTGAAGCCGGCACAGGAAACAGCGCAGCAGCAACAGTCAGGACGATAACAGCGGAGAGTTAAAAAATGGTGCAGTGGCGCAAGCTGATGGCCGGAGTGCTGATGCTGGGATCTTCCCTGGCCATGGCCGAAGAGTCCGCCGAGCAGTGGTTGCAGAAGATGCTGTCCGCCGCGCGGCAGGTCAGTTACCAAGGGCATTCCGTGCTGCTCAGTGGTGGGCGGATGACATCGCTGGCCATCTATCATGCGCCCTTCAACGATGAGGTTTGGGAGCGGGTAGTGCATCTGAGCGGCGAGCCGGCCGAGATTCTGCGCAAGGGCTCCACCATCACCTGTCTGCACCCGGATTCGGCTTCCCGTCTCGACCTGCAGCGCACCCCGCTCGGCAAGCTGTCCGCGCTGGAGGAAAGCGCCCAGACCATTTCCCGTTATTACCGCTTTAACCGTGCCGCCAATGAGCGGGTGGCCGGGCGGGATGGTGTTCGTATCAATGTGGAGCCGCTGGATTCCCATCGCTATGGCTACAGCCTGTGGCTGGACGAGGCGACCGGGGTGCTGCTGAAATCCCAGACCAATCCGGAGAACGGTGACCCGCTGGAAGTGTTTGAGTTCGTGGAGCTGGATATTGGTTCGCCTTTGCCGCCTGAGGCGTTTGCGCCCTCTTCCGGTCTTGTGGCGGGGGAGAGTCCGGTGTCCGCAGCCGGGAGCGCGCAGCAGGCTGGCTCCTGGGAACCGGTCTGGCTGCCGGAAGGATTCCGCTCCGTTGGGCAACCGGCAACCCCGGCCGGCAAGCCCCAGGTCAGTGCCCGCGTCTATACCGACGGTCTGGCCGCGTTCACCGTTTTTTATGAGCGGCAGGGCAGTGACCCCCGCGAAACATCACGCGTGCACGGTGCCACTGTTGCGGTCCACCGCGCGTTGCCCAATGCTGCAGGCATGGTGACTGTCGTGGGTGAAATTCCTCTGGAAACCGCTATCCGTGTGGCTGAGGGCGTGAAAGCGCTGGCTGCGCAACCCTGATTTCAGTACAGTGATCTGAACCTTATTGTGTGGAATTCAGGCCATGATCGAAGAAACCGGGCGTGTCGTTGCTGTGGAAGAGGGCGCTGTCTGGGTTGAAACCATTCGCCAGTCCGCCTGCCATTCCTGTTCCGCCAAGGCCGGTTGCGGCCACAGTGCCCTTTCCAAACTGACCAGCAAAACTGCCCATATCCGGGCCGCCGCCAGCCAGACCTGGGCGGTGGGGGATGAGGTAGTAATCGGCATTCCGGAATCGCTGGTGGTGACCAGCTCCCTGCTGGCCTACATGATGCCGCTGGTGATTGCCCTGGCCGGGGCGTTGCTGGCGGACCATTTCACGGCTTCTGACGGTTGGGCGGCGCTGGCTGGCGCAGCCGGCCTGGCCACTGGTTTTGTCCTGCTGCGCTGGCATTTCAGCCGCAACCGTGACGATGAGCGCTACCAGCCGGTCGTGTTGCGCCGGGTCTGGGGCACGCAGTCTGCGCAGACCTCCTGTAACAGTCAGTATTCCTGAGCATATCAATCACTTGGGCAGGGCTTCGGCACGCCCGATTCAGCTAATGCACGGCGGGTGGAAAACCGGTAGAATTGCCGCAGTTTTTTCCGCCCCCATCCCTTTTACCTTGAAGTAAAACGAACCTGTGACCGACTTAAGCCACATTCGCAACTTTTCCATCATTGCCCACATCGACCACGGCAAATCCACCCTTGCAGATCGTTTTATCCAGAT
>CAZBII010000268.1:0-4232 GCA_964491665.1 uncultured Moraxellaceae bacterium
GAGGGTGCGCACTTCGTCCGCCACCACGGCAAAACCGCGGCCCTGTTCACCGGCGCGCGCGGCTTCGATGGCGGCGTTCAGTGCCAGCAGGTTGGTCTGCTCGGCAATACCACGAATCACGTCGATTACCGAAGTCACCTTGCCGGCTTCCGCTTCCACATGAATGATCACGCTGGCGGCGGATTGCACCTGCGCGGCCAGTTGCTGGATCTGTTCGATGGTGTCGTGCACGATGCGCTGGCCTTCTTCCGAGCGGGCGCTGGCTTTTTTGGCTTCATCGGCGGCTTCGGTAGTGTTGCGCGCCACTTCCTGGATTGCGGCGGACATTTCGTTGACGGCGGTGGCCACCAGGGTCAGTGCTTCACCCTGCTGATCGATGGAATCCTTGCTGGATTTGGCGTCGCGATTCATCTGGTCGGCGCTGCCAGCCACGTTGCCGGAGATGTCCTTGATCTGGCGCACGATGTTCTGCAGCTTGTGCATGAACTTGTTGAAGTGCTGCACCACCTGGCCGAGTTCGTCCTGCTGGTTCAGTTCGATGCGCGCGGTGAGATCGCCATTGCCTTCGGAAATGTCCAGCAGGCGTTCGCGAATGGAATTGATCGGCCTTACCAGCATGGGCGGAATGAACATCATCGACGCGGCGCACACAATCAGTCCGGCCACCAGAATGATCATCAGATTGCGTTGCGTGCTTTCCGCGCCGTTGACGATGGTGTCGGACAGCGCATCGGCATCCTTGATGCGGACTTCGCTCAGTTCATCCAGCACGGTGCGCATGGTCTGGAACGAGGTTTCGGTTTTCTGGATGACGTCTGCCGGATTGCCGGCAATGTCCTGGCCGCTCATGCGGGTGCGCACGTTGGCGCCGGCCAGGCTGGTCCATTCCTGATAGGCGCTGTTGAAGCGGTCGGAAAAACTGCGCCAGCGCGGATCGGGATTGCTGTCGAAAAATTTCTGCACGCGGTCCTTGGCCTGCTGGATGTTTTCCTTGAACTGCGCTTCGTAGTCCGCCATGTTCGGCGCGCCGGCGGGCAGGAAAATGATGCTGCGCTCGGCGATCTGCGCCTGGTACAGATCGCGGTCGGCCTGCAGGATGGTGTTGATTTCCGGCAGGTGGTGGTGAACGATCTGCTCGGCGTTGCCGGCCAGCTCGCGGGTCTGCATCAGACTGCCCACGGATGAAATCAGAAACATCACGGTGAGCGCGATGATGGGCAGACTGATCTTGAGGCGGAAGGAAAGGTCGCGGAAATTCATACAAGTCCTGTCAGGCAAACAAAAGTCCGGTTTGTCTTTTAGGTCTAGCCGAAAATGCCGCCAATTCAACCTGCTGGAATGAAGCGCCTGAGGCCCGCCGTCAGATGCGCCCTGTGTGTGGCATGTCAGGGATTTGCGGTTGCTGTATCGGGCCGGGCGGGTTCGCGAATGAAATCAAACTGTTGATCCCGATACTGCGGCAACTGCAACTGCTTGCGGAATTTCTTCAGCGTGTGGAAAGGCTGGTCCACCACGAACTGGTTGGCGAGCCAGGCGGGCAGGCTGCCGTTGGGATCGGCGTTGACTTCGTATTCCAGCTGCACGCTGCCGTCCGCTTGCGGTGTCAGACGCCAGGCGCCTTCGATCTGGGACACACGCACGCATTCGTCCCGCTCCGGTGTCAGGCTGGCATCGCCCTTGAAGCTGAGCGTGACGGCCAGTGTTTGCGGATTCTGTTCCAGCTTGTAGCGCAGGGCATAGTCGCGGTCCTGCACGGGCCAGGGTGCGTCGGTGCGGTAATACATGATGTAGCCGGCCGGATCGAACGCCGAGAGAAATTGCGACTGCTCGCAGTCCTTGAGCCAGGTTTTCACCATCTCGCCATCCTTGAGTACCGCCACAATGGCGCCCAGAGAGCTGTGCAGTTTTACTGTCCCGCGAAACGCGCGAAATTCCGAACCCTGGATGTCGCGCACGAACACCTGAATGCCGTCTTCCTCTTTTTTCAGTTGCCAGTCAGAGGCTTGCGTGACGCTGGCGAACAGGCAGAACAGGGCGGCGAGGAACAGGATGCGCATGAGGAGTCATTCCTAATAATTATTGGTTTTGTGGGATGCGGGCCCGACTGCAAACGGTAGCACTTCGTAACATGACATAATCGAAGCGGGCTGTGTAGACTGCCCCGGCTGCCGCACACGGGGGTGTTGCCGGCAGCATTTGAACGTGCGACCCGGTTGCGGGCGCCATATGGGGATTGCAGTAATGGATCAGGAAAGGATGGTTTCTGTCATGCGGAAGTGGATGTTCTCGCGTCAATTGATTGCTTCAGTGGTGTTGTCCGGTGTGTTGCCGTCAGCGGTTGTGCATGCGGCGCCGCAGGTGCGGGTGGAAGGTTTGTTCAAGGGCGCGGCGGTGCTCAATGTCGATGGCCAGCAGGTGATGCTGAAAGACGGCAAGACCGGGCCCGCCGGTGTGCGGCTGGTCAGCGCCACGTCGCGCGAAGCGGTGGTGGACATCGGGGGCAAGCGGCATGTGCTGCAGCTGCACACGGCCATTGGGGGTACCTATCAAAAGGCGGAAACCACCCAGGTGGTGATTCGCAAGAATGATCAGGACCAGTACGCGGTCAACGGCAGCATCAATGGCCAGAGTGTGCAGTTTCTGGTGGACACCGGCGCCAACACGGTGGCGATGAATGAACTGGATGCGCGCAAGCTCGGCTTGCAGTATCGCCTCGATGGCGAGGAGTCGCAGGTGGTCACCGCCAGCGGCGTGAGCAAGAGCTGGACCGTGAAACTCGACAGCGTGAAGGTCGGTGAAATCCAGGTGGCCAACGTGGAAGCCGTGGTAGTGCAGGGTGGCTTTCCCACCCAGGTGCTGCTGGGTATGAGTTATCTCAGCTCGGTGCGGATGAAGGAACAGAACAGCACCCTGATGCTGGAAAAGAAATTCTGATTTAATAGCGGCTTTCTGTCTGTGCCAGTTCTGGCCTGAATGAGGAAGCCGCTCACCATGTCCACCAAAACCATTCTGATCGCCAACCGGGGTGAAATCGCCGTGCGCATCCTGCATGCGGTGGCGGAACTGGGCTGGCGCTCGGTCGCCATCTACGCCCAGGACGATCAGCAATCCCTTCATGTATTCAAGGCCGATGTGGCAGTGCCGCTGGCGGGCGCGGGCGTGTCAGCCTATCTCGACCAGCAGCAGATCATTGCCATCGCGCGGCAGCACCAGTGTGATGCGATTCATCCCGGTTATGGTTTTCTCAGCGAGAATGCGGAATTCGCCCGGCGAGTGCGGGATGCCGGTCTGCAGTTTGTCGGACCGGAGGCGGAAGCACTGGCGCTGCTGGGTGACAAGGCCCGCGCACGTGCGCTGGCACAGGAATGCGGTGTTCCTGTATTGCAGGGCATTGATCACGCGGTGACGCTGGCGGAAGCAAAAGCATTTTTTGCCGCGCTGCCGGCGGGTGCCGCCATGGTGATCAAGGCAGTGGCCGGTGGTGGCGGACGCGGCATGCGGGTGGTGAGCCGTGCGGAGGATATTGAAACTGCGTTTGCGCGCTGCCAGTCGGAAGCGCAGTCGGCGTTTGGCGATGGTGCTGTGTATGTGGAGCAGTGCGCGCCGCTGGCGCGACATATCGAAGTGCAGATTGTCGGTGATGGGGTGGAGTGTGTGCATCTGCATGAGCGCGAATGCACGCTGCAGCGCCGCCATCAGAAACTGGTGGAAGTGGCGCCGAGTCCGTCGCTGTCCGCGCAACTCCGTCAAGCCATCATCGCGGCGGCGCTGACCCTGGCGCGACGAATTCGCTATCGCAGTCTCGGCACGTTTGAATTTCTGGTCTACACCGAAAACGGTGCTGAAAAATTCGTGTTCATCGAAGCCAATCCGCGTCTGCAGGTGGAGCACACGGTGACGGAAGCGGTGACCGGTATTGATCTGGTGCAGACCCAGCTGCAGCTGGCGCTGGGGGCCACACTGCACCGGCTGGGCTTGCAGCAGGACGCGATTCCCGCGCCGCAAGGATTTGCCGTGCAGTTGCGGGTAAACATGGAAACGCTGCTGGCGGATGGCACGGTAAAACCCGGCGGTGGCGTCATCGGCGCATTTGATCTGCCGGCGGGTCCTGGCGTGCGGGTGGATACGTTCGGCTATCAGGGTTATGCCACCACGCCGCGTTACGACTCCCTGCTGGCCAAGATCATCGTGCACAGTCGCAACACGGATTTCACTGCCGCTCTGAACAAGGC
>CAZBII010000269.1:0-4095 GCA_964491665.1 uncultured Moraxellaceae bacterium
CAGTGCCTTGACCAGGATCTTGATCCGCGCCTTGTACTTGTTGTCGCGCCGGCCATAGCGGTTGTAGACGCGCAGGATGGCATCCAGGTAGCCGAGCAGGTGCTGCCAGGGCAGGAATTCGTTGATGAAGCTGCCGACGATCGGGGTCCGGCCCAGGCCGCCGCCGACCGAGACGCGGAAGCCGAGCTGGCCGGCCTCGTTCTTCACCGCCTCCAGGCCGATGTCGTGCACCTCGATGGCGGCACGGTCGCTCACCGCGCCGTTCACCGCGATCTTGAACTTGCGCGGCAGGTGGGCGAACTCGGGGTGGAAGGTCGACCATTGGCGGATGATCTCGCACCAGGGGCGCGGGTCCACCAACTCGTCGCGGGCGACGCCGGCGAACTGGTCGGTGGTGGTGTTGCGGATGCAGTTGCCGCTGGTCTGGATGCCGTGCATCTGTACGGTGGCCAGCTTGGCAAGAATGTCGGGAACCTGGTGCAGTTGCGGCCAGTTGAACTGGACGTTCTGACGGGTGCTGATATGGGCGTAGCCCTTGTCGTAATCCCGGGCAATTTCCGCCAGCACGCGCAGTTTGGCGCTGTTGAGAAGGCCGTAGGGCACCGCGATCCGCAGCATGGGCGCATGGCGCTGCACATACAGGCCGTTCTGCAGACGCAATGCCAGGAATTCTTCGTTGGTGAGGTCGCCCTTGAGGAAGCGTTCGGTCTGATCGCGGAATTGCGCAACGCGCTCATTCAGCAGTTTCTGATCGTACTCGGTATAGATGTACATGCTTTCTACTCGTTACAGCTTGCAACCATATGATAAGTATGGTTTTTGGCGCAGACACACGGTGGATGGAAATTTCGCGGCGTGCAGGTTACCAGCACACCTATATTCATAAAAGGAATATTTTGAAATATGGATATTCCGGGATATGCAGTAAACCCGGGAAAAATCGGTAACTTGCTGACCAGAAAACTATTGGCCGGCGGACTGGAGAACCGAGCGCACCACTAAAGCCATTCCGACCATGATTACAATAACAGTCACAATCCCGATCGCGATCAGCTTGCCCGGATCGGCCTTGGCGAAATCCTCCTGCCGCTTTTTATCGCTCTGCACGCCAAAGACGGCCCCCAGAACGGTCTGCAGGGTGCCCAGAATACCGCCCTTGCTGTTGGCGGGTTGTGGTTGGCCGGACTGCTGATCAGGTTCCCTGGTCGTCATCTTGCGCTCCCTTCTATTTATTATGTGCAAACAGGTTCAGATACGGATGCTGGCCCAGCGCCGGCCCCGCCAATGATAGGCCATGGCCAGGGCCAGCAACAGCCGCTGGAACATCTGGAACACCCAAACCGCCGTCAGACCGTAACCCAGTACCGGGCCGATCAGCCAGGCCGCAGGCAGGAAGAAACCCCACTGCAACGCCACGCTGATGCGCATGACCTGTCCGCTGGCACCCGCGCCCAGCAGACACTGGGTCAGGATGATGCCGGCGGCATCCAGGCCGATGAACAGGGCGGTGATACGCAGGGACGTGCGCCCCAGGTCGATCAGCGCCGGGTCGGTCAGGAACAGTCCGAGGATAAAATCGGGAAACAGCAGCAGGGGCAGGGCGATGGTCCACAGCAGAGCCATGCCGAGCAGGGTAATGTTGGCGCCCCAGCGCACGGCATCTTCCGTATCCTTGCGACCCAGCGCCTGACTCACCAGCGACGTCGCCGACAGCCCCAGCCCCATTGCCGGCAATATCAGGAACAGGATCAGCGTGATCAGAACGTGTCCCACCGCCAGTTCGTTCGTGCCGATCTGTCCCAGAATCCAGAACAGCACCGTGAGGCCGCCGGCGAAAAACACCTGCTGCGTCGAATTGGGCAAGGCCAGTTTCAGGGTGCCGGCCAGCAATTCGCGATCGGGCAGCTGCTTCAGAAATCCGTGCGGACGGGAATGCTGCCAGCACTGCAGGAAATACAGGAAGCTGGCCAGATAGAGCGCAAGGGTAGTGCCCAGTCCGGCGCCGTACACACCCATTTGCGGCAAGCCCCAGACGCCGAACACCAGTGCGTAACTGATCAGCAGATCCGCCACATGCATGATCACCAGCGTGCGCATGTACACCATCGAGTGATTGATGCCATTCCAGTAGCCGCGAAAGCTGAAATTCATCGCCAGCGCGAACATGCCGATCACCCGCACGGCGAAGTATTCGTCCGCCAGTGGCACGACGTTCGGATCGTCGATCAGCAGACCCATGATCCAGCCGGAGCCGGAATAGAACAGCAGGAACAGCGGAATAGACAGCAGAACGCCCACCAGCAAACCGGCATTGAGCGGCGTGGCCATGACGGCGGGATTGTTCTCGCCTTTGCGCCGCGCCACCATCGCCTGCACGCCGGCACCCAGACCGATAACCGCCGCCGACGCCAGATAGTTGGTGTTCCCTCCCATGCCCACCGCCGCCAGCGCATCACTGCCGAGCCGGCCCACGATCCAGGCGTCCGCCAGATTCAGCAGACTCTGCGACACCATGCCGGCGATGATCGGCATGGCCAGGGTGAGGATCTGGCGCAGGCGATCGCCGGTGGGCCAATAGCGGGTCATCCGTGACGATTCCTCATTCAGCGCGCATCCGGATCATAGGCCAGGTTCGGACTCAGCCAGCGTTCGGCCTGCTCCAGCGTCATGCCCTTGCGCGCGGCGTAGTTTTCCACCTGATCCTTGCCGATCTTGCCCACGGCAAAATAGCGTGATTCCGGATGCGAGAAATACCAGCCGCTCACCGCTGCCGTGGGATACATGGCGAAATGCTCGGTGAGTTTCACACCGGTTTGGTTTTCCGCATCCAGCAGTCGGAACAGCGTGCCTTTTTCGGTGTGATCCGGACAGGCCGGGTAGCCGGGCGCCGGACGGATGCCCACGTATTTCTCCTTGATCAGTTCCTCGTTGGAGAGATTTTCCTGCGGCTGGTAACCCCAGAATTCCTTGCGCACGCGCTCGTGCAGACGCTCGGCAAAGGCTTCCGCCAGACGGTCCGCCAGCGCTTTCAGCAGAATGGAGCTGTAGTCGTCGTGCTTCGCTTCAAACTCGGCGACTTTTTTCTCCAGACCGATGCCGGCGGTAACGACAAAACCACCCAGGTAATCCTGCTTGCTGCCCGCTGGTGCCACATAATCTGCCAGCGAGAAATTGGGCTGGTCGTTGGCCTTGGCGGTCTGCTGGCGCAGGTGGTGCAGGGTGGCCAGAGACTTGCCATTCTGGTCGCGCAGTTCGATATCGTCGGAAGCGCTGCGCTGCGCCGGCCAGAAACCGATGATGCCGTTCGCCTGCAGCCACTTTTCTTCCACGATCTTTTTCAGCATGGCCTGCGCGTCGTTGAACAGGTTGCGCGCGGTTTCGCCCACTACTTCATCTTCCAGAATGGCGGGGAATTTTCCAGCCAGTTCCCAGGAGATGAAAAACGGAGTCCAGTCGATGCGGTCCACCAGTTCCTGCAACGGATAATCGTTGAGAAGCTGCGTGCCGGTAAACGTTGGAGCGGGTGGCGTGTAGTTCGCCCAGTCCCACTGGAAACCGTTGTCGGTTGCAGCGTTGTATTCCAGCAGATGCGTGCGATTGCCGCGGTTGGCGTTACGTTCCCGCGCCGCGTTGTACTCTTCCTGCATCTTGTTGAACAGCGTCACGCGCTGCTCGGGATTCATCAGCGCAGAAACGACGCCCACACTGCGCGACGCATCGGGCACGTACACCACGGGCGCCCTGTCATACTGCGGATCGATTTTCACTGCAGTGTGTGCCTTAGATGTGGTGGCGCCGCCGATCAGCAGCGGTTTGGTGAAGCCTTTGCGCTGCATTTCCTTCGCCACGTGCACCATTTCGTCCAGCGACGGCGTGATCAAGCCACTCAGACCAATCACGTCAACGTTGTGATCGTTCGCCGCCTGCAGAATGTTTTCGCAGGACACCATCACGCCCAGATCAATCACCTCGTAGTTGTTGCATTGCAGCACCACGCCGACGATGTTCTTGCCGATGTCATGCACATCGCCTTTCAC
Source organism: uncultured Moraxellaceae bacterium (assembly GCA_964491665.1). GTDB lineage: Bacteria > Pseudomonadota > Gammaproteobacteria > Pseudomonadales > Ketobacteraceae > Ch67. Next base: position 4,038 of record CAZBII010000269.1, read on the forward strand.
AGTCGCCATCAGGATCTTGCCTTTGGCCTGAGTGCCAGCATCTTTTTCCGCTTCGATG
>CAZBII010000270.1:0-4086 GCA_964491665.1 uncultured Moraxellaceae bacterium
CTGGGGTGTTGCACGGTGCAACAGCACCCGTTCCAGTTTCTGCCGATCTGGGGTGGTGTCACTGACACCAGCATCCGTTCCAGTTTCTGCCGATCTGGGGTGGTGTCACTGACACCAGCATCCGTTCCAGTTTCTGCCGATCTGGGGTGTTGCACCGTGCACCAGCACCCGTTCCAGTTTCTATCGATCTGAGGTGTTGTCACTGACAACAGTGCCCTTTGCTCCAGGGTGATTATGTCCAGCGAAACTTGCGTTTCAGGTTAGCCATTTCGGCGATTGGATCGATTGCGATTGAATTTTGCGTGCGCTCTGCAGGGCTGGGTTCGCCGTGTGTTGACGGGAGATTTGGTTTAGTTTCGGTTGTTGGTTTTGCATCTCTTATGCCCCACGAGCTGGGCATCAGATTACCGCTAGCATGTAAGGCAGCGATCTGGATCAGATAGGCTACCGGGTTGGGCACAGGTCGAGCTTCACCGCGACTGGCGGCCTGCAGGCGATCCGACAGGTAATTCAGTAAATACTGTGCGGTTTCATAGTTTTGTGCGGTCAAGGCGGGCAGCACCAGCCGGCGTTCCGCTTCCCGGAGGCGGGTTGGCCATTTCAGTTTGGCCACCCATTCTGGATGCGCTGAGCCGGCGTTACTTTTTGTCAGTTCAGTTGGTTCGGTTGGAGCGCTGGTCGATGAGGATTCGGAAAAATCGTCTGGCTTGGAAAATTTTTCCTCGCGCGTACTGGTATTCACCAGGATTGGGTTTGTTTTTGTAGTGGTAGTAGTATTTAAGTTATTAATATTATTTAAATAATTAAAACTACTACACGCCGGAAAATTTTCCGCAGAGGGAGATTTTTCTTCCGGGACAAATTTTCCGCATAGGGCAAATTTCCCTGTTGTGGATAACTCGGGCTCCGTAGGGCAAATTTCCCCGTCCCCCCCCATAGGGCAAATTTCCCTATGCTCAGAATTTGAGCTGTTTTGCTGCCCGATATTGGGCGCAATGGCAAAATAGCCGCCCCCAATGATGTTTTCGTGGCTGACGGTCGGACTGGATTGGATGAGAGCATCAAGGCGGAGGGCTGCTTGTTCCAGTTGCGTGGCAGGCCGGCTGTAATCCTGTCCCTTCCGGATATCCTGGCGCAGGGTGTCGAGAATGCCGCGACCTATCTCGCGCAGCCGTTTCTGCTGGCTGAGCGCGCACTCTTCGATGAACTGAAGATAGCTGGGGTCCAACAGCAATGTGTCGGCAAGGGCAAGAGGTTCATCATGCAGCGACCAGATGGTGCCTCGGCCACGCACCATGGCGCAGCGGGTGATCCAGCGGGTTGCCCGCAGACATTGCAGATATCGGCGCATGGTCTTGATGTCCACGCAGCATTGGCTGGCCATCTGGCTCTGGGTGAGCAGGCTGGCGGGGCGTCCGGGATCGGTGATGCTGATGCGCATAACCTGCCATACGCAACGTTCTTCCAGCCGCAGTCCTTGATCGAGTATCAGCAGGCGAGGGATGGCGTCGTGCACATTGCCCAGGTAGACCAAACCAAACTGATCCTCGGTGGCCCCCGCCCGCTCGGGCAGATTGGTGACCATTGATTCGACAAATCGTTTGAGTGCCTGAACCCGGCCTTGCGAGCCGGGTTGTGATTCTCTGTTCATACGTTAGCGTTTCCCTTGCCGGGCAGATAATCGTATTTGCGATACGCCGCGTGTAACCGGCGAATGGAGATGCCGGTACAGGTGGCAACGTTGATCCAGCGTTCGAGCACGGATTGATGGGCATGTTGGCGCCAGGCGCTTTCCGCCAGGCGCCACTCGTCATCATTGAGCATGCGAGGACGGCTGCCTGGTTGGGATAACCCCATGGCGTTAGCCCGCAAGGCAATTTCGCTGTAAGCCAGCCCGGTGAGGCTGGCGATGAATTCAAAACTGCCACCGAGTTTCAGGAGTTCATCGACATTTTTCAGGGCATCAATGCGGTTGATGTTGTGGGCCAGCAGCCGATCAATAACCACGGCATCGCCGATGAAATTCGCAACAGGCGTTCTGAATTTTCCCAGCCGTTCCACGACGGTAACGGGAGCCTGGGCCAGCCGTTGGGCTAGTTCCAGAGGTAATCCCAGTGCACTGATCAACGAGAGGTCGTGATCCTCGTAAGCTTGAATAACGGCATGTAGATACGCCCTGTTCAGTTGTGCGATCACCTGGCAGGCCCGGATGGAGGAACCATCCTCCTGTTCGCGGTTATCTCGACAGTTATTGTTGCGATCTCGATCGCCGTCCTTGTCAATGATGTCTGTCATGTCGATGCTCCTTGCACGCTGGTTTGAATGGGGTCATTACCGGAACTGCAATTGATCCGGAACGCCCAAGGGGTTGATATGGCGATCGGGATTCAGGCGCCGTATCTGGTGGAATTCGCGATAGGCCTCCTCCAGCTGACAAAGGACGGCCTCGATCCAAAGGCAGGATGGGTCGCGGAACAACACAGAACTGCGCAGCTCGATGGCCAGCTGGTCGGTCGGAGAAGCGAATACGCTTTGCTGGCGTTCCAGGCTGCGGGCCAATACTGCGGGTTCCTCGTCGATATACGGTCCCTCGATGGTTTTCCAGAGTCGCCACCAGATGTAATCCACCAGCTGGCTGCCATCCAGCGGTCTCCTGAGGCGATTAAGTTCCATGCGGTGGCGGCTGGGTTTGCCCGTTTCGTTTGCGGAAAGGATGGTGATGGGGTCCTGGATCGGTTGCCCTGTTGAGCTAATAAACTGCGCATTCTGAAACGTCGTCTGAAAGAAGCCGAAAATGGCAAGTAACCAGCAGGCGGTGTTCCGGGAAGCTCGAAACAAGGGATCGTCACTGCCGGGATAAGACTGGCCCATGTACTGCCTGCACAGTTGTTCGATCTCGTGGCGTGACGGTCGATTATCCGGAAGCCCGCTGACCAAGGTCAGATTGATGGCAGGCAGAGACTTGTGCGCATCATCCACTGGGGTCCGTGTTGAGGCAGGGGGCTGTTCGGGGTTATGTCGCGGGACGGCGTTCTCCTGCGCTGATCCTCCCTTTGTCGCGCTGGAGGGCGCGATTACCTGACGGCTAGTAGGCGTGGTTGTAGAAACGCGGGGAGGGCGAACCGGTGCCTCCATTGATGCTTGAAGAACGTTGTCGCCAATGTTCAGCATGGAGGGAGATGGGGTGGCCAGGTTCGGGACCGATACGGAAAATTCGGACAGGTTGGGTTGCAAGTCAGCGGCCCCGATTGGTTCCGGTTGTTGCAGCAACACATCAGCTTCCGCCGTCAGGTGGCGGTGATTGAGTCCCAGCTCGCTGACCATGGCCTGTTCAAACCTGCTCTGCAGGGCTGCGGTATCTAGGGCATCCGGATGGTCGCCACTGGCCAGTGCTTCCTGCCACAGGGCGTCAAAGCAGGCAGCGTTGTCACTGTGCCGTTCCCACAAGGTCCGGTAACCCCGCTCCAGCTTGCGAATGTGCTCTGTCGTCCGTTGCGACATACCACCTTCCAGCGCCATAGGAATGTGCTGGTAGAGATCCACTCCGTAGCGATACCGAACCAATCGGGAAGGATCAATAGAAAACCCATCGGCATTGATGCGCTCGCAGGCTTCGCGGGTGCTGAGTTCCCGGCCTTCCAGATCCTCATGAAACTGCTTGAGTTCGAGGTAAAAAAAGGCGGTTTCGATAAAACTCATCTGGGAGCGTTTGAGGTTTTCGATGCCGTGGCCAATAAACAGATCCAGTTCGTCACGATAGGGCTCGAATACGCATTCCTGTTCATAGAAACGCTGGTCAGCCGTCTCCTCCCACAACTCCTGCAAGGCTTGCAGGCGGGTGCCGGCGCCTTTCTTCAGGACATAAAAGGATTCACCCGGTCGTTGTGTGACGACCAGAGGCTGGTCCAGGCCGCGTTGGCGGATGCTTTCCCGAATGTCTTCATACTCTGCGTTGCCGAACCGGCGCGGGTTGCGTTCGTAGCGCCGGATTTGGTCCAGATTGAGGCGGATCATGGCGTTTGAGAGTGGGGCCGAATTGAGCATATCGCTCAGAAAGCCGGGTTTGGGGGCGTCGCTGCCAACCCG
>CAZBII010000271.1:0-4030 GCA_964491665.1 uncultured Moraxellaceae bacterium
AGAGCACTGTTGAACCAGTAGTTGACATGGATGATGGAGCAGGAATTGTTGTGAAGTCGTCTCAGGAAACCGATTTGGAACTTGTGAATGACTATTCTTTTGGGGTCAGAACCAATCTTGGCGGATTGGAGCGGCTCAGTCTCACTCCCAGTTTCAATATTGGAGCAAAATTGCGAGGAGAAATCAGGGAGCGTGAGCATTATGATCTTCTTGCGCAGAAGTTGGGGGCAGATGTGACACAGAACGAGCTTAGATCGCTCAAGCTAAGCTTGGCGCCAAGCTTAAAATTGGTAGCAGGTCTGAAAGTTTATGAGTATGACGCAACTGACTGGCTGCCTGAGTGGGTTCCAGAGAATCTGGGGAAAATTCCTGCTGTGCTGACATACGAATTAGCTGAGAAAAAGTTCTTTGAGGTGGACGTCTTGACCACTCCTCATCTTGATCTTTCTTACAAAGAGGACGGCAACAATAGCTTTGTTTTGGAGGCGAGTGAGCGTTTTGGATCTGGTCGTCTTCAGGATGCAATTGAGGATGAGATTAGTTGGCACAAGCTGAAATATGAGAATGAATTCTCATTGGAGCCGACAGGGGGTGCGAGTGACCCAGGTGCTACCGGAGAATGGGCGACAGATGCAAGAAATCTAGCTGTCGCCTTGGAATATCTACCATCAGTGGGTGCGCCATTGCTTGCTCAGAATTCAGACTTTGTGCCAATGATGAAAAAGTATGCTGTGCTGGAAATGACAGATTGCTCTCCAGTAATAATGAATCGATATGTGATCAAGAGTGCCAATTCAGATCCGTCAAGTGTAAAGGATTGTTCGGTTGTCAAAGATATGGTGACTAATCTTGAATGGCAACGTTGTAGTGCTGGGCAGCTGTGGGATAACGATAGCAAATCGTGCACAGGTACAGCGTGGCAACGTTTCCGTCCGCAACATACATTTGTTGTTGATTCAGGTGTCCCCAGTTTTCTCGTTGGGGTACCTGCCGGATGGCGTATCCCTTCAATTGATGAACTCAGGACGCTTGTCTACTGTTCTTCCGGTTATCCGATTCTGATTGGCATGACGTTAAATGATACAAGTTGTGGCGCTGGATCTAGACTTCCGACCATAGTTCAGGAAGCCTTTCCAGGGACACCTAGATGGGGGTTCTGGTCCAATACACCAAACGCATCATCACAAGTGCCTGATTTCTGGTGGCTCGCGCGCTTTGATCTCGGCAATGTCAATGGGGGCGGCTATACCTATGCGTACCATGTACGATATGTGAGAAATGCCACTAACTAACTGATAGCCGCCATTCTCACTGATTTGAGAGTGGCGGTTATTTTCTCGCTTCTAGAACTTGCATTTCCTGCCAGTCGGTACCCTATGGATCACATAATAAAAGCGCTTCAGAAGACTCTGGAGAGTGACGCGCCTACTCAAACCAAGTAGGTAACAAGTTTGTTTTTTTATATGTGGCAGGAATCAGTGGGGAATTCCAAAAGCTGATAAAAATCAGCATCGGCAATAAATCTACGCTCCGACGGCTTCCGATTTTCTGCGTAAAAAATAAAAACCACTCCACCAAAATGAGGTCTAGATGCGCGTTTTCCTGATTGTCTCGGCATGGGTTCTGGGCTTTTTGATCCTGATGGTCGGTGCCGGCTTCACACTATGGTCCCTGTATGGCGATGAATATGTGGCCATGTTCAAGGATGCGGCGGCGCAGGGTGAGCAGGTGGGGGCAACGTCAAGCGATCAGGTCTGTTACGACCAGATCGTGGACCGGTTGAAAACCTGTTCTGGATTAAAATGCACGCTCGGGGCAAAGACATTTGCCGTCAGTTGTTTCAAGAATGTGAAAATCAAAACGGAGATGTGCAACGATATTCCAGGCCTCGGCAACTTTCTGGATTATGTCGAGTGGCTGGATTCCACCTGCACTCAGATAGCGCCGGAAAATGATGCCTGCGACAAGGTCATCCAGGAAGTGGCCAAGTACTGCATGAAAACCGCAGGCTGATCGCTCGTTGCAGTGCGTTCCTGCTTTCCGGACATTTGCCGGTTAACTGTTATCAATAGATCATTCAACGCTGCCAATAATCGCCAATGTCAATCGAACATTATGTTCTTCTTCTGATCGCAACCCTCTGCCTGCATGGTGCCATGTTGCAGTTGTGGCAGGCCTATAAAATGCTGCGGGCGTATCGCTGGCCGAAAACAGCGGGCACGTTTCTGGATTACCAGCATGCGGATGAACTTCGCATCGCCCGGCTTCTCATGAACAAACTGAAGTATCAGTACGTGGTGAACGGAACTACGTATACCGGCACCAATATCTGTTTCGGTCTGAGCGGTATTTTCGATCTGGTCCTGATATTTCCTGCGGTGAAGCGGATTTTCCTCGGGCTTCCCCATATGGATGTTTATTATGATCCCGACAAGCCGTCCAGTGCGCTGCTGGTGCGCGCGCTGCCGGTGTATCAGCTGGTGAAGTCGATATTCTGGTTCGGCATTGCCGCGTATCTGGCGTCGGTGGTGCGGGATGGGCAGTGGTAGTTCATTGAAATGCGGCAGGCGCACGAGGGCAGGCGGCGATGAAAAAGTTACGGCTCGACAAGGCATTTACGCTGCTGGAGTCTGGTCCGGTGGTGTTGGTGACCACCCATGACGGCAGCAAAAGCAATGTGATGACGATTTCCTGGACCATGGTGATGGACTTCACGCCGCGCTTTGCCATCACCACTGGCCCCTGGAATCATTCCTATGCCGCGTTGCGCAAGACCCGTGAGTGTGTGATCGCGATTCCCGGTGCGGACCTGATTGACACCGTGGTGGGCGTGGGTACCTGTTCGGGTGTGGATACTGACAAGTTTGCGCAGTTTGGATTGTCGCCGGTGGTGGGCAAATATGTCAGCGCGCCGCTGATCGGGGAGTGTCTGGCCAATATTGAATGCCGGGTGGTGGAGATCATCAGAAAGCACAATATCATTGTGCTGGATGGCCTGGCCGCTTGTGTGAATTCGCAGCGGAAGGAGCAGCGAACCCTGCATGCGGTGGGTGATGGCACTTTTATTGTGGACGGGCGCCGGCTTGATCGCCGGAAGATGATGCGTTCCAAAATTCCGCCGGGAGTTTGATGGGTGTTTCCTTGGCTTTATTGATCGTGAATATAAATTGGGGGAAGCGATGAAAAAGATCGGGTTTGTCGTGGTGCTCGGGCTGGCGCCAATGGTTTCGCAGGCGGCGGATGTTTATGAATTCGGTCAGGATCAGGCCAGTGGTGCTCAACAGGTTCGGGTGCAGAAGGAGTCGGGATTTCAATCCGCGCCTGCCGCTGCGGAAACTGAGCAGCAGGTTGATGAGGCGGCGGAAGAAAAATCCTTGCGGGAAGATACCGGCGGCCTGCCCGGCTGTGAGCAGAGTACAAGAGTGGGCGGCTACCGCGTAAAGGCTGAAAACAATTGCGACAAGGACGGCAAGCCGCTGATCCGGTTTGGGAAGTAAAACTGCTATGGATAAGCCGAAATCCGCAATATTTCAGCTGACACCCGTATGGCTGGTCTTGCTTGCTTATATGGCTGGAGTGCTGGTTGTCTCGATCTCAAAAGGTAGCGTTGATGATCGACTGCTAGGGGCGCTTGTATTCATGTTGCCGGGTGTTGTCGCAGTCCAGCTTGCTATACGTTTTGATCGATACCAGCTGGGCGCATTTCTGTTATGTGTTGTTCTGTCGGCGATGGCGTCTTTAATCGAGGGTGAATTCGGCTTTGTCTGGCTGTTGTTTGTCGCGTTAGCGGGGCACTGCCTGTGGCCAGCATCTTCGTCGGCAGGTTCACGCATGATGTTGCCGAATTTTGAGGATAATTCCCTGCCTTGGGCAGTATCACGAGGCGACTGGAATCTGGCAAAGCACCTCATCGTCACCCAGTCTGTCGATCCGAATGGCGTTGTGCACGGATACAGTCCGCTGGGAATTGCGCGGTTTCGCAATGATGATGCAATGGTATTGATGCTGAAGAAGTGTGGTGCTGTTGTGG
>CAZBII010000272.1:0-4001 GCA_964491665.1 uncultured Moraxellaceae bacterium
GCGTGATGTATCGGGCGAGGGGGTGCAGCAGGCGCTGCTGAAACTGATTGAAGGCACGGTTGCGTCGGTTCCTCCTCAGGGCGGCCGCAAGCATCCCCAACAGGAATTCTTGCAGGTCGATACCTCGAATATTCTGTTTATTTGTGGTGGCGCCTTCGCAGGCCTGGAGAAGGTAATCCGGGATCGTTCGGAAAAGAGCGGTATCGGATTCTCTGCAACAGTTAAAAGCAAGGACGATACCCGCAATGTCAGCGATACATTGAAAGATGTAGCGCCCGAGGATCTGGTGAAGTATGGCCTGATTCCCGAATTTGTCGGTCGCTTGCCAATTGTGGCTACACTGTCGGAACTGGACGAAGAGGCCTTGGTTCAAATCCTGACGGAACCCAAGAACTCCCTCACCAAACAGTATCAGAAGCTGTTTGAAATGGACGGCGTGGATCTGGATTTCCGCGAGGATGCTTTGGTGGCAGTTGCCAAGAAAGCAATGGAACGCAAGACCGGCGCCCGCGGTCTGAGATCCATTCTGGAGTCGGTGCTACTGGAAACCATGTATTCCGTGCCGTCCATCCGGAACGTCGTGAAGGTAGTGATCGACGGTGCTGTAATCAAAGGTGAGTCTGAACCTTTGATGATTTATGAAAACAGCGAGCCGGCCAAAGCATCATCCGATGATTGATCCGATCCGGATGCAAGAAAGGGCCGCAAGGCCCTTTTTTATTCTGCAATTCTGCTCCGATCGGAATATCCGCTCCATTCGTTGAATTGAGCGGTAACAATCTTCACGATCGTATTGCAATACAGGCTTTCGCCCCAATATATCGATCAAGTTATCAATTCAGCCGGTAAAGGGTCGCTTTATGCAGGAACCGGAACACAAATCATTGAAAGGGAAAAAAGAGTATCCCCTGTTGGCGCTTCGCGATGTGGTGGTTTACCCACACATGGTGATTCCGCTATTTGTGGGCCGGGACAAATCCATTCGTGCGCTCGAAGAGGCCATGGACAATGACAAGCAGATCGTGCTCGTTGCCCAGGTCAATGCGTCCGATGACGATCCCCAGCCCAAGGATCTGTACACTGTTGGTACTGTCGCCACCATTCTGCAACTTCTGAAGTTGCCTGACGGCACGGTGAAAGTGCTCGTGGAAGGTGCCTATCGTGCCACCACACTCAGTGTGAACAATGATTTTGGCTATCTGTCGGCGGTCATTTCCGAAGCTCCCCATAATCCCATCGACGAACGCGAAGGTGAAATCCTTGTGCGCTCGCTGCTTTCGCAGTTTGACCAGTACGTCAAACTCAGCAAGAAAGTGGCGACCGAGATTCTGACATCGGTTTCCAGCATTGAGGAGCCGGGGCGTCTGTCCGATACAATCGCCGCACATCTGGCGCTGAAGATTCACGAGAAGCAGAAAATTCTGGAAATCTTCGATCTGCGTGAGCGTATCGAGCATCTGATGGCGCTGATGGAAAGTGAAATCGACCTTCTGCAGGTTGAAAAGCGCATCCGTGGCCGCGTCAAAAAGCAGATGGAGAAAAGCCAGCGCGAGTACTATCTGAATGAGCAGATGAAGGCCATTCAGAAAGAGCTGGGCGATCTGGAGGAAGGTGGCAACGAACTCGAGGAATTCGAGAAGAAAATCGAAGCGGCTGGCATGACCAAGGAAGCCCGCGACAAGGCCAGGGCCGAGCTCAACAAATTGAAAATGATGTCGCCCATGTCGGCGGAAGCCACTGTGGTGCGCAGCTATCTCGACTGGCTGGTGAATCTGCCGTGGCGCAAGAAGAGCAAGGTGCGTCACGATCTGTCGAAGGCGAAGGCCATTCTCGACGAAGACCATTATGGTCTTGAGGAAGTGAAGGATCGCATTCTGGAATATCTGGCGGTGCAATCGCGGGTGAACAAGATTCGCGGGCCGGTGCTTTGTCTCGTGGGGCCGCCGGGTGTGGGCAAGACCTCGCTGGGTCAGTCCATTGCCAAGGCCACCAACCGCAAGTTTGTGCGCATGGCGCTGGGCGGTGTCCGTGATGAAGCCGAGATTCGTGGACATCGTCGCACCTATATTGGCTCGATGCCAGGCAAGCTGGTGCAGAAGATTTCCAAGGTAGGCGTGAAAAATCCGCTGTTCCTGCTGGACGAGATCGACAAGATGGGTGTCGACATGCGCGGTGATCCTGCGTCGGCGCTGCTGGAAGTGCTGGATCCGGAGCAGAACAACACTTTCAACGATCACTATCTGGAAGTCGATTATGACCTGTCTGACGTGCTGTTCATCTGCACGTCGAACTCGATGAACATCCCGGCGCCGTTGCTGGACCGGATGGAGATCATCCGTATTCCGGGTTACACGGAAGATGAAAAGCTGAATATCGCGCAGCAGTATCTGGTGCCCAAGCAGCGCAAGCTGAATGGTCTCACCGATGAGGAGCTGCTGATCAGTGACGATGCGGTGCGCCACATCATTCGCTATTACACCCGTGAGTCTGGTGTGCGCGGACTGGAACGTGAAATTGCCAAACTCTGCCGCAAGCATGTGAAAGGTAATGTGCTGGGCGGTAAACACGATGTAGTAACCGTCACGCCGGATGTGGTGGAAGAGTTCAATGGCGTGCGCAAGTTCAGCTACGGCAAGAAGGAAGAGCAGGATCGCATCGGGCAGGTCACAGGTCTGGCATGGACATCGGTGGGTGGTGAGCTGCTGACCATCGAAGCGGCGTCGGTGCCTGGCAAGGGACGGCAGATTCGGACTGGCTCGCTGGGTGATGTGATGCAGGAGTCGATTCAGGCCGCGCTCACCGTCGTGCGCAGCCGTTCGCGTCTGCTGGGCATTTCGCCGGAATTCCACGAGAAATGTGACATTCACATTCACGTGCCTGAAGGAGCGACACCGAAGGATGGCCCGAGTGCAGGTATCGGCATGTGCACTGCGCTGGTGTCGGTGCTGACCAACATTCCGGTGCGTGCCGACGTGGCAATGACTGGTGAGATTACGCTGCGGGGACAGGTGCTGCCTATCGGCGGTTTGAAGGAAAAGCTGCTGGCGGCGCATCGAGGGGGTATCACCACTGTGATTATTCCCAAGGAAAACGAGCGCGACCTGAAGGAAATTCCTGACAAGATCAAAGCCGACCTGAACATTCATTGCGTCAAATGGATCGATGAAGTGCTGGAGCTCGCGCTGGTGACAATGCCGGAGCCGTTGTCGGAAACGGTGGCGGTGGAGATCCCAAAGCGCGAAGAAAAGGAAGACGACGACAGTGACCGTGTAAGCACACACTAATGCCGCACGGTTCGGAGAGAGGCGCCAAATCAGGGCGCCTTTCTTTTTTTGTGCACACGGAAAAGTTATCAAATTCGACTATGTGTTGCGTAAAAACAGATAAGAATCGGGGAATTGGCACTTGCAAAAAAATAATTCCATGCCCCGGAAATCGTGCGCTTGACAGGACTTTTTTGCAGTTGGTATAAAGTTGCTCCGCCGCAAGGGTCGGGCATTTTCTGAAGGCAACAACGCCTCATTTCACCCACGTATTACCTGATGAATCAGGTAAACATCCGCAGACACATTTCTTATGAAAAGGGGAGTCTTGTGAATAAATCCGAGTTGATTGATGCCATTGCCGCATCTGCTGACATTCCAAAAGCGCAAGCAGGCCGTGCTCTTGATGCCGTTATCGAAACTGTAACCAGCGCCCTGCAGAAGAGTGATCAGGTGGTTCTGGTTGGCTTTGGCACTTTTGCCGTCAAGGAGCGTTCCGCACGCAGTGGCCGCAACCCCCAGACCGGTCAGGCCATCGAAATTCCGGCAGCCAAGATTCCGACCTTCAAGCCGGGCAAGGCGCTGAAAGACGCCGTCAACGGCTGATTAATCCATTTCCGGACCATCGCATATCTTCCCTTTATTCGAAACGAACACTGATTAAATGGTCAGCGGCGATAAGCTGTCGCTGACCATTTATTGTGCTTGGGAAGAGGTTGGGGTTCGAACAGGGTTGGG
>CAZBII010000273.1:0-3993 GCA_964491665.1 uncultured Moraxellaceae bacterium
TTTGCCCTTCGGCATGCGCGTCGAAATTCAGAATGATGCGATGGCGCAGCACCGCGGGCGCCACGCGCAGGATGTCGCCGGTGCTCAGGTTTAAGCGACCGTCCAGCAGCGCGGCCACACGGCCGCATTCAACCAGCGCCTGCGCTCCGCGCGGCGACGAACCGTAGCGAATGTATTTGCGCGCGCTTTCGTGCGCTTGGTCGCTGCACGGCTGAGTGGCCATCACCAGATCCACGGCGAACTCGCGCACGTGTTCAGCCACCAGGATTTCGCGGCAGGCGCGCCGCAATTCAAGAATGTCGTCGCGGCCGGCCACGCTTTCGATGGGCGTCTCTTCGCGCTGTATGGTGCGTTCCACCACGCGGTTGAGTTCCTCGCGCGATGGGTAGTTCACCACGATCTTCATCAGGAAGCGGTCGAGCTGGGCTTCCGGCAGCGGATAGGTGCCTTCCTGCTCGATGGGGTTCTGCGTCGCCATGACCAGAAACAGGCGCGGCAGCTTGTGGGTGGTCTTGCCGACGCTGATCTGGCGTTCGGCCATGGCTTCCAGCAGGGCGGACTGCACCTTGGCGGGGGCGCGGTTGATTTCATCCGCCAGCACCAGATTGTGAAAAATCGGGCCGGGCTGGAAAACGAAAGTGGAATCCTGGGGTCGGTAGATTTCGGTGCCGGTGATATCGGCGGGTAGCAGGTCGGGGGTGAACTGGATGCGGTGGAAATCGCCTTCCACCCCTTGCGCCAGTGCCTTGATGGCCTTGGTCTTGGCCAGACCCGGCGCGCCTTCCACCAGCAGGTGACCGTCGGCGAGCAACGCAATCAGCAGCCGGTCCACCAGATGCTGCTGGCCAATGATCTGTTCACACAGGGATTCTTTCAGCGCGAGGATCGCTTGCCGATTCGACATGGTCTTGAATACTCCCGAATAATGCCTGAAGTCCGTCGCTAATCTGTTGTTTTTAGCCGGAATTTATTTTGTTGTTATGGGCCGGATTATGCCCCATAACCGCACTGGAATGCTACCGCCTGGCGTGTGGGCCTGATAATCGGCGCCCCGCCGCATTGGGCTAAGCTTACTGAATCAACATGGAAAAACGGCCACGAGGAATCACATGGTCAATCTGTCCCAGGGTGAAGACTACTCCTTGCTGATCGAGCGTTTGACCGCGCTGGTTCAGGAAAGGTTCGACAAGACACATTCCCACCAGACGGCTGCGGTGCAGGATTTCTGCAGCCAGTATTACGCGCCCGCGCCGCTGCATGAATTGCAGCGCAAGCGCATCGAGGATCTGTACGGCATGACCGTTGGGCTGTGGGATTTTATCCGCCACTATGCCGACCGCACCCCGCGCATCCGCGTGTTCAATCCCCGCTTCGAGGACCATGGCTGGCAGAGCACTCACACGGTGGTGGAAGTACTGGCGCAGGATTGTACCTTCCTGGTGGATACCGTGATGCTGGAAGTGGTGCGGCGGGGCATTTCGATCCATTCGGTGATGAATAACGTGTACTGGGCCCAGCGCGATGCCCAGGGCGAAGTGCAGCAGCTGACGTTCGGGCGCCAGGGTAGCGGCCAGCGTGAGGCGCTGATGCATATCGAAATCGACCGGCAGCCGGATGAAACGCTGCAGTCGGCGCTGGCGCAGCCCCTGCAGGACACCCTGCGCGAACTGGAGTGCGTGGTGCACGATTTTGCCAGCATGCAGAATCACACCATTGCGATTGCCGAACAGCTGAAGCCGCTGCTGCCAGAGCCGGCAGACGCTTCACAGGCGGAAGTGAAGAATTTTCTCAACTGGCTGGTGCGCAACAACTTCACTTTTCTGGCCATGCAGGAATACGCGCTGGTGGAGCGGGACGGCGGCATGGAGCTGGAAAAAGTGCCCGACACCGCGCTGGGTGTGGCCCGTCTGTGTGACAGTCTGGATCTGCTGGGCGCACAGGCGGGGCCGCTGCTGCAGCCGGAAAAGCTGATCGTGTTCGGCAAGTCGGGCACGCGCTCGCGCTGGCACCGGCCGGTGTACATGGATTTTGTGGGCGTGCGCAAATGCAACGATGCCGGGCAGGTGATTGGAGAATATCGCTGGCTGGGCCTGTATACGTCCGCCGTCTTCAACAATTCGCCGCGCGAGTTCCCCATCATCGGCCACAAGTTGCGGCAGGTGCTGGAAGGGTCCGGGCTGGAGCCCACCGGTCACGATGGCAAGCGTCTTATGCAGATTCTGGAAACCTTTCCGCGCGAGGAACTGTTCCAGACATCCACCGACGATTTGTTGAAAACGGCCGTCGGTGTGCTGCATATCCAGCAGCGCCGGCGTCTGCGCCTGTTTGTGCGACGCAGCGAATACGGCCGCTTCCTGTCGTTCCTGATATACACGCCGCGCGATGTTTATGACACGGCGCTACGCAAACGCTTCCAGAATGTGCTGCACGAATATCTGGATATTGACGATCTGGAATTCAACACCTATTTCACCGAATCCACACTGACCCGGCTGTATATCGTATTGAAGGTAAAACCGGGATCGCACACCAATTTCGACGTGCATGAAGTGGAAGACCGGCTGGTGGAGCTGGCGCGCAACTGGTCGGACCGCCTGTATGAAACCCTGATCGAAGCGGTGGGCGAGGATCGGGCCGGTGCGCTGTTCACCCGTTATGCCGATGCGTTTTCGCTGAGTTATCGCGAGGAATTTTCCACCCGCACGGCGGTGTCGGACATCGAACATATTGAAGGCCTGAATGAGCATTCCCCGCTGGCTGTGTCCTTCTATCGTAATCTGGAGGATGATCCGGCTGCGCTGCGCTTCAAGCTGTTCCGGCTGGAAAAGAACATTCCACTGTCCGATGTGCTGCCCATGCTGGAACATCTTGGGTTGCGTGTGCTGGGCGGACGACCCTATCGCATCGAACTGAAAGGCGCGCAAACCGTGCAGACGGTCTGGGTTTACGATTTCAGCGTGCGCTATCACAACGACAAGGTGATCGAGCTGGAGAAACTGAAACAGAAATTCCAGGATGCCTTCATCCAGACCTGGAACGGCGCAGCCGAGGACGACAGTTTCAACCGGCTGGTGCTGTCGGTGGGGCTGGAATGGCGCGAAGTGGCGGTGCTGCGGGCCTACGCGAAATATTTCAAGCAGACCGGTTTTGCTTTCAGCCAGACCTACATCAAGGATGCGCTGGTGAACAATCCCGGTGTGACCCGTCTGCTGGTGAATCTGTTCGAGCTGCGCTTCCGTCTGGATCTGCCGCGTGGCAGCGATGTCGAGCAGCAGGAAGCGGCGTTGCGTGCCCGCATTGTGGAATGTCTGGAACAGGTCAGCAGTCTGGATGAGGATCGCATCCTGCGCCGCTATCTGGACATGATTGCGGGTACTCTGCGCACCAATTTCTATCAGCGCAATGCCGGCGGTGAATACAAATCCTATATCGCCCTGAAAATCGCGCCGCGTTCCATTCCCGATCTGCCAAAACCGTTGCCAATGTTTGAAATCTTCGTGTATTCGCCGCGGGTGGAAGGCGTGCATCTGCGCGGTGGCAAGGTGGCGCGGGGCGGTTTGCGCTGGTCGGACCGGCGCGAGGATTTCCGCACCGAAGTGATGGGACTGGTGAAGGCGCAGCAGGTAAAAAATGCGGTGATCGTGCCGGTTGGCGCGAAGGGTGGCTTCTTTCCCAAACATCTGCCGAAAAACGGCAACCGCGATCAGGTGATGGCAGAAGTGATCGCCAGTTACCAGACATTTGTGCGCGGCCTGCTGGATATTACTGACAACCTGGTGGATGGCAAGGTGCAGCCGCCGGTGGAAGTGGTGCGCAAGGATGACGACGATCCCTATCTGGTAGTGGCGGCGGACAAGGGCACCGCGAGTTTTTCCGATATTGCCAACGCGCTGTCAGCAGAGTACCGCTTCTGGCTGGGCGATGCGTTTGCATCCGGTGGCTCGCTGGGCTACGACCACAAGAAAATGGCAATCACGGCGCGCGGAGGCTGGG
>CAZBII010000274.1:0-3987 GCA_964491665.1 uncultured Moraxellaceae bacterium
GGCAAGCCGGTGCTGGGCGTGCTGCCGTATCTGCACGGTCTGCACATCGACGGCGAGGACGGCATCAATCCGGTGGACGTGAAAAAATCCGCGCAGACCATTTCCGTGGTGGTGCCGGTGCTGCCACGCATCAGCAATCACACCGATTTCGATCCGCTGCGTTTGCATCCGCAGGTGGAATTTCATTATGTGCGCGCGGGCGAAAATTTGCCGCCGGCGGATCTGATTATTCTGCCGGGCAGCAAGAATACGATTGCGGATCTGCAGTGGCTGAAAGAGCAGGGCTGGGATGCGCAGATCAAGCGCCATCTGCGTTTTGGCGGCAAGCTGCTGGGGATTTGCGGCGGTTTCCAGATGTTGGGGGAAACCTTGCTGGACCCGCAGGGAATTGAAGGCGCGCAGCGTGAAGCACAGGGGTTGGGCCTGCTGGAAATGTCCACCGAGTTGCGGCCGGAAAAACAGTTGCATCGGCGGCGGGGTTTGCTGTCATTCGGCCCTGCTGCATTGTCAGAAAAAAGCGCTGTTCCCTGCGAAGGCTACGAAATTCACGCCGGCATCAGCACGGGCGCCGCGCTGCAAACGCCGCTGGTACGTTTCGATGATGGTGTCGTGGACGGTGCGCTGTCAGCGTGCGGCCAGATTGCGGGCACCTATCTGCACGGTGTGCTGGATCATGCCGATGCGTTGCAGGCGGTGCTGGCGTGGAGTGGTTTGCAGCAGGTGGAGAAACTGGATTACCGCGCGGTGCGCGAGCAGCAGATCGACCGGCTGGCGGATGCGGTGGAGCAGCATCTGGATATGGCGAAGATTCGTGAAATGCTGGCGTGAGTCGCTAGCGCGCCAGCAGCTCCATGCACGCCGCCACCGATTCGCGCACCGCTGCGTAAGTGGCGCGCCCGATCCATTCCCCCATCCGCGTGTGCTTGCCGCAATATTCCAGCACGGCATTTCCTTCCAGCGCATTCAGCAGACAGATCGAATCCGTGCCGGTGCCAGTGGCCAGCGCGCCGGAAACGGGGCTTTTCACTTTCAGATCAAGGCAGGCGGCAGTCTTCGCTTCGGTGGCCACCATCAAGGCTTCGATGCGCGCGGCCGGTGAAAACACCGCGTTGCTGATCAGCGCAATATTGATGGTGCCGTGGCGGGTGAGTGTGTCGTGGACATGATCGTCGTCGCAGGGATCGCCGGCGCGCCGCGCATTCTGGATGCCGGCGGTGACGATGCAGGCGAGTGCGCAGGGCTGCTGGAAAATTTCGCCGCGCAGGATCTGGAAGCGCAGTGACTTCATCGAGGCGGCGGTCATCATGCCGGCCAGTGGCACGGTCTGTCCCAGCGATTGCGCATAGCGTTGCAGGCTGGTATGCGGCGTCTCGGCAAAATCCGTCTGGTCGTGCGGCACTTTCTGGTTCAGCCAGCCGTGCACGCTGGCGCTGCCGCCATTCCACACGCAGGAACCGGTGGCCTGCATTGGCTGCTGCGCGCGAAACAGAATGTGCTGTGATGTGGCGGTGAGCGTGCCGAGATCGGTCCAGGTAATGTCCGTCATGCGAAAATCATACGGTAAAGACACAGCCCAGCAGCACCGCCACTTCCAGCATTTCAATCAGCGCGCCAGCCGTGTCGCCGGTGGTGCCGCCGATGCGTTTCACCATCAATGCGCGTGCCAGCACGAACACCAGCAGTGCCAGCACCACCGCCACCGCCCAGAACAACCCACTCAGCAGAAAACCGGCGGCAATTGCCACGATCAGTCCTGGCAGCATTTTTTCCACGGCCAGGCGATCCGCAAACGGGCTGCCCAGACCTTCGGCGCGTACGTAATTGGTGAATAAAAACAGGAAGGGAATGAAACTGCGGGCCAGCATCGGTGCCAGCAGCAGATAGAACAGTTGCTGGTGCTGCTGCAGATACAGAATCAGCGCGAACTTCAGCAGCAGCACCAGCACCACAGCCACCACACCGGCCGGACCGGAGCGCGGATCTTTCATGATGGCGAGCGCTTTTTCCCGATCATGCTGGCCACCCAGCCAGGCGTCGGCACTGTCGGCCAGGCCGTCCAGATGCAGCGCGCCGGTAATCAGCACCCACAGCACCAGCAGCAGCACCGACACCACGGCATCGGCATCCCACGGCAGAATCAGCAGCAGCAGGGTTTGCGCGGCGACCAGCATGACACCGATCAGCAGACCGGTGGCGGCGTACCAGTACAGGGAGTCGCGCATCTGTTCCGGCGTGTAGTCCCGCACCGGCACTGGAATGCGGGTGAGAAATTGCAGCGCGATCAGCAGTGCATTCATTGCAGTTAGTGGTCCATGAAACCGTTGATGAAGGCCAGCGCGAAGGTGGTGTGCGACTGGTCCGGTGTGCCATCAGTGCCAGCCGGATGCACGTGAGCGCGCAGGCGCGTCATGCCGGCGTAAGGCACTTCGATGCAGAAGGTATCGCGGGGTGTGAAGTTCAGGCAAGCGCTGAGTGTGGCGCGAATCACGCCGCCGTGCGCCACCACCAGCACGTGCTGGCCCAGGTGTGCCGCGATGATGGCATCCACGGCTTTTTTCACCCGCACGATGAAATCACCGAACGGTTCGCCACCCGGTGGCGTGTGCAGCTCCGGCGCCTGCCACAGGTTTTTCAGCAGCTCCGGATACTGTGCCCAGGCTTCAGAGGGGCGCAGCCCCTCCAGTTCGCCAAAGCAGAGTTCGCGCAGATCGGGAAGCACGCTCAGCGGCAACTTTTGCTGCGCGGCGATTTCCTCGGCAAATGCCTTGCAGCGCAGCATGGGGGAACTGATCACCGCGTCCCAGCGCGTGCCGGCGTTGAGCGCGTTGCGCGTGGTGGTGCGCAACTGCTGCCAGCCGGTGGCGGACAGTGGATCGTCCAGCGAGCCCCGGTATTTCACGCCGCCTTCCGGTTCGCCGTGACGGATCAGGTCGAGCACGATTTTGCTTGCAGGTTTGTCGCCACCGAACATGCTCAGGCGTTCCCGTGTTCGTTATCGGATTTGCCGGACACGGCTGCTTCGGCAAAGGTGGCCATTTCGTTGTGCAGGGCGCAGGCCGAACGCAGCAGCGGCACCACGACAGCGGCACCGCTGCCTTCACCCAGACGCAGGTTCAGGTCCACCAGTGGCACAGCGTGCAGATGTGCCATCACCTTGCGATGGCCCTGCTCCGCCGAGCAGTGGCTGAAGAACAGATGCGGGCGAATCGACGGATTCAGCTTCAGCGCACACAGGGCTGCGGCGCTGCAGATGAAGCCGTCCACCAGCACGGCGATTCCCGCTTGCGCTGCCGCAATGTACGCACCGGTGAGCGCAGCGATTTCGAATCCGCCCAGTGCGCGACACACCGCCGGCACGTCATGCAGCTTGCTGTGATGCCGCTCCAGCGCCTGCTCGATCACGCGAATCTTGTGGGTGATGCCGGCGCTGTCCAGTCCGGTGCCGGCGCCGGTGATTTCCTGCGGCGACAGGCCGGTGAGCGCGCACAGCAGGGCGGTGGCGGCAGTCGTGTTGCCGATGCCCATTTCGCCGCCGATGAACAGTTTCGCCTGATGCTGCTGCGCCCGCTGCACCGCGCGCTGGCCGATCGCCAGCGCCTGTTGCCACTGCGTGTCCGTCATCGCGTCGGTGTCGCAGAAGTTCTGCGTCTGTGTCGCCACCGGTTCGTGAATCACGCCGGGCAGATCCGCCGGATGGGCCTGCGTGCCGGTGTTGATCACTTCCAGCGTGGCGCCCAGATGCCGCGCCAGCACGCTGATCGCCGCGCCGCCGTTGATGAAGTTGCGCTGCATTTCCACGGTGACGATCTGCGGAAACGCCGACACGCCTTCTGCCACCACGCCGTGATCGCCGGCGAAGATGCTGATCTGCACCGGATCGACCGCCGGGCGCGCGGTGTGTTGCAGTGCCGCCAGATGGATGGCCACATCTTCCAGCCGGCCCAGCGAGCCGGGGGGCTTGGTCAGCTGGTTCTGACGCTCGCGGGC
>CAZBII010000275.1:0-3952 GCA_964491665.1 uncultured Moraxellaceae bacterium
GATGGGTCCGAACACAGGACTGGGCCATAATTCCATGGTATACATGATCGAATCGCAAATTGCCTATGTGCTGGATGCGCTGCAGCTGATGCAGAAAAAAATGCTGCGCAGTGTGGAAGTGAATGCGAAAGCACAGGCGTCGTTCAATGCGGAAATCCAGAACAAGGTGGCCGGTACGGTGTGGAATGCCGGCGGCTGCCAGAGCTGGTATATCCATCCGCAAAGCGGCAAAAACGTAACGCTGTGGCCGGGCTTTACCTGGCAGTTCCGCAAACTGACGCGGCGCTTTGATGCAGGCGCCTATGATCAGGTAGCAGTGTCGCGGCAACCGGTTCTCACAACAGAAAATGCTTCTTTCAACAACAACGAAACGCTGGGTAGCGAGGTGTCTGCGTGAAATCATTCAATCATAAGGTGGCGGCTATTACCGGAGCTGCGTCGGGCATTGGTCGCGCGCTGGCGCTGAAACTGGCGCAGGAAAAATGCAGTCTGGCGCTGAGCGATGTGAACGAGGCCGGTCTGCTGGAAACGGCGGAGATGGCAAAGCAGCATGGCGTGAAAGTTACCACCGCAAAAGTGAATGTGGCGGAACGCGAGCAGATGCACGACTGGGCTGATCAGGTGGTGCGGGATCATGGCAAGGTCAATCTGATTTTCAACAATGCCGGCGTGGCGCTGGGCAACACGGTGGAAGACGCTTCCTACGAAGACTATGAATGGATCATGGGTATCAACCTGTGGGGCGTGATTTATGGCACGAAGGCTTTCCTGCCGTATCTGAAAAAATCCGGCGAGGGTCACATTATCAACGTGTCGAGTATTTTTGGCCTGTTCGCCCAGCCCACCCAGAGCGGTTACAACATGACGAAATTTGCCGTGCGCGGATTTACCGAATCGCTGCGGCAGGAACTGGATCTGGCCAAGTGCGGCGTGTCGGCCACCTGTGTGCACCCCGGCGGCATCAAGACCAACATTGCCCGCAACGCGCGCATGGACCAGAGCGTGCTGAAGCTCACCGGCGGCAAGGGCAGCACCGAGAAAATGACCCAGCAGTTCGAGCAGATGTTCAGCACGTCGCCGGAAAAGGCAGCCGAGGTCATTCTGAATGCGGTGCGCCACGACGCGCGCCGGGTGCTGATCGGTAACGATGCCAAGGCACTGGATATGATGCAGCGGGTGCTGCCGGTGGGGTATCAGAAGGTCGTGACCGCATCGTTCAAGCTGGCCAATCGCTGAAAACTGTGCGAAAAAAGCAGAACGGCAATCGAACCCAGGCATGCCTGGGTTTTTGCATTTGACGACATTTGCAAACAACAAGAACCGGGAGGCAAACTCATGCAAGGTCTCATGATGGATACGCAGCTGTCCATTTCCTCATTCATCCGGCATGCCGAAACCGTGCATGGAAAATCGCGCATCGTCAGCCGCAAGCCGGAAGGCGGTTTGCTGCAGTATACCTATGCCGATGCCGCGCGACGCTCCCGTCAGGCGGCCAATGTGTTGCGCAAGCTGGGCGTGAAGCATCAGGATCGTGTGGCCACTCTGGCGTGGAATACCCATCGCCATTTTGAACTGTACTTTGCGGTGTCCGGCAGCGGCGCCATTCTGCACACCGTGAATCCGCGCCTGTTTCCCGAGCAGATCGTTTATATCCTCAATCACGCAGAAGACGAGGTGTTGTTCCTCGATATCCAGTTTGTGCCGCTGCTGGAAAAAATTCGCGACCAGCTGCCGCTGCTGAAGCACATCGTGCTGCTGGTGGACAAGGACAAGATGCCGCAGTCGTCGCTGCCACTGCTGTGTTATGAAGAATTGCTGGCGGCGGAAAGCGAGCGTTACACCTGGCCGGAATTCGACGAACAGACGGCCGCTGCGCTCTGTTATACCTCCGGCACCACCGGGCATCCGAAGGGCGTGCTGTACAGTCACCGCTCCACGGTGATTCATGCGCTCGGTTCTGTATCGAATGATGCGCTGGGCATTTCCAGTGGCTCGGTGATTCTGCCGGTAGTGCCGATGTTTCATGTGAACGCCTGGGGCGTGCCTTACGCCGCAGCGGCATCCGGTGCGACGCTGGTGCTGCCGGGCAATGGCATGGATGGTGCCTCGATTTATGAATTGATCGACGCGGAACAGGTCACGCTGATGCTGGGTGTCCCCACCGTGTGGCTGGCGCTGCTGCAATTCTGCGAACGGGAAAAGAAAATCCTGACCTCGGTGCGCAATATCGTGATTGGCGGTTCCGCTGCGCCGCTGTCGATGATCCGCGAATTTCAGGAAAAGCATAATGCGTTTGTGATTCACGCATGGGGCATGACGGAAATGTCGCCCATGGGCACGCTCAATACCATGAATCCCTACATGGCGAGTCTGTCGCAGGAAGAGCGTTACCAGTTGCAGACCAAGCAGGGCCGGCCGATTTACGGTATCGAATTGCGTATTGTCGGCGCGGATGGCATGCCCAAGCCGCACGATGGAAAATCCTTTGGCCGCCTGCAGGTGCGCGGTCCCTGGATTGCAAAATCCTATTACAAGCACACTGATAATTCCGCCTGGGAAGACGGCTGGTTTGACACCGGTGATGTCGCCACGGTGGATGAGCACGGTTACATGAACATCGTCGATCGCGCCAAGGATGTGATCAAGTCCGGCGGCGAGTGGATCAGTTCCATCGATGTGGAAAATATCGCGGTGGGACACCCGGCCGTGGCCGAGTGCGCGGTGGTGGGCGTGCCGCATCCGAAGTGGGACGAGCGCCCTCTGCTGCTGGTGGTGAAGAAGCCGGGACAGGATGTTACCAGGGAGCAGATGCTGGAATTTCTTGCCGACAAGATCGTGAAGTGGTGGATGCCGGACGAAGTGCTGTTTGTGAATGAGTTGCCGCACACGCCGACCGGCAAGCTGCTCAAGCGTGATCTGCGCGAAACGTTCAAGGATGTCTATCTGGGTCGTTGATCGCAGACTGCCTGCCTGCTGCACCGGTTGTCCCTGCTGACGGCCGGTTCCCGGTTTCCGGCCAATGAGCGCGGCGGCCGGGAAGCGTATCAATACCGTTCCCTGCAATCCGATCTACCGACCATAACAACATAAAGGACTATCGCAATGGAACAATCCACTTTGCGCCGGCATGGAACGCTGCGTCTGTTCGTCAGCGTTGCCCTGCTGGCGGTTTTCTCCGTTACCGGCCAGGCTGCTGATTTCATCAGCGAAGCAACGCCCTGCAATCCGGTGCGTGTCGATAACTGTGTGCTGCCCTATCCGTCCGATCTGTACACGCTGGATGATGTCGCGTCGCCGACCGGAAAAATCATCAGCGTGCCAATGTCGGCGCTGCGTCCGCAGATCCAGGCGGAGCTGCCGCCAACGCTGACACCGGAAGCCGTGTTCGGTGGTAGCACGGGCTTTTCTGCGGCCACGACCGTGCTGTTCGAGCTGGATCAGGCGCCGGATCTGGCAACCTTGCCCGGCGACGGCGGCAACGCTGTGGTGGCGCTGGATCTGGACACCGGCGAGCGCATTCCGGTGCGGGTGGCGCTGAATGAATATGCGCGCTCCAAAAAAGTCGCCGCGCCCAAACAGGTCATCGAAATCTATCCGCAAGCGCGCTGGCAGTTTGCCGGCCGCTATGTCGTAGCATTGACCCGGCAGCTGAAAACGCAGAGCGGCGCTGATTTTGCGCCGTCGGCCGGCTTTGCTGCTGCGGTTCAGGATGTGGACACGCCGCTGCATGCAGCCTACCAGCCGGCATTGCAGGCACTGGCGAAGGCCGGCATTGCGCCAGCGGAGCTGGTTTCCGCAACTTTTTTTACCGTGCGCACGGAAGACGAAGTGACCGGCCCCATGCGACGCATTGCGGAACAGGTTTACGCCGGAGATCACCCGATTCGCAACCTGACGGCGTCCTACACGCTGACCGGACCCATTGGCGTGATCGTGCGCGGTGACGTGCTGC
>CAZBII010000276.1:0-3951 GCA_964491665.1 uncultured Moraxellaceae bacterium
TTTTCAGTCACACCCAGCAGCTTGGCCAGACGCACGTCAGAAAAACCCTTGCGCTTCAGGCGCCACAGACGGTCTTTGGTCAGATCGCTGAGGGCCGACTTCTGCAGCGCGGCCTCGTCATTGATCAGGTCGCGGATCTGCACCAGATACCAGGGATCAATGTTGGTGTATTCGTAGATTTCCTCGATCGACAGGCCGGCGCGGAAGGCGTCGCCCACCACCCAGATGCGGTTCGGTCCCGGCGTCTTCAGATGGTGGATCAGTTGGTCCTGGAAATCCTCGGCGGCGGGATTCAGATAGGGATCGAATCCGGCCACGCCCACTTCCAGACCGCGCAGCGCTTTCTGCACCGATTCCTGGAACGTGCGGCCAATCGCCATCACTTCGCCCACAGATTTCATCTGCGTGGTGAGCACCGGCTTGGCCTTGGGGAATTTCTCGAAATTGAAGCGCGGAATCTTGGTGACCACGTAATCGATGGACGGCTCGAACGAGGCCGGAGTCTTGCCGCCGGTGATGTCGTTCTGCAACTCATCCAGCGTGTAGCCGATGGCCAGTTTCGCCGCCACTTTCGCAATCGGGAAGCCAGTGGCTTTCGACGCCAGCGCGGAGGAACGCGACACGCGCGGGTTCATCTCGATCACCACCAGACGGCCGGTCTTCGGGCACATGCCGAACTGCACGTTCGAGCCGCCGGTTTCCACGCCGATCTCGCGCAGTACTGCCAGCGAGGCATCGCGCAGGATCTGGTATTCCTTGTCGGTGAGAGTCTGCGCCGGCGCCACGGTGATCGAGTCACCGGTGTGTACGCCCATCGGATCGAAGTTCTCGATCGAGCAGACGATGATGCAGTTGTCTTTCTTGTCCCGCACCACTTCCATTTCATATTCTTTCCAGCCGATCAGCGATTCGTCGATCAGCAGTTCCTTGGTGGGCGACAGGTCCAGGCCGCGCTCGCAGATTTCCACGAACTCTTCGCGGTTGTAGGCGATGCCGCCGCCGGAGCCACCCAGGGTGAACGAGGGCCGGATGATGCAGGGGAAGCCCAGCATGTCGCACACCTGCAGCGCTTCTTCCATGCTGTGGGCGATGGAGGATTTCGGGCAGGCCAGGCCGATGGATTTCATCGCCTTGTCGAAGCGCTCGCGGTCTTCCGCCTTGTCGATGGCGTCCTGGGTGGCGCCGATCAGCTCCACACCGAATTCTTCCAGCACGCCATGCTTGGCCAGGTCGAGGGCACAGTTCAGCGCGGTCTGGCCGCCCATGGTGGGCAGCAGCGCGTCGGGGCGCTCCTTCTCAATCACCTTGGCGACGGTTTTCCATTCCACCGGCTCGATATAGGTGGCGTCCGCCATGGCCGGGTCGGTCATGATGGTGGCGGGGTTGGAGTTCACCAGGATCACCCGGTAGCCTTCTTCCCGCAGGGCCTTGCAGGCCTGCGCGCCGGAGTAGTCGAATTCGCACGCCTGGCCGATCACGATCGGACCCGCGCCCAGGATGAGAATGCTTTTGATATCGGTACGTTTTGGCATGTGTGCTCCGGTGCTCACGCTGGGCGCAGACTCTGCGCCGCACGTTTTCTGACTCTTAAACCTGTTTCAAACCCGTGTGCCGGATCAGCGGCGCGCCTGCATCAGCTCGATGAAATGATCGAACAGCGGGCTGGCATCGTGCGGACCGGGGCCGGCTTCCGGGTGACCCTGGAAACTGAAGGCCGGCTTGTCGGTGCGGTGAATGCCCTGCAGCGAGCCGTCGAACAGCGAGCGGTGGGTGGCACGCAGGTTCGCCGGCAGGGTGGTTTCTTCCACCGCAAAACCGTGGTTCTGGCTGGTGATCAGCACGGTCTGGTTGTCCAGGTTCTGCACCGGATGGTTGGCGCCGTGGTGGCCAAACTTCATCTTGATGGTGCGGGCACCGCTGGCCAGCGCCAGCAGCTGGTGACCCAGGCAGATGCCGAACACGGGAATGTCGGTTTCCAGGAAGGACTTGATCGCGTTGATAGCGTAGTCGCAGGGCGCCGGATCGCCGGGGCCGTTGGACAGGAAAATGCCATCGGGATTCATGGCCAGCACGTCTTTGGCCGGGGTTTGCGCCGGCACCACTGTAAGGTCACAACCGCGCTCCACCAGCATGCGCAGGATGTTGCGTTTGACGCCGAAGTCGTAGGCCACCACTTTGAAAGGACGCTGCTGCGGGGCCGGCTGGTGGCCAACGCCCCACTCCCAGCTGCCTTCGTTCCAGCGGAAAGCTTCCTTCACGGTCACTTCCTTCGCCAGATCCATGCCGTTCAGGCCGGCAAAACCTTTGGCAGCCGCAATGGCAGCGGCTTCATCGATGTTGTCGCCCGCCATCAGGCAGCCGTTCTGGGCACCTTTCTCGCGCAGGATGCGGGTGAGGCGGCGGGTATCGATGTCGGCAATGCCGACGATATTGTTGTCGCGCAGGTACTGATCGAGGGTCTTCTGCATGCGCCAGCTGCTGGCCAGCAGGGGCAGGTCGCGGATGATGAGGCCCGCCGCCCAGATGTGGGCAGACTCCTCGTCTTCGTCGTTGACGCCGGTATTGCCAATGTGGGGATAGGTCAGCGTCACCATCTGGCGCGCATAGGAGGGGTCGGTCAGGATTTCCTGATAGCCGGTCATTGCGGTATTGAATACCACTTCCCCGACGGATTGCCCGTCGGCGCCGATGGAAACTCCCCGAAACAGGGTACCGTCTTCGAGGGCGAGGATGGCGGGTTTGCTCAAGACAACCTCCAGTGATCGTGCTTCATTTCAGCGGACGCCAGTTGCAAAAAAGCGGAACGGCCCCAGTAGCTCCATCCCGCTTTTTTGTTGTGAAGATTGTTTCAGGCGGCGGGGCCGCTCCTGCAAAACCATCTTACTGAATACCAACGCTTTGATTTACAACGTCTTCCGGCCAGAGAACCCTTTGGGTTGCCCATCAAAACTCCGGGCCGAACAGTAGCGGGCTTTCACAGGATGACTGCCAAGCCGTGTGTTGCTGTCTGTTAGGGAGTTGCGGATGGGTTGAATCGTGCCCCGACCGGGCGCTGATCGGGGCGTATTCTATAAGATAGACACCGGAAGGTCCACCCTTTGTGGACCCGTCCGGATTCAGCGCAGGCCGAGTACGTCCTGCATGTCGAACAGGCCGGCGGATTTGCCGTCCAGCCAGCGACAGGCACGCACCGCACCCCGGGCGAAGTTCATGCGACTGGTGGCCTTGTGGGTGATTTCGACGCGCTCGCCGTCGGCGGCGAACATGACGGTGTGCTCGCCCACGATGTCGCCGGCACGCACGGTGGCAAAGCCGATGGTCTCGCGCTTGCGGGGGCCGTCCTGACCTTCGCGGCCATAAACAGCCACTTCCTTCAGGTTGCGGCCCAGGGCATCGGCCACCACTTCACCCATGCGCAGGGCAGTGCCGGAGGGGGAATCCACCTTGTGGCGGTGATGGGCTTCGAGCACTTCGATGTCCACTTCGTCACCCAGCACTTTGGCGGCGATTTCCAGCAGCTTGAAACACAGGTTGACTCCCACGCTCATGTTGGGGGCGAACATGATGGCGGTCTTGCTGGCGGACTGCTTCAGGTCGGCCTTCTGCTCTTCGCTCAGACCGGTGGTGCCGATCGCCATCTTCTTGCCGTGGGTGGCGCAGAAACGGGCATTGGCCACCGTGGCGGCCGGCGCGGTGAAATCGATCAGCACGTCGAAATCGTTGACGACGGCGTCGAGGGAATCGACCACTTTCACCCCCAGCTTGCCGATGCCGGCCAGCTCGCCGGCGTCGGCGCCGATCAGGGAATTGCCGGGGCGGTCGATGGCGGCGGTAAGCGTGGTGCCCTCGCCTTCAGTGACGGCCTGGATGAGTGCGCGGCCCATGCGGCCGGCGGCGCCGATAACGGCGACACGTACGTTGGTGGTCACGATGAATCCTTTAATTGGGTTT
>CAZBII010000277.1:0-3921 GCA_964491665.1 uncultured Moraxellaceae bacterium
CACGCTTTACCACGCGCACGCCCCGCAGTGTTCATCGTTACATGAGCACCACATCGAACTGCTCCTGGGAATATTGGCCTTCCACCTGAAAGCGGATCGTCTTGCGGATGAAAATCTCCAGATCGGACACGTTGGCGGATTCCTCGTCCAGCAGGCGATCCACCACAGCCTGCGATGCAATCACCAGAAAACCGGGGGCGTCGTAGGCACGGAACTGGCGCAGGATTTCGCGGAAGATTTCGTAGCACACGGTCTCCGGTGTTTTCACCACACCGCGTCCACTGCAGGTGGGACACTCCTCGCACAGCACCCGCGCCAGACTTTCCCGCGTGCGCTTGCGCGTCATCTCCACCAGCCCCAGTTCCGACACCTGGGTGATCTTGGTCTTGGCGTGATCGCGCTCCAGTGCCTTTTCAAAAATGCGCAGCACCTGCCGCTTGTGTTCAGCGTCTTCCATGTCGATGAAATCGATGATGATGATGCCGCCCAGATTGCGCAGCCGCAGCTGGCGCGCAATCGCCTGGGTCGCTTCCAGATTGGTCTTGAAAATGGTTTCTTCCAGATTGCGGTGGCCCACGAACGCGCCGGTGTTGACGTCGATGGTGGCCATGGCTTCGGTCTGGTCAATCACGATGTGGCCGCCGGATTTCAGCTGCACCTGTCGCGCCAGCGCCTTCTGGATTTCCTGCTCCACGCTGTACAGGTCGAACAGGGGGCGCTCGCCGGGATAGTGCTCGATCAGCGGCTCGATGTCGGGGATGTACTCGCGCACGAATTCAATCACCTTGCCGTGGGTTTCGCGCGAATCGATGCGGATCTTTTCCACTTCCGGCCGCACTTCGTCCCGCAGCGTGCGCATGGCCAGCGGCAGGTCGCGGTGAATCAGAGTCACCGGGTTGGACTTCAGCATGCGCTCGCTGATGGCGCGCCACAGGCGGCAGAGAAAATCCACGTCGCGACGCAGCGATTCCTCGTCGGCACCCTCGGCGGCGGTGCGCAGGATGAAGCCTTTGCGGGGAATGTCGTCGCGCTCGCTGATGATGCGGTCCATGATGCCGCGCAGGCGTTCGCGCTCGCCCACATCTTCAATGCGCTGCGACACACCGATGTGCTCGGTGTTGGGCATGTACACCAGATAGCGCGAGGGAATCGACAGATGCGTGGTGAGCCGCGCACCCTTGCTGCCGATCATGTCCTTGGTGATCTGCACCACGATCGGCTGGCCTTCCACCACCAGATCGGAAATGTTGGGCGTGTTGTGGTCGCCGTTGTCGTCATGGCGGTCGGCCTGCCAGATGTCGCGCGCGTGCAGAAACGCCGCCCGCTCCAGGCCGATGTCCACGAACGCCGCCTGCATGCCCGGCAGCACCCGCGCCACCTTGCCCTTGTAGATACTGCCCACCAGCCCGCGCCGGGCAGTGCGCTCCACGAAGAGTTCCTGCACCACGCCGTTTTCCACCACGGCCACGCGGGTTTCCATCGGGGTGACGTTGATCAGTATCTCTTCACTCATGAATGCGTCATCCCATCCTTGTTCTCGGAAATAGTCTGCCAGACCGGAATGCCGGCCTGCCGCAGCAGCTGCGCGGTTTCAAACAGGGGCAGCCCGACCACGCCGGTGTAACTGCCGGCAATCGCTTCCACAAATACGGCGCCATAACCCTGGATGCCGTAAGCGCCGGCCTTGTCGGCAGGCTCGCCGGTATCCCAGTAGGCACCCGCCTCGGCGGCGTCAATCGAACGGAAGGTAACGGCGGTGCGGGAACAGGCCACCTGCAGGAAATCACCGCTGGCGCCACTGCACGCCAGCGCCACGCCGGTCAGCACTTCGTGGGTGCGGCCGGACATCTCCAGCAGCATGCGGATGGCATCGTCGCGGTCCATCGGCTTGGCCAGAATGCGCCCGTCCAGCAGGCCAGTGGTATCGGCGCCCAGCACCGCGCCCTCCAGCCCGCGCTGCCGGAGCAGTTGCAACCCGGCCACGGCCTTGTCCGCCGCCAGCCGCTGCACATAGTCCAGGGCCGGTTCGCCGGGATGGGGATCTTCGCTCACATCCACCCGCAGCACGTCGAACGCCACGCCGATCTGGGTCAGCAGTTCGCGTCGCCGGGGCGAGGTCGAGGCCAGGTACAGCATGTTTCACTCCGTAATGTGCACGCTCAGCGCCGGCGGTAGCGGCCCTGCAGGAAATCCAGCACGATCATCACCCACGGCCACATCAGCGCCGACACCAGTGCCGGCAGCCAGTACAGCATGGTCCAGTGCGTGACATAGATCGCCCGCATCACCATCAGGTTCACCAGCATGTAAATGCCCACCAGCACCAGAATCGCCAGACACTGCTGCCAGATCGGAAACACCCGGATGCGCATGTGCAGCACATAGGCAGTATAGGCAATCACCGCCAGCGCCAGCGCGTTCTGCCCCAGCACGTTGCCCGCCAGCAGATCCAGCATCAGCCCCGCCAGCCAGCCCGCCACCACACCCACCCGGTGCGGCTGCGAAATCACCCAGTAGATCAGCACCAGCGCCACCCACGCCGGCCGGCCCACATTGGCCCATTCCGGCAACGGCATGATGGCCAGCACATAGGCCACCAGCAGACTGAACAGGATCAGGCCCGTACTGGACTGGTTCATTGCGGCGCCTCCGGTTTTGTCTGGTCCGGCACGGGTCCGGCCGGCGGCGACGGCTGCCGGCCACGGGCAGCGGCTTCATTGGCCACCGCCTTTTCCACCTGCGCCGTCGCCAGATCCTGACCTTCCTGGGAAAACACCAGCAGCACATGGCGGGAGCGGTCCAGATTCGCCATCGGCTGGGCCGATACGATCAGGAACGGCTGGCCCGGCTTGCGCTCCACTTCCGTCACCACACCCACCGGATAACCCTTGGGAAAACGGCCGCCCAGGCCGGAACTCACCAGCAGGTCGCCGCGCACCACATCCGCCGTGCCCGGCACATGGATCAGCTTCAGCCGGTCCAGATCGCCCGACCCCACCGCAATCGCCCGCACACCGTTGCGGTTCACATGCACCGGCACGCCGTGGGTGGTGTCGGTAATCAGCAGCACGCGGCTGGTGAACATGCCCACTTCCACCACCTGCCCCATCAGACCCTCGGCATCCAGCACCGCCTGGCCCTCATAGACACCGTCGTCGCTGCCCTTGTTCAGAATCACTTCATGGCGGTAGGGATCGGGATCGACGCCGATGATTTCGCCGATCAGCACCTGGTCGTCCAGCATGTCGGAGGCGTTCATCAGTTCTTTCAGGCGGGTGTTCTCGGCCACGGTGGAGGCCAGCTTCTGCACCCGGCGGTTCAGCACCAGCACTTCCGAGCGCAGGCGGGCGTTTTCTTCTTCCAGGGAGGAGCGGCTGCGCACGTTTTCGCTGGACCATTCCAGGATGCGCGAAGGGATGTCTGCCACGAGCTGCACCGGCGCCATCACCACCGACAGGGAGTAGCGCACCGGCTTCAGCCAGTGGAAACGGTGGTCAATGAAGATGAGGACAAAGGACAGCACCGTGACGATCACCAGTCGGGCCCGGTTGGCGGTGTTTTGTCCGAAGATGGGTTTGATAGCGCAGCCCCCTGAAAATTCCTGCCTGCCTCATAACGCGAAAGCCGGCCGCACCTGAATGCGGGACCGGCTTCCGTTGCAGCCTGTTGCGACCGGTTTCAGTCTACCGAGAACATATCGAAACCGCGCTTGTCCATCAATTCCATGGCCTTGCCGCCGCCCCGCGCCACACAGGTGAGAGGGTCTTCCGCCACGATCACCGGCAGGCCGGTTTCTTCCGCCAGCAGCCGGTCCAGATCCCGCAGCAGCGCGCCACCACCGGTCAGCACCATGCCGCGCTCGGCGATGTCGGACGCCAGCTCCGGCGGCGACTGCTCCAGCGCGCTTTTCACCGCGCTGAC
>CAZBII010000278.1:0-3878 GCA_964491665.1 uncultured Moraxellaceae bacterium
GACTGGATCGGGTGGTGATGTGTCTGCTGTCCCGCGACCGCAAGAAACTGGTGCCCAAATTCTTCAAGGGCAACATCGCGCCGGAATTCAAGGCGGCGTTCCAGATTGCCCTGGACGAAGAGAACGCCTTTTCTGCCTGCATCCTGCAATCGCAGCAATTGTGGATGGGTTCGAAACTGATGGCCGGGCGCGCCTATCTGCACACGGCACAGCTGCAAAAGGCGCTGGGCTGGAAGGAGTATCTGGTGGCGCCGATCATCGTGTCACGCAAACCCATCGGCGTGTTCTATGGCGATTGCGCCGCGTCCGGTCATCCGCTCAATGACCAGCAGTACGCCGGTTTCAACATGCTGGCGCAGCAGGCTGGTCTGGCGCTCACCGCCGCCAACGGCTGACCTTCAGGGCACCCACACCACCAGTTTTTTTCCCGCACGCAACGGCGCTTTCGGAGAGATGCCATTCCACTGCGCCAGTGTGTTCACGCTCACCTTGTACTGGCGGGCGATGGTCCAGAGCGACTCCCCGGTTGCAACCTGATGGGTCTTGCGGTTTTTGCCGGCCACTCCCTGTGTGGATGACGCCGCTGCCGGCGGTCTTGCGGCCGCGACGGATATGCGTTGTGCCGGCGGCGTGCTGGCCAGGGCCTGACGGAAACGCTCCACACTGCCCACGGGAATCAGAATCTGGTGCGGACCGGCCGGATCAGTCGCGCTTCCCCGCAAACCCGAGTTCAGGCGCCGCAGTTCGGTTACGGACGTTCCTGCCATGCGTGCCGCCTCGTTCAGACCGATCTGGCCGCCGGTGTCCACCACGGTGAAATACGGGTAATTGGGAATGGGAGGCAGGGTCAGGTTGAAGCGGGCAGGGTTGTTCAGCACTTGGGTCAGCGCAATGATTTTGGGAATGTAATTGCGGGTCACCGAGCGCAGGTTCAGTGACCAGAAATCGGTCGGCTGGCCACGGCGACGATTCGCGGCCATCGCATTCTTGATGGTGCCTTCGCCGGCGTTATAGGCGGCCAGGGTCAGCAGCCAGTCGCCGTCGAAATGCTGGTTCAGGGTTTCCAGATAACGGAAGGCGGCATCGGTGGAGGCAATCACGTCCAGCCGGCCGTCAAACCAGCCGTTCTGGCGCACGCC
Source organism: uncultured Moraxellaceae bacterium (assembly GCA_964491665.1). Lineage (GTDB taxonomy): Bacteria > Pseudomonadota > Gammaproteobacteria > Pseudomonadales > Ketobacteraceae > Ch67. Next base: position 1,140 of record CAZBII010000278.1, read on the forward strand.
CAGGATTTTGGCGGTGCCGGGCATGAACTGCCACAGTCCGGCCGGTCCGCGCCCTCGCGCAATCGGGTTATAGCCACTTTCAATGATGGGAATCAGCGCCAGTTCCGGCGGCAGGCCGCGGCGGATGGCTTCGCTCTGCACGTAATGCCAGTAGGGTTCGGCCTGGGTGAGAACCCGGTTCAGATAGCGTCCGTTGCGGGCGTACCAGTTGCGATGTTCGCGGATGCGGGGGTTGTCCAGTTCGATATCCAGCTGGCCATAGTCGCGAAAATCGTCCCAGACCGTGGCGGGCTGCCGCACCTGGGTGGCCGAGCCGGTGATGATGCGACGGTTCTTGCGCGGCTGCTGCACCAGTGGCTTCTCAGGCGGCGCCTCAACCTGGGGCTGGACCGGTGGGGCCGGGGGCGGCTCCGGCGCCTTGGGTTCTTCGCCCGGAAACAGCGCACATCCGGCCACGAAGGCAGTGGTCAGCGTCAGGGACGCCGTTCGAAATACCAGCTTGCGCACACTTCACCCTTCAATTGTTCAAACCTGTCCCAAAGGAACCTGAAATTGATCAACGGACACTGTCCGGCAGCTGACGGCGTTGATCAGGTTATCAACCCAACTTGTTGTAATTGAAAGGGTTGTAAAGAAAATTTCGCAGGATCAGAACTGATCCTTCCAGGCCCGGAGTCTAGCAAAGGTCTGCACTTCACTGGCGGGACGGCTTCCACAATTCCGGGCAACGGCATCTACCACCGCAGGCTGATCCGTGCGCAGGAACGGATTGACCTGCAACTCCAGTTCCAGTGTCGACGGCAGGCTGGGTCGCCCCTGCGCTCGCAGCTGTTCCACCTGGTGCTGCCGTTCCTGCACGGCGCGGTTCTCTGGCTCCACCGCCTGCGCGAACTTCAGGTTCGACAGCGTGTATTCATGAGTGCAGCACACCCGTGTCGCTGCAGGCAGACGCCGCAACAGACCCAGAGAATTGAACATTTGTTCCGCCGTTCCCTCGAACAGGCGCCCGCAGCCGGAGGAAAACAGGGTGTCGCCGCAGAACAGGACAGGGTCGCCGCCGGGATCGGCGCAGTAGTAGGCAATGTGGCCGCTGGTATGGCCGGGCACATCCAGTACGGTCAGGGTCTGTCCGGTCGGCAGCGTCACCTGGTCATCCTGACGCAGACGCTGGGAGAGGGCGGGAATCGCCTCGTTGGCCGGCCCCCATACAGGAATGGACGGCGCTTCCGCCAGCAGGTCGGCTATTCCGTTCACATGGTCCCAGTGGTGGTGCGTCACCAGAATGCCGGCCAGTTGCAGCTGGTGATCCTGCAGGTAACGGCGGACCGGGGCAGCGTCGCCGGGATCAACAACTACGGCCTGTCTGCCGTCCTGCAGGCACCATATGTAGTTGTCGTTAAAGGCCGGAATGGGATGAATCGTGAGGCTGGACATGGCAAAAAGAATTCTCCAAGCGGGGCAAGTTTTGATAATCTGAACTGTACCCCCATTGCAGGAATCCGCAAACCGCCATGGCATTGCCCCGACTGTTCAAACCCTTCCAGCAGGTACACGGCAGCGACGTGCACCGCCTGATGAGCGACTGGTTCCGCAGCGAACTCGGCGCGCAGGTGCTGGCAGGCGAACAGGCCATCCTGGAGCAGTTGCTGCCGTCCATGTTCGGCTACTATCTGGTGCAGATTGGCGTGGGCGAGCCGCAGTGGCTGGCCGGCAGCAGCACCATTCACTGCAAGGTCTATCTGGCGGAAGAACCGATGCATTCGGAACACTACCACTGCGTGGCCAGCCGCCCCGACGACATGGCCATCGCCACCGAAAGCATCGACGTGGCCCTGCTGCATCACAGTCTCGATTTTGAAAGTGCGCCACACCGGGCGCTGCGGGAAATCGCCCGCACCGTGATGCCGGGCGGCAAGATCCTGATCGTGGGGTTCAACCCGTGGAGTCTTTGGGGTATCTGGCGGCTGCTTCGCAAGCAGTCGGCGCAGATGCCCTGGAGCGGCAACTTCATCAGCCCGTTCCGCCTGTCTGACTGGCTCAAGCTGCTGGACTTTCATGTGGAAGGCTGCGAAAGCCTGATCCACGGCCTGCCCAGCGCCAATCCCCGCACCCGCAAACTGTTCGGCTGGCTGTCGTACCTCGGCCAGCATATCTGGGGGCAGCGCGGCGCCGTGTATGTGCTGGTGGCGACCAAGCAGGTGTCCACCCTCACGCCCATCAAGCCCCGGTTCCAGCGGGTGCGCGAATCCCTCGTCAACATTCCCATCGCGGGAATTGCCAAACCTTCCACCCGGAACAACCGTTAAGGACACTCAATGCAGGAAGTGGAAATCTTTACCGACGGCGCCTGCAAGGGTAACCCCGGCCCCGGCGGCTGGGGCGTGGTGCTGCGCTACAAGGGTCAGGAAAAGACCCTGAAAGGCGCCGAGCCAGACACCACCAACAACCGCATGGAACTGACGGCGGCGTTGGAGGGGCTGAAGTCGCTGAAACGTCCCTGCAAGGTGGACCTGACCACCGATTCCGAATACGTGCGCAAGGGCATCACCGAATGGATTCACGGCTGGAAGCAGAAAGGCTGGCGCACCGCCAGCAAGCAGCCGGTAAAAAACGCCGATCTGTGGCAGGCGCTGGACGAAGCCACTCGCCAGCACGAAGTGAAATGGCACTGGGTGAAAGGCCACAGCGGCCACCCCGAAAATGAAAAATGCGATCAACTGGCCAACGAGGCCATTGAAG
>CAZBII010000279.1:0-3839 GCA_964491665.1 uncultured Moraxellaceae bacterium
GGACCCCAACGGCGCCCATTCGGTAACCCCTGACTTGCGTAATCCAACCCTTGTAGCCAAAGGCAGCCAGTACCGGTTCGCGCCACTTCAACAGCAAGGGCACGTGACAGGTTTCCATCACCAGCGGCCAGACATCGGGCGGTTCCTGCTGCGCATCCTGCCAGCGGTACAAGGCCCACGCCTCCCGGTTGACCCGATCCGGCTGCTGCAGTGTTTTGGCAAACACAAACAGCTGGATCAGATCACCAAAGACGCTGCCGGCTACCCTGCCCTGCTGCTTGTCCAGCAGTTTGGGATTGGGTACAACGACGCGCGCGGAATATCCCTCACCACGGGCATTGAAGGACCGGATACCATCGGGATGATCTGGCAGGGTCAAACGCGCCAACAGTTCCGCGACATCCGTATCGCGCCCCCACACCGACATGAAAAGCAATTCACCGTCATGGTTGGCAAGCAGGCCGTCACAATAGATCGACGAACTGAAATCAAAGCTCAACATGGAAAACCCTCACTCGATATGAATGATGCGGCCAAAGTTCTGGCTGCCCGGCGTGAAATCGATCCCACGAATCATCGGCACAAAGCGATCGGTTGCTATGCGGGTGACCGTAAGACTGCCTGTTTCCTCGTTGACCTCCGTCTCCTGGCGCATGCTCTTGGTTTTGAAGGTATCCCCTTTCACCAATAACACTTGCCCGGATATTCCGGTAACCACACCTGAGACCTGCCCTGCTGCCAACATCAACGCCAAATGCCATTCCGACAGTTTGCGTAGCGGTTGACGACCGGCGTCGGTACGGGTGCGAAAGAGCGTGTCAAAGCGACTCCACAACACGGGAGAGGAAGCCACTTCTGCGCTCAGTTGTTTGACATCGATGCGGACCGTGCTGAATTCAACCTCCTGATGACCGGTGAACGGCGGCACCTCGTAAGGCGCTTTAGTCCAGATTTCCGGTAGCTGACAGTGCCGATTGAATCCGTCGATCCACTCGCCATTTTCGTTGCAGTACAGGTTTTTCCGGGCCTGGGTAAGCTGTAATACCACCCGCTTTTCCGGCTCGACTGCCCGAGAACGCTTGACGCCCAGAATAACCGCCTGGCGAAACTGCTGCTCCGGTGCAGCAAACACGGAAACGTCGCGGCAGTATTTGGATATCCAGCCCGAAAATTCGTCATCCAGTACCGTATAGGGAACAATCAGCACCAGAATGCCACCGGGTTGCAGCAGGTGAATGCAGCGCTGGAAAAATTCCTTTTCCAGACGTTTGCGGCCACCACTGCTCCCGATTTTCGAGTGTTCCGAATCGTTGACCAAATCGCCATACGGTGGGTTCAACCACAGCAAGGAGAAAGCTCGCAGACTCACACTGCAGTCATTGATATCGGCATGCACACAACGATCCAGCAACTGCTTGGCATGCCAGGCACGTTCCTCGTCATACTCAATGCCAAAGGACTTAACCGATCCACCCATCTGGGTCAGGTGGTGCTTCACCTCCGCCAGCGCACTGCCCTCACCACAGCAAGGATCGCAGATACGCAGCGGAAGATCAGAGTGAGGAACCAAAGCCGACAACACCCGCGAAAGGGTGTCCTCGTCCGTGGGAAAATACCCGTTCTTGATGAAATTACGGGCGATGCGAGAAAACATTAACGCCATTGCGATACTCCTGTGGTGATTCAGAAAAAGACCATCGACGGAATACCACCGGGCGGTAGCAAACCGCCGATGGCGTGGGGGGGGGTTAAATTAGAGGTCTGACAGGATGCGCCAGTTGTCATAGTTCACGCCCCGGAAACAGAAAATCATTTCCGGAAAATGGACATACAACTCGTCCTGGTCGCGCATGAACAGGTGTTGCTCTGTTTCAAAGCGCAACCAAAGCAAGCCGCTCGACAAGGAAAACTCCAGCAGTGGACCAATCAAGACTTTTTCACGATCCCAGCTATTGCGCAGTTCAAGGTAGAGACTTCCCGCCTTGACGGTTGAAACCTCTGCAACCAGGTAGGGAGTGAGATCAAACGGCTGTTCACTCATAGCACTTCAACCTCAGGAGCGCGATCAGGCTTTTGAACGTCCTTGCGCATCCAGGATTGCGATTTGGCCTTGAACTCATAGCCAGATTCCTTGAGATAGCTGCACCGCTTCCGATGATTTTCCGGATCGGTACGAACCGTCGTAGGATCAAGCTTCACCTCCGCACCCAAGGGCCACAACTCACCAAACAACGCAGCCAGTGGATCAGTACTTTCAGCTTCCGCCTGAACCGACAGATCCGGATGCGGATTGTTGCGGTCGGCAGGAGCTGTATTGTCTGGCGGTGCGACGCTGGTGGTACCTGCATTCACCGTGGCCGGCAAATCGGGCGCATCAGGCTCAAGGCTCGCTTTGGTTTCCAGCGGGTCTACGTCCTTCAACGCCACATCGGTTTCCAGCGTGCCAGGTTCATCCGAATGAATGATGTATTCATCAAGGATGGCTCTGGTCTCGACAATGAAGCACCCCGTACTGGCGGCATAACCATGTGCATAAACCTTGGCGATACCAAACCGGCCTTGATAGGTGCCGGTTTCATACTGGTCAAGATTGGGGTCTTTGATGTTCAGGACACCGATGTCGCATTTGAGTTTTCCAACCGAAAACTCGCCTCTGACACCGTTGATGCGCTGAACCAGCAACGTACCGTTTACCATGATGGACATAACCTATTTCTCCGTAAGTGAAATAACGGAGAGACCGCAAACCCTGACGGGCATTGCAGCATCTCCGTCAAGGATGGGTATTGTTTAAGGGTTGTCAGTAAAGCCAGTGCTGTTGCTGTGCTAAAGGAGGCCTCGTTCCGCCATGGAGGTAACATTTTCGCCTACCACCAGGTGATCCAGTACCCTGACGTCCACCAGCTTGAGCGCCTTGATCAGTGTTTTGGTGAGCTGCTGGTCAGCCATGCTGGGTTCAGCGATCCCAGAGGGATGGTTGTGGCAAAAGATGACGGATGCGCACCCCAATTCAAGCGCCTTTTGCACAATGGCACGAGGATGAACAGAGGCCGAATCAATCGTGCCGTAGAAGTGAATGACCGGCTCCATGACACGATGCTGATTGTCCATATACAGCACACCAAAGACTTCATTGGACTCCAGCCCGATCCATGTCCGCACCAGATCCTTTGCAGCTGCAGGTGTCTGGATGACGGATTGACGCTCGGCACGACGCATCAACAGCAGGCAGGCTGCATCGACCAATGTTCGCACCTGATCGTCCTCCAGAGAGTCCAGATCAAGGGCATTATTGGCCGCTGCCCAGATCAAATCCGATGGTACGGTCAGCGAACTGATGTTCATGCGCTGACTCCCACTTCACGGATCGGTCCTGCCACGGCGTTCATACGTCTGACCAGATTTTTCAGATCCAGCAACGCATGAACAGGGACATAATGATTCACTTTGCCGGTATGATCACAACGTCCAGAACAGCGTCTGAACAGGATCTGGATACCGCGATACGCCCATGCACCATGAATCATCACGTAAAGAGAGTTGGCGTGCAGGATGACTTCTCCTGAGACCGCCACTCCCCCTTTGTTGGAACGGATTTCGTAATCACCGGCTTGTAATCCCAGCTGTTTGGCCAGGATTCTCAGAACACGCTTGCTCTCGATATGAAAGCGGTCCTTATCCACAGGTGCGGCATAGCAGAAACTTCTGTGCTGAACCCATTGCACATAAGCCGCAACGCAGGTTGCTTCAGAAATGACAGACATAGTGGTTTCTCCTGTTGAAAAACAAAAAAGCAGGAGAAACACGACGCCCGGACGGGAGTGTGTAAACTCCCGCAG
>CAZBII010000280.1:0-3812 GCA_964491665.1 uncultured Moraxellaceae bacterium
CTGCCATCGGGCTTGGTGCCCATGATGGCCTTGGACTCGTTGGTGATTCCCCAGCCCACCAGCGCGTCGGGGGTGAAGCAGGGGATGCGGTGGATCTCGCGGCCCGATGGCAGGCCCAGTACGCGCATGTCGCCGGTGTGGCCGCCGCTCCAGAGTCCGTAGTAGGTGTCGAGTTCACCCGGCTTGATTTCGATGTGGGCGCCCTGTTCAGCCGGCTTTGCAGCGGGAGCGCTGGCGGCCGGGGCAGCCGATTCGTTCTTGCAGCCGGTCAGGCCCACTGCCAGTCCGGCACCGGCCAGACCGGCGATGGTGGTGGTCTGGGTCAGGAATTTGCGGCGGCTGGCGTCAACGGGCGCATCAGTGGCCGTGAGAGGGGCAGGGGTTTGATCCTTGTTCATGGGCTATCGGCTCCTGTTCATTCGCAAGATCGGTTGGTCAACCTGCGACATTTTGTCGCAGGCCAACCTGTCAAATCTTGATCTGGAACAGGGGCTGCAGGCCTTCCGGAGCTGTCTGGAAAGACCTGCATAAAATTAATTTTGCGCAAGAAAAACAGAGGGTTGCTGAATGGGTATATGGAGGTACCCAGAGTTACCCCGAAAGAGGTAGGTCAGCGCGGTGGCGTGGTGGCGCACCAGCTTTTCTTGGTACCGCCATTGTAGGCATAGACCAGCCCGGCCTTCTTCAGCGCCGCCGCCAGGCTTTTGCCATCCACGTAAACGTCGGCCAGCAGGCGGAAATATTTGTCGCGCTGCAGGTTGCGCAGCTCCACTTTCTTGCCCGCCCGCAGGATGGTGACGGTGGTCTGCTTGGCTTTCTTGGCCAGTTCCTTTTCCTTGTCGCACTTGCCTTTCATTTCCGGGGCATCGATACCCTTCACCCGCACGGCAATCCGGTTGCCGGCCACGGCGGGCCAGCTGTTGATGGTGACGCGGAAGGTGTCGGCATCGTAAATGCTGGTGACTTCCGAGACCGTCACGTTGCCGTAGATTTCGTCATCGGCTGCGGCACGCAGGGGGCTGGTGTGGAAGGCGATCAGGGAGAACAGGCTGAGCCAGAAAAAGGTGGAGAAGCGTGAACGCACGGTAAAGTTCCTGAACAGTGTTGGGAGCGGAAAACGGCGTGCCTGCAGGCAGGAATGGCGCCCCGGAGACGACTTGAACGTCCGACCTGCCCCTTAGGAGGGGGCTGCTCTATCCAGCTGAGCTACCGGGGCTTTTGCGGGGCGCAGTTTAAACCTTCAAACCGGCGGAATCCACCGTTCAACTGGCCGGAAATCTGGATTAGGGTAGGGTAAGCTTAAACACGTCATCTGATCTGGCATTTCCTGTCAGTGACCGGGTCTGGCGCAGCCCGTACAATCCGCGCGCTTCAATTCGTTCATCCCGTTTTTTCCTGCTCAGCAGCCGAGGAGAGCAATGGACATTCAATTCAAACCCGAAGATCTGGCCTTTCGCGACGAAGTGCGCGCCTTTCTCAAGGCCAAACTCACACCCGAAATCAAGGATGCCGTTGTCGGTGGCTACATCAGCAAGGAGCTGATTGTTCAGTGGCAGAAGATTCTGTATGCCCAGGGCTGGGTGGCGCCGAACTGGCCGAAGAAATACGGCGGCACTGACTGGGACATCACCAAGAAATTCATCTTCGAAAACGAATGTGCAGCTGCAGGTGCGCCGCCGGTCGTGCCGTTCGGTCTGAAGATGGTCGGCCCGGTGATCTACAAGTTCGGCAGCGACGAGCAGAAGGCGAAATTCTTGCCGGACATCCTGCAAAGCAATGTGTGGTGGTGTCAGGGTTACTCCGAGCCCGGCGCCGGTTCCGATCTGGCGGCGCTGCAGACCAAGGCCGAGCGCGACGGCGATTCCTACGTGGTGAATGGCCAGAAAATCTGGACCACCTACGCCCAGCATGCCGACTGGATTTTCTGTCTGGTGCGCACCGATCCCGCCGCCAAGAAACAGGAAGGTATTTCCTTCCTGCTGATCGACATGAAGACGCCGGGCATCACCGTGCGCAAGATCGATTCCATCGACAACCAGCATTCCCTCAACGAAGTGTTTTTCGACAACGTGCGCGTGCCGGTGGCCAACCGCATCGGCGAGGAAAACCAGGGCTGGACTTACGCCAAATATCTGCTGACCCACGAGCGCACGGCGATTGCCGGCGTGGCGCAGTCGAAGAAGGCCGTGCAGCGTCTGCGGGAGCTGGCGGCGGTGGAAATGTCCGGTGGCCGTCCGCTGCTGGACGATCCGATGTTCCAGCAGCGTCTGGCAAAAATTGAAATCGATCTGATGGCGCTGGAATACACCGAGCTGCAGGCGATCGCGAGTGTGGCCTCGGGTGGCGCACCGGGTGCGGAATCCTCGATTCTGAAAATCCGTGGCACCGAAATCCAGCAGGCGCTGGCGGAACTGTCGGTGGATGTCTGCGGCCACTATGCGCATGCGCTGAACGTCGACGGCGCCATCGGCAACGATTATGCCTGGGGCCTTTCCGCCAAGTATCTGTATGGCCGTGCTTCCACCATTTACGGTGGTTCCAACGAAGTGCAGAAAAATATCATTGCCAAATCGGTGCTGGGATTTTAAGGGCTGAATCATGAATTTCAATCTGAGCGAAGAGCAGACTCTGCTGTCTGACAGCGTCACCAAGTTTATCTACAACGATTATTCCTACGAAGTCCGCAAGAAGCATGCGGCACAGGACGGCGGCTTTGACCGTGCCACCTGGTCCACGTTTGCCGAGCTGGGCTGGCTGTGCGTGCCGTTTTCGGAAGAGGATGGCGGCATCGGCGGCGGTCCGGTGGAAACCATGATCATCATGGAGCAGTTTGGCAAGGGGCTGGTGGTGGAGCCGTATGTGTCCACTGTGATTCTGGCGGGTTCCGCTTTGAAACTGGCAGGCAACGCCGAACAGAAGGCGGAACTGATCGGCGGCATCATTGATGGCAGCCGTCTGTTGTCGCTGGCCTACTTTGAACCGCAGGCGCGCTTCGATCTGTTCGATGTGAAAACCACGGCGAAGAAAGAAGGCGCAGAGTATGTGCTGAATGGCGCCAAGGCCATGGTGCTGCACGGTGGCACGGCCGATACGTTCATCGTGTTGGCGCGTACGTCGGGTGCCCAGCGCGATGCTGATGGTGTATCGCTGTTTGTGGTGCCGGCCAGTGCGGCGGGTGTCAGCGTGAAGGATTATCCGACGCTGGATGGTCATCGCGCTGCGGAAGTGACTCTGTCCAGTGTGAAGGTTCCTGCAACGGCTTTGCTGGGCGCGGAAGGCAAGGCTGTGGCGGTGCTGGAGCAGGTCGCCGAGGACGGTCGTCTGGCGCTGTGTGCGGAAGCCGTCGGCATGATGGAGAAGCTGTACAGGGAAACGGTGGAATACGCAAAGACGCGCAAACAGTTCGGCGTGCCGATTGCAGTGTTCCAGGCGCTGCAGCATCGCATGGTGGACATGTTCACGCTGCATGCCGAGTGCCGTTCCCTGCTGCTGCGAGCGGTGATGACTCATGCGGCGGGTGATGCTGATGCTTCCCGCAATATCGCCGCGCTGAAATATGCCATTGCCACCAAGGGCCAGAAAGTAGCGCATGAAGCGGTACAGATTTTTGGCGGCATGGGTATGACCGACGAAATGAGCGTGGGCATGTATCTGAAACGCATCAATGTGATCAATGCCCTGTTTGGCAACGCGGACTACAGCCTGCAGCGATTCATCGCCGCCTGAAGCTGTCTGTGCCCTGACAAGAAAAAGCCCGCGCTGGAGACAGTGCGGGCTTTTCTGTTATTGACGCAGGTGGCGGGTGATCAGCC
>CAZBII010000281.1:0-3785 GCA_964491665.1 uncultured Moraxellaceae bacterium
TTTGCCACACACGCTAAAAGCACATCCTTGTGCGCGCGCCCGCGGCCATCCGGGGCCGCTGACAGTCTGTAAAAGCACCACCCGCTCGCGCTCTGCCTCTCCTGTGTCTGCTTCCTGAATCCAGAACCTGCTCTTCCCTTGACGCCAGCCCCCCGACCGTCGATGCTTTAACAGCCTGATCAACGCCAGCTTCCCGGCACGTCACCCGCAGCGGACCCATGACCGAACAACAATATCCACAAAACTGGTTCTCCCTCCCGCGCGTCCTGTTCTGGATACTGGTCATTGCGTTTTTTCTGCTGCAGCTGCGCCTGTGGATTGGCGAAGGCAGTCTCGCCGAAGTCTGGCAGCTCAATGGCGCCATCGAGCGTCAGGAACTCGAAAATCACCTGCTGTCCGAGCGCAACAAACGCCTGCGGGCGGAAGTGAAAAACCTCAAGGAAGGACTCGACGCGGTGGAAGAACGCGCCCGCACCCAGTTGGGCATGGTCAAGGAGGATGAAACTTTCTTCCTGGTCATCGACAAAAAACAGAAATCCCCCGAACAGCCATGACATCGTCCGCTCTCTGGTGCGTTGTGCCTGCCGCCGGTGTCGGCAAACGTTTTGGCGCCGCCGTTCCCAAGCAATATCTTCCCCTGCTCAATCAGACCGTCTGCGAACACACGTTGCAACGCCTGCTGCTATTGCCGGAAATAAACCGCATCGTCGTGTGCCTCAGCAGCGAGGACACGCAGTTTCACCAGCTGGAAATTTCCCGCAACGCCCGCATCACGACCGCGCCGGGCGGAGCCGAACGCTGCCATTCCGTGCTGAACGGTCTGACATCATTGCAGGCAGAAGCGGATGACCACGACTGGGTGCTGGTGCACGACGTGGCGCGTCCCTGCGTGCGCCTGGCCGACATTCGCAAACTGCTGCGTGAAGTGGAAAACACCAACGCCATCGGCGGCATCCTGGCCAATCCCGTGCGCGACACCATGAAGCGTTCCAACAGCCAGAACCAGATCATTGAAACCGTGTGCCGCAATCAGCTCTGGCACGCGCTCACGCCGCAGCTGTTCCGGCTGGGCCAGCTGCGCAATGCATTGCAGTCCGCGCTGGATGAAAATGCACTGGTCACCGACGAAGCCTCCGCGCTGGAGCGGGCAGGGCATCAGCCCCTGCTGGTGGAAGGCCATCCGGACAACATCAAGATCACCCATCCACAGGACCTGCCGCTGGCGGCACTGTTCCTCCAGCAACAACTTCTGCAACAGGGAGAAGCCTGATGTTCCGCATCGGTCACGGTTTTGACGTCCACAAATTCGGCGCAGGCGATCATCTCATGCTGGGCGGCGTGCGCATTCCCTATGACAAATCATTTATCGCCCATTCGGATGGCGATGTCGCGCTGCACGCCCTCAGCGATGCGCTGCTGGGTGCCGCCGCACTGGGCGATATCGGCCGGCATTTCCCCGACACCGACGCGCAGTACAAGGGTGCCGACAGCCGTGTGTTGCTGCGTTCCGTGGTCAGCCGGGTGCAGGAAAAGGGCTATCGGGTTGGCAATGTGGACGTCACCATCGTGGCGCAGGCTCCGAAAATGGCGCCGCACATTCACAGCATGCGCGCGAATATCGCCGCCGACCTGCAGGTAGACATCGACGCCGTGAATGTGAAAGCCACCACCACCGAACAGCTCGGTTACACCGGCCGCAAGGAAGGCATCGCCGTGCATGCCGTCGCGCTGCTGCTGAAAGCATAAGCGGATGACACCATGACGCTACCTGCTTTCGGTTTCGACAACGCCTCTTTCGCTTATGACGCCCCCCATTCCAGCGCCGATTTCAAAACCGTGCCCGAAGATTTCATCGTCGAGGAAGTGCTCGGCTTCGAACCCTGCGGCGAGGGTGAGCATCTGTTCCTGCTGGTGCAGACCGACGACCAGAACACCCAGTACACGCTCAAGCAGTTGTCTCGCCATTTCAGACTGGCGCCGAAACTGGTCAGTTATTCAGGCCTGAAAGACCGTCGCGGTCTCACCAGCCAGTGGTTCTCCCTGCATCTGCCGGGCAAAAACGTTGAAGTGGATACAGACGCCCTGAGTGCACTGGGCATCACCCTGCTGCGCCAGTCACGTCACAATAAAAAGCTGCGCATCGGCACCCACAAGGCCAACCGCTTCCATATCCGCCTGCGCAACTTTAGCGACGACGACAGCTTCCATGTCCGCCTCGAGCAGATTCGCCGGCACGGCGTTCCCAACTATTTTGGCCCGCAGCGGTTTGGTCACCATGGCCACAATGTGAATGAAGCGCTGCACTGGGTGGAAAAAAATGAATTGCCCATGGAGCGGGAGCTGCGCGGACGTGTGCTGTCCACCCTGCGGGCCTGGCTGTTCAACGGCGAACTCGCGCAACGGATCGCGGCGGGTCATTGGTTGCAGTGGCAACCCGGCGATCCGGTCCTGCTCGATGGCAGCCACAGCTTTTTCCACACCGAAATCTGGGACGACACCCTGCAGCAGCGTTTCAATGACGGCGACATCCACATTGGCAGCTGGCTCTGGAGTCCCACCCATCCCGGCGGTGCGCCGCAGCAGATCAATGAATTTCTGGTGAAAGCGGCACTGTCCGATGAAACCCGCTCCCTGCGCCTGCTGCCCGGTGACCTGGCCCTGGAAGAGCAGGGCAGCGACCGCATCCTGCATTTCAACCTGCCCACCGGCAGCTATGCCACCAGCCTGCTGCGGGAACTGTTGGTGCTGAATGACCGGTCCGTTCCCGCTCATCCCTTGCAACAGAATTAATTCCCCATGCCGTCCGATTCATGCTCGCCGTTTCCTGTCCCTTCTTTTACAATGATCCGCTTGAATAATAATGAAAATCGGTGACGGCCCCGACGGCCGGTCTCCATCCCACCGTAATTCAATCGCCCGCACTGCGAGGAAGCACTGAGTGAATGATCTTCACGTGAACGGAATCGGCATGACGTCGCAGCGCACCCGCGACCGCCTGATCGGCCGTCTGCAGGATCAGGGCATCGCCAATTTCGAAGTGCTTGATGCCATCCGCAGTGTGCCGCGCCATCTGTTTGTCGACGAGGCCCTGTCGCACCGGGCCTATGAAGACACCGCACTTCCCATCGGCCACAACCAGACCATCTCCCAACCGTACATTGTCGCCCGCATGACTGAACTGCTGATCCAGGGGATGCCCCAGGGCAAGCGGCTGAAGAATGTGCTGGAAATCGGCACAGGCTCCGGTTACCAGACGGCGATCCTGGCCCGGTTTGCCGAGCAGGTCTGTTCCCTGGAGCGCATCAAGTCACTGCAGGAAAAGGCCCGCAAGCGCCTGCAGGCGCTCAAGATCCGCAACGTGTTGCTGCGTTACGCTGACGGCGGCGTGGGCTGGAAGGACAAGGCGCCGTTCGACGGCATCCTGGCAGCGGCAGCACCGGCCGAGATTCCGCAGGAACTGCTGGACCAGCTGGCGGTGGGTGGCCGGTTGCTGATCCCGGTGGGAGAGAGCAAGCAGGTCCTTTATCGTGTCACCCGCACTGAAAACGGCTTTGAACGCCAGAAGATTGAAGACGTGAAATTTGTCCCGTTTCGTTCCGGTGTCCGCTGAAACTCATTTTGATAGTTTGATAAAAGGAGATTGGCAGAGGCGTTCGAGTTGGCTACTTAATAGCCAGTTTGTGTATTTTTGTGTATAAATTGTATAGATTTTTTTCTCATAAGCCTGCCTCGTTTGCTGTTTGTTTCATTCTAAATTGAGTTAGGCGATTAAATGAACTGAATGA
>CAZBII010000282.1:0-3781 GCA_964491665.1 uncultured Moraxellaceae bacterium
GAATGGCCTCGGCCAGGGCCTGGTTGAACTGATGGGGTCGGTCGAGCATGGGGAAATGGTCGCTGTCCTTGAGGGTAATGACCTCAAACGACCGCATGTGCAGACGATTGGCTTCGATATTCGACCTGGTGAGATAGGTGGCTGCAGCGATGGTGACGTCCCAGGAAATCGAACTGGCGGCGTGATTCACAAAGCACTCGGCGATGAAGGTGGCCAGTGAAAACGAGCCATGCTGCAGACTGAACTGGATGTTGTGATACCAGGTCAGCGTAAGCCCCAGCAGCGCCAGCACGCCGTAAATAATCTGTTTTTTCATGTCACTGTTTCCCTCTGTAATTGAAACCTGATGCTCGCCGAACGCCTGTGAGGCCGCAATGGCGGATGGCGTCAATTCGGTGTCAACGCGCGCGCTTCAGTGACAGGCCGGCGCGTCGTGCAGCGCATCCATTACGCCGCCGGCGGTGAGGGTGAAGGCGGGGGAAATATCCTGGCCGGCACTGCGCAGCGCCTTCGCGGTCCAGCTGTTGCAGGTGTGCAGCAGATGAAAGCGGCCATTGGCGGCGTAGAACTGGCTGTCGCCGTACAGACCCGTCTGTTGCGGTTGCAGTTGTCCGTGCGCGTCCGGCTGCAGGCTGGCGGCAATGAACTGCTGCACGCCTTCCAGTTGCGCCGGTGTCAGACACAGTTTGCGCACTTCACTGTTGCGGAAATAGCGCACCGGATCAGCCGGCACCGCCACCACCTGCACGACCGCACTTTGCGAAAACAGCGCGGCGCGCAACGTCAGGGCGGTGGTGATTTTCTTCGCCGGATAATAACGCGCATCGCCCCAGCCGAATTCATAAAACGGCGCAGCACCAAAGCGTGCGCGCAATTGCGGGAAGCGGACATTGAAGGATTCCGCCGGCAGGATGATGCCGGTGTGCCAGCCGTGACTGGCGACATACACGGGAATGGTTGGGTCGGCGCTGTCAGGCGTGGCAACGGGAATTTCCACGGCCGGCGGATTGCTGGCGCAGGCACAAAGCGCCAGCAGCCCGGTGAGCAGGATCAGTCGGAGTTGCATCCCCACGACCGCACGATGCAGCTGGAACCGCCATAGTTGCGGCAGAACTGCAGGGCGGCTGCCTGCGCACTGCTGCCATCATCGGCCGTGGCCCAGCCGTAAATCGTGCTGCCGCTGCTCTGGTCGGCGGCATAGGCGGCGCAGCCGCTGGAGAAGGTCTGCACCACGGAACAGCCGGAACCGCATTCCTCCAGCGCGCGACTTTCCGCTTCACCCATCGACGCATGATCGTAGGAAAAGCCCCACTGGTCGCCCTGATTGCCATCGATGGCGAGCGCGCCATTGGCCAGGGCAGTGGTGCTGGTGAGAAGGGTGGCGAACAGGGAAACGGATGAGGCCAACAGCCACTGCTTCAACATCGGTTGCTCCGGATTTTGAGGGTTGAAAAACCAGTATAGCAGCGGGTTCTGGCCGGGCTGGCGCGGATCAATGATCCGCGCCCGTGTTCCCGTTCATCTTTTTCCCCTTCGGAAAATATTGCATCACCATCACGAAAAACAGCGGCACGAACAGCACCGCCAGCACGGTGGCGGAAATCATTCCGCCCAGCACACCGGTGCCGATCGCATGGCGGCTGGCCGCGCCGGCGCCGGTGCTGATGGCCAGCGGCAGCACACCGAACGCAAACGCCAGCGACGTCATGATGATCGGACGGAAGCGCATGCGGCAGGCGTCCAGTGTCGCTTCCAGCAGCGGCTTGCCGGCGGCCATCTGGTCCTTGGCGAACTCCACGATCAGGATCGCGTTCTTCGACGACAGACCGATGATGGTGATCAGGCCCACCTTGAAATACACATCGTTGGGCATGCCGCGCAGATACACCGCCGCCAGCGAGCCCAGCACGCCCAGCGGCACCACCAACAGCACCGACACGGGAATGGACCAGCTCTCGTACAGCGCCGCCAGACACAGGAACACCACCACCAGCGAAATCAGGAACAGGGCGGGTGCCTGCGCGCCGGACAGGCGCTCTTCATACGACGTGCCCGACCATTCAAAGCCGAAGCCTTCCGGCAATTGTGCCGCCAGCCGTTCCATAGTCGACATCGCTTCGCCGGAACTGAAACCGGCTGCGGCCTGACCGCCGATCTTCATCGAGGAAATGCCGTTGTAGCGCTCCAGGCGTGGCGAACCCATCACCCAGCGCGCGCTGGCGAAGGCACTGAATGGCACCATGTGACCCTTGTTGTTGCGCACCCGCAGTTCCAGCACCTGCTCCGGCAGCATGCGCGCCGGCGCGTCGGCCTGCACCAGCACTTTCTGCACGCGGCCGGCGCGCACGAAATCGTTGGCGTACGCCGAACCCAGCGCCACCGCCAGCGTGCTGTTGATGTCGGCAATCGCGATGCCCAGCGCACTGGCCTTGGCGCGGTCGATCTGCACGTCCAGCTGCGGCGTATCTTCCAGCCCTTCCGGCCGCACGCCCTGCAGGGTGGATTCTTTCGCCGCCATGCCCAGCAACTGGTTGCGCGCGGCGGTCAGCGCGGTGTGGCCGGCGCCGCCGCGATCCTGCAGCTGGAATTCAAAACCGGTGGCACTGCCCAGTTCCGGAATCGACGGCGGATTCAGCGGGAAAATCACCGCGTCGCCCAGACTCGACAGGTAGGCGCGGGCGCGCCCCACCACCGCCGTCACATGCTGGTCCGGATTCGGCCGCTGGTCCCAGGGCTTCAGGCGCACGAAGGCAATGCCCACGTTCTGGCCGCTGCCGAAAATACTGAAGCCGGCCACCGCCACCATTTTTTCCACGTTGGGTTCCTGCTTCAGGAAATAGTTTTCCATCTGCCGCAGCACCGCCAGCGTGCGCTGCTGGGTAGCGCCGGCGGGCAGCTGCACCACCGTGACGAAGTAGCCCTGATCCTCTTCCGGCAGAAACGCGGTGGGCAGGCGCACGGCAAACCAGGTCACTGCCGTCACCACCGCCATGTACAGCACGAAATAGCGCAGCGTGCGTTGCAGGATGTGGCGCACGCCGGATTCATAGGTGTGCGTGGTGCGGGTGAAGACGCGGTTGAACCAGCCGAAGAAGCCCTTGCGCGGGCCGTCGTGTGGGTGGCGCTTGAGCAGGGTGGCGCACAGGGCCGGCGTCAGGCTCAGCGCCAACAGCGCCGAGAACAGGATCGACACGATCAGCGCCAGCGAGAACTGCCGGTAGATCGCGCCCACCGAGCCGCTGAAAAACGCCATCGGAATGAACACCGCCACCAGCACGGTGGTGATGCCGATGATCGCGCCGGTGATCTGGCTCATCGCCTTGCGGGTCGCTTCCAGTGGCGACAGCCCTTCTTCCGCCATGATGCGCTCGACGTTCTCCACCACCACGATGGCGTCGTCCACCAGAATGCCGATGGCCAGCACCAGCCCGAACAGGGTCAGCACGTTGATCGAAAAGCCGAACAGGTTCATGCCGATGAAGGCGCCCATCAGCGCCACCGGCACCACAAGCGTGGGGATCAGCGTGGCGCGCCAGTTCTGCAGGAACACCAGCATCACCAGGAATACCAGCGCCACGGCTTCCAGCAGCGTCTTCACCACTTCCTTGATGGAAATGCTGACGAAGGCCGAGGTGTCGTAGGGCACATCCCAGATCATGCCCTGGGGAAAATAGGCGGCCAGTTCGGTCATGCGCGCGCGCACGGCGGCGGCGGTCTGCACGGCGTTGCCGGAAGGCGACAGCTTGATCGCCATCGGCGCGGCCGGCTGGCCGTTGAGGAA
>CAZBII010000283.1:0-3779 GCA_964491665.1 uncultured Moraxellaceae bacterium
GGAGCAGGGTGACTGGCTTGGTGATTTCGGCAATGTGTTGTTTGCCGGCGTCAAGTTCGATGGCGTGACCCTGGGAATTCCCACTGCGCTGTTCGCCATGTTCCAGATGACATTCGCCATCATTACCCCGGCGCTGATTGTGGGTGCCTTTGCCGAGCGCATGAAGTTCTCGGCCATGCTGATCTTCTCGGCACTGTGGTTGCTGACCGTTTACGCGCCGGTGTGCCACTGGATCTGGGGCGGCGGCTGGCTGCAGGATCGCGGCATGCTGGATTTCGCGGGTGGAACCGTTGTGCACATTACAGCAGGCATTGCGGCGCTGGTGGCTGCAATTGTGCTGGGTCCGCGCAAGGGTTTCCCAACCCAGGCCATGATGCCGCACAACCTGACCATGACCGTCACCGGTGCTGGCATGCTGTGGGTGGGCTGGTTCGGATTCAATGCGGGCAGTGCGGTGGCAGCCAACAGCAATGCTGCAATGGCCATGCTGGTGACGCATCTGTCGGCGGCGGCCGGATCAATGGCGTGGATGGCCTGCGAATGGATTCGCCACGGCAAACCGTCCGTACTGGGAATTGTGACCGGCATGGTGGCAGGTCTTGGCACCATAACGCCGGCGTCAGGTTCGGTGGGCCCTGCTGCGGCACTGGTGATTGGCCTGGTTGCGGGTGTGGTCTGTTTCTACATGACCATGCTGATCAAGAAGAAACTTAAAATTGACGACTCCCTGGACGTATTTCCGGTGCACGGCGTGGGTGGCATTCTGGGAACGCTGATGGTCGGCATTTTCTGTTCTCCCGACCTGGGTATTTTCAGTGGTCTGGGTTTCGGCGCGGGCAACGACAATATTGCCGGGCAGTTGGGCGTGCAGGCGCTGGGCGCATTCACCACCCTGGTTTACACCGCAGTCGTGACCTGGATTCTGCTCAAACTGGTGAGCCTGATGGTGGGGCTGCGAGTTACCTCCGAAGAGGAAACAGAAGGCCTGGATATTGTGTTGCACGACGAACGCGGTTATGACATCCGCTGAGTTTGCAGGGCGCCGGACAGTCCGGCGCCCAAGGTTCTGATGATTGACCAAAAAAGCCTGTTTGCTGGTTAAATTGGCTATTGAATAACGGGGGGGGATTTAATACTTTACCTTCAGCGTTCGAACAGTCGTTTGATTGATGGGCGTTCAAATCGGCTCCGCAAGGAGTGATTATTATAATTACGAGGAGATGATGATGAGCTTTAAATTCCTGTCTGACGAGTGGTTTGCAAAAGTAGAAGAACTGAAAGCTGCCGCTGGCGCTGTTGACGTTCCGCCTGCTCTGGCTGATCTGGTAATCAACATTACTGTCAGTGGCACCGAGTGGGGCAACCGCGACATGAGCCTGAAAGGTGGTTCCATCGAAAGAGGCCATGCTGCAAACGCACCGACCAAAATGACTCTGCCGGCTGACTTGGCTCGTCGCCTGTTCATCGAGAACGATCAGTCTGCTGGCATGCAAGGTTTCATGTCTGGCCAGATCAAGATCGAAGGCGACATGAGCAAGCTGATGGCCATGCAGACTGTACAGCCTTCCGCTGCCCAGAAAGCCCTGCAGAAGCAAATTCTGGAAGCCACTGCCAAGTAAGTGCAGTAGCATGCCAGTTCGAAAAAGCCCGCCCCGTGCGGGCTTTTTTTATGGTTGCAATTCAGGTGCCGTGCGTTTCGAGATGGTGCAAATGGTCAACCAATTTGAAGTGATTGGTCATTGGCGCTGGTTCGACACGCTGTATAAGCTGGAATGCGTCACGCGTCGATCCGGTGGCACACAGAGGGAAAACTACAACATCACGACCACTGCAACATAACAAGAGAGAATCACCATGGCAGAACAGATTTCCAGCAAACTGGTTGGACTGACGTCCGAACCTGCGACCTTCTCCTGGTCAGAAAAAGATGTTCAGTTGTATGCGCTGGCGGTGGGCTGCAAGCCAGATGATGAACTGGATTTTATTTACGAAGCGCGTGGTCCGAAAGTGCTGCCCACGTTCAGTGTGATTCCCGGCCTGACCATCATGGGCGGCGTGATGACGCGCGTGCAATTCAATCTGGCGATGCTGCTGCACGGCGAACAGAAAATCACGCTGCACCGTCCCATCCCGGCCAGCGGCACGGCCACTGGCGTTGGTAAAATTGTGGAAGTGTGGGACAAGGGCAAAGCGGCTGTTATTGGTGTGCAGTGTGATGTGAGTGACGCCGACGGTCCGCTGTTTACCACTCATGCCACATTGTTTATTCGTGGTGCTGGCGGTTTTGGTGGCGAGCGTGGTCCTGCTGCGGAAGAGACTGCGATCAAGATTCCCGAGCGTCCGGCAGATTATGTGGTGGAAGATGTTACCCGTCCTGAACAGGCGGCGCTGTATCGTCTGACTGGCGACCGCAATCCGATTCACATCGATCCGATGTTTGCGAAATTTGGCGGCTTCGCGCAACCATTCCTGCATGGTCTGTGTACGTATGGATTTGCCGGGCGTGCTGCACTGAAAGTGCTGTGTGGTGGTGATCCGGCACGCTTTGTTTCAATGAGTGGGCGCTTCTCGGATCAGGTGTACATGGGTGATTCCATTATCACGCGCATCTGGGATGAAGGTAATGGTGTGGCGATCATGCAGGTGGAAACGCAGAAAGGGAATGTGGTGCTGAACCAGTGCAAGGTGGAATACAAGCCGGCGTGATGTAGGGTTTGTGAGTGAAATGAAAAGGGGCGTGTCGCAACGCCCCTTTTTTGTGGATGACAGTGCAGGTTCAGTAACCGGCCTTGCCCGCCATGATCACGTCATAAAACGCTGGTTCCAGGGGCTCGTAACGCTGGCTGCCGGGTTTGAGCACGAACAGCGGATCGCTGACCTTGCCCGGATGGTAGGCCTGGTCGCGCAGATCGCCTTTTTTCATCTTGAAGGTGCCGGTGGTATCCATTTCCTTCAGTTGCCGGATGAACAGCGGACGCGCGTAACCGGGCACCTTGTCCATGATGTGTTTTGAAAGTTCATCGAGATCCAGTTTGCCTCCGGTCGCAACCACGGCCGCCATGCCGGCGCGGCCATCGGTGCCGGGCAACTGCACACCGTACACGTTGCAGTATTCAACGGTGCCGGCAGTGTTGATGATCTCGCCGATTTCGTTGGTGGAAACGTTTTCACCTTTCCATCCTCGGCGGGCACGCTCTCGATCTGGGACTCACGGGAGCCGGCGGTTCCAACGCCGCCGAGTGAACCGAATCGGCGCTGCCGCCATCGCAATAGCCTCGGGGGCGGACCGCTGTGCAGGTGACGTCTCGATGAGCTTCGGTGCGGAGCTTGACTGGAATGCCGTGGAGTAGGGCAAGGGCAAGCCGAAGACAAGGCCAGAGACCGCTGGAGTCCCGGTTCCCGTCGGATCGAGACTCCTCGTCGCAGCCGCCCCCGACCCAGCCTACGCGCCCGAGGACCTAGCCCTTCGCCTTCTTGGCGGCGGCCAGGCGCCCGCGCAACCGCGCGGCATACCCGATCTTGTTCTCCTGTCTCACGCGGGAAATGGCGAGGGCGTCTTCCGGGACGTCCTGCGTGACGGTCGTGCCGGTGCCGACATAGGCGCCTGCGCCAATCGTCACGGGAGCGACGATCTGCGAATCCGAGCCGATGAAGGCCCCGGGACCGATGGTCGTCTTGTGCTTCATGAAGCCGTCGTAGTTGCAGAAGATCGTCCCGGCGCCGACGTTCGCCTTCTCCCCCACGTCCCCGTCCCCAAGATAGGCGAGGTGATTGGCCTT
>CAZBII010000284.1:0-3770 GCA_964491665.1 uncultured Moraxellaceae bacterium
CGTCGTGGCCCATGGCGATGCCGTCGTCCACGGCGATGGTGTTGAATTCCTTGGCGACGCCGCCGGCTTTTTCGATCTCGCGGCAGACCAGCTGGCCCAGATCCTTCAGATGCACATGACCCGGCACGAACTGGGTGAAGGAGTTGGCCACGGCGATGATGGGTTTCTTGAAATCGTCGTCCTTCATGCCGGTGGCGCGCCAGAGGGCGCGGGCGCCCGCCATGTTACGGCCCTGGGTGGAGGTTTTGGAACGGTACGCCGGCATGGTGCTCTCCTGAAAAATCGCAGAATTGGGTCAGAAAACAGGCCCAACAGGATAACAGGAAGCGCCCCGCTCCGACAGGCAGGAGGCGGCCGGCGGGTTCATGCAAAACAGGGGGGCATGTACAGAGGGGGCAGTTTCACCCGCCGATCAGCGGGCTGACGCCCTAGCCCTGATCCGGCGGGGATTTTTTCTGCTTGAGATCGTCCATCATCAGGCGCGACAGCTCCTGCAGCTGGCTGTCGTCACTGGCGCCCAGCTCGCGGATCACCCCCACCCGGTCCATCTTGCTGCGGTTCTGGCTCAGCTTGGCCTTGCCTTCCAGGGACGTGATGTGAATGCGGAAACAGACGATGGCCTGGAGCATGGCCTTGAGCCGCGCTTCCGGCAACTCCTCCAGCCGCCAGCCGGGGCCGTACAGGGCCTCGTTGGTCTGGGTGAGACGGCGCAGGATCTCGATGGATTCACTTTCGGTTTTCACCAGTTCCGCCTTGCCCTGCACCTGCACCAACAGGAAGTTCCAGGTGGGCACGCCTTCCGGCTGGCTGTACCAGGCCGGCGAGACATAGGCATGGGGGCCGTTGAACTGCACCATGAGGTGTTCGGCGTTGATCAGGGTCTGCCAGTG
This sequence comes from uncultured Moraxellaceae bacterium, assembly GCA_964491665.1. Taxonomy (GTDB): domain Bacteria; phylum Pseudomonadota; class Gammaproteobacteria; order Pseudomonadales; family Ketobacteraceae; genus Ch67. Next base: position 891 of record CAZBII010000284.1, read on the forward strand.
CTTGTTGGCTCGGGCCACATGACCCAGCAGATCGCCCTTGTCGCGGTCGAGCACGAAGGGAATCTGGTTGGCCTCGATGCGGCCACGGTGGCTGGTAATAAGGGTGCCGAAACTCCAGCGTTCGATCCAGTCATACAGGATCGCCGGATCTTTCACCGAGAAATGCTCGGGTACATACATGAGGAAGATTCCCTGGCACAGGCCGTCACGGGCCTGCGAAAAATCGAATGCGTTGTTGAAATCTTAGGAGCAGGAGACCGCCAAGACAAACTTTCGCCCACACCTGCAACCTGCGTCAGCTTTCTCCGACCATGGCCCGGCTGCCCAGCACCAGCATCAGCAGCTGCCGCTCCAGCCGCGCCAGCCGGCGCTCGCGCTGTTCCTTGTTCAGATCCATGGCATCCAGAACATAAACGGTGAGCAGCGACAGAATGGCCTGGGATTCCGCCGAGTAATCACTGGCCGACCGCCCCTTTTCCGCCGCCGCCAGCCGCATGCTGGCCGCCATGTCATCCTGCATGGACGCCATTTCGCGCCGAATGGTGCGCCGGAACGCCGGATTGGGATTGAACCACTGCATGATCAGCAGCCGCAGGATGGCCTCATGCCGGTTCACATAGACCAGAAACTGCGCCAGCAGGCTTTTCAGGGCCTGCTGCAGATCATGATCGGCCATTTCATGCTTGGCGGCACGGGCAATCGAGCGCAGGCGAATGCAGGAATCGTCCACCAGCGCCAGCCCCAGCTCATCCATGTCAGCAAAATGGTTGTAGATCGACGGCGCCGCCATGCCCGCCACCCGCGCCACTTCCCGCAACCCAAGCCCGTCGGGCGAGCGCCCCTCCGCCACCAGCTGCAGGGCAGCATCCAAAATTCGGCGACGCGTCTCCTGCTTGCGGTCGGAGCGGGTCTTGGTGCGGGCAGTCTGGGATTGGGGAGCATTCATGGCCTGGGGATCATCCATCGCGGGGCAGTTTCCGCGCAGTCCGGGTTTTCGAGAGAATAACATACAAATGTAAGTTGTACATGAAGATCAAAAAAACGCCATATTGCAGACTTTTTTAGCAAATCATGATTGACTGATCAGCCGTTTCTGAATATGTTAGCTAACAATTGTAAGTCAACTTCAATCTGCAGATACAGGTTAGGACAACCGATGAATTACTTCGTGACTGGCGCCACCGGCTTTATCGGCCGTTTTCTGGTAGCGGAACTGCTCAAGCGCAGCGACGCCCGCATTTATGTCCTGGTACGGGCCGGCTCGGAATCCAAATTCAACCTGCTGTGCCGCCAGACCGGCGGTACCCCGGACAACCTGATCGCCATCACCGGCGACCTGACCCAGCCGCAACTGGGCATCAGTGCCGGCGACATGGCGCGTCTGCAGGCGCAGGTCAGCCATTTCTTCCATCTGGCGGCCATTTACGATCTCAAGGCACCCGCCGCGCCGCAGCACCGCACCAATATTGAGGGCACCCGCAACGCCCTGCATGCCGCCGAGGCCATGCAGGCCGGCTGCTTCCACCACGTCAGCTCGATTGCCGCCGCCGGCCTCTACCCCGGCCATTTCATGGAAACCATGTTCGACGAAGCGGTCGGCCTGGACGACCCCTATTTCTACACCAAGCATGAATCGGAAGGCTTGGTGCGCCGGGAAAGCAAAATCCCGTTCCGCGTCTATCGCCCGTCGATGGTGGTGGGCGACAGCCGCACCGGCGAAATGGACAAGGTGGACGGCCCCTATTACGTATTCGGCATCATGCAGCTGCTGGCACAGTGGCTGCCGCGCTGGCTGCCGCTGGCCTGCATCGAGGGCGGTTACTTCAACATGGTGCCGGTGAATTTCGTGGCACAGGCCATGGACCATATTGCCCACCAGCCGGGCCTGGACGGCAAATGCTTCCACCTGACCGCCCACCGCAACTACTGTCTGGGCGAACTGATGAATGTGGTGGCCGACGTCGCCCATTCGCCCCGCGCCCGCTTCCTGCTCAGCAATGCCTGGCTGGATAAAGTGCCCGGCCGGGCCGTGAAATCCATTGCGGCGACCGCCCCGGTGCGCAAGCTGGCGGAGGTCGTGCTCAACGGCTTTGGCGTTCCGGTCAGCATGCTGTCGTTCCTGACCTACCCGGTTACCTTCGATACCACGCAGACCGACGCCGCGCTGGCCGGCACCGGCATCCATGCGCCGGATCTGGACACCTACATCGACAAATTATGGAACTACTGGCGCGATCATCTCGACCCGAAACGCCAGCAACACAAGGTTGCCCAGCGCCGCTGAGCGCAACCGGTTTCAACCAACCAGCAACTACCGCCTGAACCACCGGACTATTGCCATGACTGACAAAGTGAAATTCCGAGTACCGAAAATCCTGCCCTACTTTCAGCGCGCAGCCGACCACTGGAAATGGAACGTCAAGAGCATCATCGGCCCGGAGCAGGCACTGGCAGATCGCGTGAATGGCAAAGTGGTGATGCTGACCGGCGCCAGCTCCGGCATCGGCGCACTGGTGGCACACCGGCTGGCCGCCGCCGGCGCCACCGTGCTGATGACCGCGCGCTCGAAAGACAAACTGCAGGATCTGGCGGAAGACATCCGCAACGCCGGCGGCAAGGCCGACGTGTACGCGGGCAATCTGACAGTGGGCGAAGACTGCGACCGCATCTGCCAGGAAGCCCTGCGCGACTACGGCCGCGTCGACATCCTGATCAACAACGCCGGCCGTTCCATCCGCCGCTCGATCAAGTTCGCTTTCGACCGCTTCCACGACTACGAGCGCACCATGCACGCCCTGCCGGAGGAGGTGAAGACCCTGCTCGCCCACGGCGATCTGGAGATGGGCCATGCCCGCGCCCTGCTCGGTCTGCCGGCCGCCC
>CAZBII010000285.1:0-3634 GCA_964491665.1 uncultured Moraxellaceae bacterium
CGTGCTTGATGTCCAGAGTCGGCCAGCGTTTCTGCACCATCTGGCGATAGGTCAGGCCGGAACCGAAATATTCCATGTCCATGAAGTTGGCGAACACCGGCGCCAGTTCGGCCAGCTTGTCGGCGGTGGTGGAGGGGCGCGGGAATTCTTCTTTATCCAGTGCCAGACTGCCGTCGTCCTTGTAAACCGGGATCAGGCTTTTCGCGAAACGGTTTTCGGCCATCGCGATACCGGCGCGGCGCTGGCTTTCGGCGGCAAAGGCGTCCAGCGCTTCGCGGCTGTAACCTTCTTCGGTGGCGATGATGTCGGCGGCGATGCCGACGTTGATCTGCGGGTACATCTCGCGCAGGTGCAGGTTCCAGCCGTCCAGCGGGCCCAGCAGACCCTGTTCTTTCTGATAGGACATCATTTCCACGCCACCGGCGACCACCAGATCTTCCATGCCGGACATGACGGAGGCCGCTGCCATGTTGACGGAGGTGATGCCGCCGCCGCAGAAACGGTCGATGGCCACGCCGGAGGAGCGGATGTCGTAGCCGGCGTCCAGGGCCGCCATGCGCGCAATGCACTGGCCCTGTTTCAGGTACTGGTAGTTGCAGCTGATGATCACGTCGTCGATTTCAGCGGTGTTCAGGCTGTTGCGCTCCGCCAGCGCCTTCAACACGGTGGACATCAGGCGCTGCGGGTGGATTTCCCACAGTGCGCCCTTGCCCTGTTTGCCCACGCCGCGCGGTGTGCGGGCGACATCAATGATCCATGCTTCTGACATGACGAAATTCTCCAGCTGTTTGAATGAAAGGATGGAATGAGGCATTCCAGGGTGCGGGGATTGTAAGCGAGGTTGCCCATTTGTGAATATGCAGTCACCGGGATTGTTGGCGCTTTCCGCAAAAGGAAAAGGGCTGGCAGAACCAACCCTTTTTGTTCAGTCACGCCGGCATCGAAGGCTCAGGACGGCATGCGGTATTCGTCCGGATGCGCCTTGGCGTCTTCCATGATGCGCCAGACGTAGCCCAGGTACTGGCGCTTTTCCGGCAGCAGGGGGAAGAAGGTTTTCACGCCGAAGGCAAAGGTGTTGAAGAACGCCTTGTTCAGCAGACCGTATTTCAGGCCGATGCGGTCGCGGAACTGTTCCGGCAGCGTGGCCAGAATGATGTTGTACTGGGTCAGGCCGAGCAGCAGTGCAATGCCTTTCCAGACCAGGTCCGGCATGGTGGAGCCGGGGGGCTTGGGGTAGTACTTGTAGACGTACAGCGGGTCCAGCAGGTCATCCAGCACGGGGCCCTTGATCAGGCGTTCGTTCAGGATGTAGTTATAGCGCTCCCAGTATTCGGCCTCGGTCTGCGGCAGGGTCTTGTTGACGATGCCCAGCATGGTGCCCATGGCTTTCCACTCTTCGAACAGGACGGCTTTTTCTTTTGTTGTCAGCTTGTGGTTGCTGAAGAAGCGATACAGGCGCAGCAGCGCGTCGTAGCCGGTCATGTGCACCCAGGCGTAGGCTTCGGGGTCCAGCGCGTGATACTTCTCGCCTGCGGCATTGGTGCCCTTGATCGAGCGATGCAGTTCACGCAGGCGCACGCCCATGTTGATGGCGTCTTGCGGCTTGGAGTAGATCACCGGCCACAGCAGCTGCAGGGAGTCGCGGGCGCGGCCCCAGGGGTTCAGCTTGTACTTTTTGTCCACACTGACGGCGCGATCCACCATGGGATGTGCGGACTGCAGTATGAAGGCCTGGGGAAGAATCATCTGGTACAGATAGGTGCCGAAGTCGCGCCACATGAGGGAGTCGGGGCCCAGTTTCCTGATGGCCTCTTCCGAATCCTTGTCGGCAGTGCGGTTGGCTTTGATTTCTACGATGCTATCGGCGTTGATCGAGTGAACACTGGACATGATGCGGAACCCTGCTGCGCTGGTTTGAGACGATGAGAAAAGTATGTCTCTATGCGTGTGGGGGCAATTGCCAAAACAGTCGTTTGAATTGTCCGGGGGTGATTGTTCCGGCCAGTGGGGGTGGGCGCGGTCTGGCAGTCAGTCGAAATAGGCGTGTTCCACCTCATACACTTCCGCATCTGGCCGGTCAATTTCAGAAATGATGCCGGAATTGCGCCGGGTGCGGCCAGCGGCGTACTGGAAGCCCGGCCCTGACATGCGTTCATCGCACAGCAGGCAGGCGTTGAGTTCGCCCTGGTCATTCACCGGTGGCACGCTTTCCTCGCCTTTCAGCAGCGGTAGCAAGCCATAGGTGCGGATACACACCAGCGGGCAGGATTGCGCGGTTTTCTGGGCGTTGTAGGCCCAGGTTTCGGCGCAGGGTTCGGTGAAGCCGATCTGCTGCATGCAGGATTTTTTCTCGGCCAGTGTCAGGCGCTTGCTGCACACTTTCGCCATTACTGTCAGGTCGAGCGCGCCGTACACGGCTAGGTCCTGCAGGGTGGAGCAGGTGCCGCAGGCTTGATAGTGGGTCAGCACAAAACCCAGGGATTCCAGTTCGTCCCGGTTGGCGAAGGTTTGCAGGCGGTAAGTAGTGCGCGTGTCATCGCTGAACTGCACGCCGCACACCTGTGCCTGGGCGGGGTCGAGTGTGCGCTGGTGCCACCAGTCGTACACCTGCGGCTGTGCCGGAAAGTGGGCACGCGGCAGACCGGTGCCCAGCAGGGAAAACAGGCAGCTGGCATCGTGGGCGCAGGTGCGCAGGGGCAGCGGTGTATCCGGCAGGTAGGGATTCTGCGACAGCCAGTTGCCGGTCGTGGCCTGCAATCCTTTCTGCTGCAGGATCTGGCCGGCGTTCAGCGGAAGCGTCTGTTGCAGGCGCGCCACGGTGTCGGCATCGAAGGCCGGGTTGGGCAGCGGTGTGGTTTCCAGAGCCTGCTTGCAGCCGGTCAGCAGCAGGAGCGGCAACAGCAGCAGAGCCTGGCCGAATCTGTTTTTGTTATGGGTGTGCACGGCGGGAGTCCCCGTTCATTGGCTACCGGAATCCTGCCTGTGGCGGTCTGCTGCGGGCATCGGCGGAATGGACTAGGTCTCGCGGGCGGCGCGAAATGGCGGCGGCGCTGTGCTAGGATTTTGGCCTTCCTTCAGCTTCCGGTCCTGCTTGTCTATGTCGCGCGTTCCCTCCCGCATTGCCATCTCCAGCCAGTTTGATGCTGGCGCCATCGAAGTGGTCAGTCTGGCCGATCCTCTCAATATCCAGTTGCGTTTGCGCCCCGATGTGGCGGCGCCGTTCGCCCAGTGGTTTTATTTCCGTCTGCAGGGCGCGCGCGGGCAGGCGTTGCGGCTGGTGTTTCTCGACATGGATAAAACCGCGTATCCCGGTGGCTGGGACAATTACAGCATGGTGGTGAGCGATGACCGGCAGCAGTGGCGACGCGTGCCGGCGCGGTTCGACGGCAAGATGCTGACGGTGGAATTCACGCCGGCGGGCAACGATGTCTGGTGCGCCTATTTCGAGCCCTATTCGCACGAGCGCCATCTGGATTTTGTCGCGCGCTGTGGCCGTGATCCGCAGGTGGCAACCGAAGCGCTGGGCCTGTCGGTGCAGGGGCGCGATCTCACGCTGCTGAAGATCACTTCCGGCACGTCTGCTGTGCCGCTGGCGGCGCGTAAAAAAATCTGGCTGATTGCCCGCCAGCATCCC
>CAZBII010000286.1:0-3529 GCA_964491665.1 uncultured Moraxellaceae bacterium
AGCATGGTGAACTGTTCATTCAATGACTTGCAGTCACAATCGCTGTTCAACGTCTAGAGTTCCACTGCAGCCGTTTTTTCTTGACATTAAAAGCGCAGATTGCGAGAATCTGCGCCCTCGATTTGGCTATGTAGCTCAGTTGGTTAGAGCACATCACTCATAATGATGGGGTCGGCAGTTCAACTCTGCCCATAGCCACCATAATTGCAGAAACAAAAAAGCCCGGTGTAAAAACCGGGCTTTTTTTATTGTGCCTACCGCCTGGACGGTAGATCGGGATGGCTGGACCGGGCACAAAAAAACCGCCTTCCGGCGGCTCTCTGTGCCATTCTTGCCTGAGCAGATGACTAAACCACCGCCTGCCCCAGAAACTCGCTGGACTGGCGCTGGATCTGCGCCAGCAGCTCCCTGCGATCCGCAATCATCTCGCGGTAAGTGCGCGCCGTCGAAACGCGCGTCTGATTCCCAGCGTCACTCTCAACCCTTGCCAGCTGTTCCTCCAGCCGCGCAATATCACGCAGAACCATGGCTTCCAACCGGTCCAGACTGTATCGCTCACTGATGGAAGTCGTTGCTCTCTGTTTCTTCATCGCGGTCCATCCCTACCAGCCACTCCCGAAACCCCTTCGAAAGCTGGCTGCATGCCTTGGAATATTGGCACTATTTATGGATCTAAAAAAATTAGCTTGCAAGTGGTTAATTTGCAAGCGAACGGATTTTAGCGACGAACGGCTGGCGACCGCCATCGGAACCTTGTATGAAATTTGTGCAGAATCAATTCTTTTTGTTGCCGCCGGGGCCAAACGGGAAGGTTGGGAAAGGAGTCACCTTATCACCCTTCATTTCGATGATCTTGCCAACCCCCTCCTTCTCGACCTCATCGATCCGGATAATGGCGTGCATGGGGATATAGCTGCGGGTCACTTCGTTGAACTGGGTCTTCAGGCGCTCTTCCGACGGATCAACCACCACCTGGGAACGCTCACCAAACAGGAAGCCCTCGATCTCGATAAAACCGTAAAGCTCGCTCTGGTAGATGTTTTTGACGTAGATCTCGTAGATTTCGGCCTGATTGAGGAAGACGACGCGATAAATGGGTTCAGCTGGCATTGAATGATCTCTGTGACAGCCCCCGCATGGAGCAGGAACTGTTTTACCGAAAGCAGGACAAAGTGCGGCGGATTATACCTTTTTTCCGGAGTCGACTGGACAAGAGATTTTCAAAGTCATAGAGTTGAAACGGGCAAACAGAGGGGCACGGATAAACCTGTGATTTTATGGCTTTATCCGCAAGAGCCGAGCAACAGCACAAAAGAAAAAATTGCTGAGAACAACAATTACTGACGAGACAGATACCCGCGCGTGGGAGCGCATGGTGTTTGTTATACGTCACTAGGCTGTGAATTATAGTGATGCCCGAAGGTCTCTCACTGACCTTAATCAATGGACTGCATGTATGTCGCCGCGCTCTCCCTATTCGCGGCAGTTGCGTTACTGATTTTCAGTAGTTGGCGTCGGCTTTGCGCGCCAAACTGGTATGCCCACCCTGGGGGCCTCGGGGGTGGCGGCAGTCTCCTTTTCTCTATCGCTTTCCCTGCATTGGAATACCTCCGGGTAACTTCAATTCCGTGTGCTGAATGCTGTTCGCATGGAAATGATTTGGTTTGACCAGAACAAACCCATTTCAATGTCAGGGAGCAAGCAATGCAGTCATTACCAAAACGATGTCTGTGGGCAGGTCTGAGCGTGTTTGCCATCTCCAGCGGTCCTGCGCTGGCGGCATGGCAGCTCGACATGACACCGGGAGTTACCAGCATCAGCGAGCAGGTATTCGGCCTGCATCGCACCATGCTGTGGTGGTGTGTGGGGATCGGGATTGTGGTGTTCGGCGCCATGTTCTATTCGATGCTCAAACACCGCAAGTCAGCAGGCCATCAGGCCGCCCATTTCCACGAAAGCACCACCGTCGAGATTCTCTGGACCATCATTCCCTTCTTCATTCTGATCGCAATGGCCATCCCGGCCACCCGCGTTCTGATTGCGATGAGTGATACCAGCGACTCCGCCCTGACGGTGAAGATCACCGGCTCGCAGTGGAAATGGCACTACCAGTACCTGGATTACCAGGGCAACACCGACATCAATCTGGATTTCTACAGCATCCTGACAACCCCCCGCGAGCAGATCGATCGCCCCCTATTCTCGGATGGTCTCTTCCCCAAGGACATTGCCAAGGACAGTTATCGCCCCGACGGCAACTATCCGGAACAGGGTGAGCATTACAACCTTGAGGTCGATCATCCTCTGGTGATTCCCACCGGCCGGAAAGTGCGCTTCCTGATTACGTCCAACGACGTGATTCATGCCTGGTGGGTTCCCAATTTCGCCATCAAGAAGGACGCCATTCCCGGCTTCATCAACGAGCTATGGGTGAATGTGCCGGAAGACAAGCCGGGCATCTACCGTGGCCAGTGCGCCGAGCTGTGCGGCAAGGATCACGCATTCATGCCGATTGTGGTGGAAGCACGACCGCAGGCCGAGTTTGAAAAATGGCTGGCCAGTGCACAGGAAGAACAGAAGCAGGCCGAAATCGCAGCGGCCAACAGCGTGGACAAGACCTTCAGCAAGGATGAATTGATGGCCGAAGGCGAGAAGGCCTATCTGGCGCGCTGCTCGGCCTGCCATCAGGCGAGCGGACAGGGTCTGCCACCGACCTTCCCGGCTCTGGCGGGCAGCGCCGTCGCCACCGGACCTGTTGCCGATCACATTGACCGCGTGAAACACGGTCGCAACGCCATGCCGGCCTTTGGCAGCGTCCTGCCGCCCAAGGAACTGGCCGCCATCATTACCTACGAACGCAATGCCTGGGGCAACAAGCCCGCCGACGGCGTTGATGTCGTTCAACCTCGCGATGTCGCGAACTAAGCGTGAAGGGGAATCATTCAATGAGTGCACATGCTCTCGATCATCACGACGATCACCACGAACATCACGGCCCCGCCAAGGGCATCAAGCGCTGGTTGTTTGCAACCAACCACAAGGATATCGGCGCGATGTACCTGTGGTTCAGTTTCACCATGTTCCTGCTGGGCGGCTTTATGGCGATGATCATTCGCGCCGAGCTGATGTATCCCGGACTGCAACTGGTAGATCCGAACTTCTTCAACCAGATGACGACCACCCATGGTCTGATCATGGTATTTGGCGCGGTCATGCCAGGTTTTGTCGGTCTTGCCAATTACATGGTGCCGATGATGCTGGGCGCGCCGGACATGGCGCTGCCACGCCTGAACAACTGGAGTTTCTGGTTGCTGCCGGCGGCGTTCTCGCTGCTGATCATCGCGATTGTGAAATCGTTCCTGGGTATCGCGGATGCACCCAATTTCGGCTGGACTTTCTACGCACCGCTGTCCACCAAGTTCGGTCCCGCGTCGACGGACTTTTTCATTTTCTCGGTTCACCTGATGGGGATTTCGTCCATCATGGGCGCGGTGAACGTGATCGTCACCATTTTCAACCTGCGCGCGCC
>CAZBII010000287.1:0-3510 GCA_964491665.1 uncultured Moraxellaceae bacterium
TTGCGTTCATTTTTGCTTTGGCATTTGTGTTGATAGTCAGTGCATTCAAAAAAAATAAGGCCGAAATTCCTTCTTGAATTCTTGGGTGGGCTTTAACGCTCCTTGGTGAGCTGGAAGCAATATTGTGAATATTCTTGTTCCTTCTGGCATCTTTCCGCCTGATATTGGTGGCCCCGCCAACTTTGTGCCACGTATTGCTCAGTGGTTGGCTTTGCGTGGCCATGTTGTAAATGTGGTGTGCTGGAGTGATGAGCTGACTCATGACGACAGCCAATATGCATTCAGATTGCACCGGATAGCCCGTAAAGGTTCGCGAATGGCGCGCCTCATGCGAACCGTTTTGACCCTGTGCCGGCTTGGTCGGTTCGCGGACGTGGTTTTTGCAAACGGTCTCGATCTTGAAGCACGGATCGCCGCGAGCTTGTTGCGAAAACCTGAGTTGCACAAAGTCGTAGGTGATCGAGCCTGGGAAATTGCTCGCGTGCGTGGCTGGTATGTCAACACCATTGATGAGTATCAGATTGCTGCCAAACCATTGCGGCTTCGGCTATTGGATCGTTTCCGTGATTTTTCGCTTGCCAGGGCGTCGTTGACCGTTGCGCCCAGTCAGTATCTGGCCGATATTGTTTCAGGCTGGAACTGCAACCATTGTCCCATCCAGGTGATATATAACTCCACGGAAATCGACCCAGCATCACAGCCGATTGATCTCCCAGACTACAGTGGAAAGACCATTAGCACAGTGTGTCGGTTGGTGCCCTGGAAGGGCGTTGACCGGCTGATCAGTACGCTGGCGCGATTGCCCAATTGTCGGCTTGTAATAGCAGGCGATGGCCCTGACAGGATGAAGTTACAGAATCAGGCTGAACAATTGGGCATCGTAGACAGGATTTTTTTTCTAGGGCAGATAACCAAGCGGCAGGTTCGCGCACTGTTGGAAGCATCGGATTTGTTTGTATTGAACTCAGGATATGAAGGTCTTCCGCACGTCGTGCTTGAGGCGATGGCTGCCGGAGTGCCTGTTATCGCAACTGACGTTGGTGGGACTGGAGAGGTCGTCAGGGATAACGAGACTGGAATGCTCATTTCTTACGGGAATGATCAGCAGCTTTTTGATCGGATTAACCTGCTTTTGAATTCGACAGAGTTGCGCCAAAAGCTCACGTTAAATGCACGCCAGATGATTGAGCGGCAATTCGAAGAAGAAGCGTGCTTTCTTGCTTATGAGAAAGCGCTTATGGATTTGGTGGCGTCATCCCCGGTTGCCGGCTCGGATGCAAGGAAGGTATGCATCAAATGACCTCCCAACCTGCTGCAGCGCATGTGCTCATTTTGTCAAAAGATCCATCTTTTCTGTCAAATGAGAATGGTTTTGGCGACACGCTACAACGGCATATTTATTATGCGGAGCGTCTTGCCGAGGATGCGCCGGGCAGTGATATACGGATTGTGACGTTCAGCCGCAAAGCGGATGCTCCTCCCGTTCTTGCGCCAGTGGAAAATTTGAAGATATACGGAACATCTTCGATGTATCGGATATTTTACATACTGGACTGCATCAAAACGCTGAAACAAGTTTTTGCAGATGGCTGGAAGCCAGCCGTTATTACTACACAGGGTCCATACGAAGATGGACAACTGGGGCTGTGGCTCGCAAAGAGGACGCATGCGCGCTTTATTCCGCAGTTGCACTTTGATCTGTTTTCGCGGGATTGGCTGCGGGAGAGCAGGTTGAATCCCTTGCGACTTGTTGCCGCGCGATATGTTCTCCGGCGCGCAGATGCGGTACGCGTGGTATCCGGGGAACAGAAGCGCAAGCTGGTCGAGAAGTTGGGGCTTGCTCCCGATTCCATTCATGTCATTCCAGTCGGAGTCAGTTTCAGGCCAACCAGCAAGTCCAGGGATACCTGTAAAGCAGAAGTCCATTCTGCGTTGCCTGGTCACAGGGTCGTCCTGTTTGTCGGGCGCCTTTATGCCCCAAAAAACCTGGGCTTATGGATTGACGTGGCGGAACAAGTCTTGCGCCGAAAGCCGGAAACACGTTTCTTGATAGCTGGAAATGGTCCGCTTTACGATGAGCTTTTGGCGAGAGTCAAAAGTGCCCGGCTTGATCAGTTCATCATTTTTCTCGGAAGCGTGCCATATGAGAACTTGCCAGAAGTTTATGGGGCCGCTGATCTGTTTTTGTTGACTTCGCATTATGAAGGGTTTGGCAGGGTGGTTGTCGAAGCTGCCATGGCGGGTGTTCCAGTTGTATCCACTAATTGTGCGGGTCCCGCCGACATTGTGGTTCACGCAAAAACCGGATTTCTTTGTGAGCCAGGCAACAAAGATGAACTTGCGAAACGTGTTTTGGCGTTAATCGAGGATCAGTCAAATCTTGAACAGTTTGGCAAAGATGCAAGAAGTCACGTAGAGAGTATCTTTGGCAGAATGGCCCTGGCAAGTGGCCTCGTCAGAATGTGGAGCTTCAATGCACCTGCTGATATTTAATCTGAAAACGGACGCAGATGATGCAGTGCTCGGATTTACCACGGACTGGATCAATGCGCTTGCCCTTCAATGCACGAAAGTAACTGTGATCACGATGATGGCGGGCCGGATTGCGGTGGCGAATAACGTCAGGATATTCAGTGTTGGCAAGGAAGAAGGCTTTTCGGAGCCGCGCAGGCTGTTGAAGTTCTATCAAGCATTGTGGAAATTGCTGCGAACTGAAAAAGTGGATGCCTGCTTTGCTCACATGATGCCATTGTTTGCTGTATTGGGTTGGCCATTGTTACGGTTATATGGCATTCCCGTTGTTTTGTGGTATGCACACAGTCACGTCTCATTCCTGTTGCGGATTGCAACCGTTCTGGTTGACAAGGTTGTCGCGTCCAGTCCAAGTGGCTTTCGTATAATGACACCCAAGTTCCGCAGTATTGGGCAAGGGATTGATGTCGAGCGATTTTCACCCCTTAATCCGTCTGAGCGTCAACGAGTAGATAAAATCATACTTCTGACCGTTGGGCGCATATCTCCAGTCAAAAGACTCGATGTAGTTCTTGATGCCATCGCCTCATTGCCTCCTGATGTGAAATCGAAACTGGAAATGCGCTTTGTAGGAAGTGCTTTGGATGCGTCAGGAGAACGTTACGAAGCATTTTTAAAGCATCGTGTCGGCGAGCTGGAGCTGCAGGATATTGTCCGGTTTTTGCCGGCGGCACCTTTTCACAGTGTGCAGCAGGTTTATCAGGAAGCAGATGTCTTTATCAACAGCAGTGATACCGATAGCATCGACAAAACTGTCCTGGAGGCAATGAGTTGTGGTCTTCCCGTTGTGACAAGCAACGCAGCGTTCGCTGATGTGCTGGGAGAGTGCTTGGCAAAAAACTGGTGTATCAGGAAAAATGATTCGGCCGCGTTGGCGCAGCGCATACTGCAGTTGACTAATATGAGTAACCATGATCGTTTTGTGCTGGGTGAGATGCTTCGCACCATTGTCATTAGAGATCATTCTTTGCCATCGCT
>CAZBII010000288.1:0-3507 GCA_964491665.1 uncultured Moraxellaceae bacterium
GCCGGAGAACCGGCAGAACCTGCTGTTCTCCGCCACGTTCTCCGGCGAGATCCGCACGCTGGCCAAGGGCCTGCTGAATGAGCCGGTGGAAATCGACGTGGCGCCGCGCAATACCACTGCTTCATTGGTAGAGCAGCTGGTGCATCCGGTTGATAAAGCCAAGAAAGCCGCGCTGCTGAGCCACCTGATCCGGTCGCAGGACTGGACCCAGGCGATTGTGTTCAGCCGCACCAAGCACGGCGCCAACCGGCTGGTGGAATACCTGATGGGCGATGGCATTTCCGCCGCCGCGATTCACAGCAACAAGAGCCAGGGCGCGCGCACCAAGGCGCTGAGCGAATTCAAGCAGGGCAAGGTGTCGATACTGGTGGCCACCGATATCGCGGCGCGCGGTCTCGACATTCCGCAAATGCCGCAGGTGGTGAATTTCGATTTGCCCAACGTGCCGGAAGATTATGTGCACCGCATTGGCCGCACCGGACGTGCCGGTGAGGCGGGCCACGCGATTTCACTGGTCAGTGCCGACGAAGCCAAACAACTGGCGGACATCGAGCGCCTGATCAAGCGCAAGCTGCCACGGGAAGAAATTTTTGGCTACGAAGCCAAGCACGCGGTGCCGGAAGCGAAAGCCGCGCCAGCGCGCCAGAACGACCAGCCACGCCGGGATAAGCGCGAGCAGCCCCGTCAACAGGATGCACGGGGCGAGCGCCGCGAGCGCAATGAAGGCGGACGCAGCCAGGGCCGGCAGAATCGTCAGGGCGGCGAACGCCGGCAGGCACAGGGCGAAGGTCAGGGTCAAGGTCAGCGCCAGCAGCGCAATCCGAATGGCAGTTCGAATCCGCGTCGCGACGATCAGCAGCGGCAGGGCCAGCCGCGCGGCAGCAAGCCAAACGACGGTAACCGGGACGGCAACCGCAGCGAGCAGAATCGCAATGGCCAGAATCGCAATGGCCAGAGCCGCAACCAGCAGCGTCCGCAACAGGGTCGCCAGCGTCACCAGAACCAGCCGAATGCTCTGGACTCCACACCGATGGCGCGCCGTGTCGACGCCAGCGAGGAGCATCGTCGCGCGCAGGCGCACGGCAACCGTGCCGGTGTGGATACGAGCAAACCCGCACCCCGTTCCGGCGACACTCCTCCCCGCAAGAATCTGGTGTCGCGCATCAAGGACTGGGCGCGGCGGTAACAGCTAAACCATGCATCCGCTGCTGCTCACCGCCATTCTGGCGGGCCTGGTCGCCGTCGGCCCCTTCGCCATCGACACCTACCTGCCCGCGCTGCCGTCCATGGCGCGGGATCTGGGGGCGCCGATTGCGTGGATTCAGGCGTCGATTCCTGCCTACCTGATCGGCGGTGCCATCGGCCAGTTTTTCGGTGGTCCGCTGTCGGACCAGATCGGGCGCAAGCCGGTGGGTCTGTTCGGTCTGCTGCTGTATGCGCTCTCCAGCCTGCTGATCTGGCAATGTGATTCCGTGAATGCACTGCTCGCTCTGCGCTTTACCCAGGCGCTGGGCGGCGGTTGCGCCACAGTCATTGTGGCCGCCACGGTACGTGATTCGCTGGATGGCAAGAATGCCGCGCGCATGATGGCGCTGATCGGCCTGATCATGACCGCCGCACCACTGGTGGCGCCGGCGGTGGGATCGGGCCTGCTGCTGGTATCGGGCTGGCGCGCGATTTTCATGTTGCTGGCGCTGTATGCGCTGCTGATGTTCGTGCTGCTGGGCTGGCAGGTGCCGGAAAGCCGGCCCCGCGCCGCGCCGATTTCGGTACGCGCGCTGGCGCAGGGCATGGCGCGCAATTACGGTGTGATATTCCGCCACCGCCGCGCCATTGGCTATCTGCTGGGGATGGGTTTCGCATCCGCCACCATGTTTGTGTTCCTGTCATCGGCGGCGTTTGCCTACATGGAATATTTCGGCGCTTCCGAAACCCTGTTTCCGGTACTGTTCGGCGCCAACATTCTCACCATGATGCTGGCCAACCGCGCCGGTGTGTTTGCCCTGCGCTGGCTGGAACCGGAAATACTCTGCCGCCTTGGCGTGACAGTGCTGTTCCTGATGATGCTGGCGCTGGCGCTGTACGTGGGGCTGTTCACGCCCACCCTGTACGGCGTGGTGCCGCTGATCATGCTGGGCGTGGGCATGATGGGACTGATCTATCCGCAGGGCATGGCGAGCTATCTGCACTTTTTTCCGCAGCAGGCCGGCGCCGCCAGTGCGCTGCTGGGCATTCTGCAGTTCACGCTGGGGGCGCTGTCCGGTGCGCTGGTGAATGTGCTGCATGACGGCAGCCTGCAACCGATGGCGTTCGGCATGGCCATCTGCGCCTTCATCAGTGTGACGGGATTGCTCGGCGTGGCAGGACTGACCGGCCGCAACGCAGCAGCGCCACACTGACAGCCCGTTCTGTTCCTGCAACACACTCACCGGCATTCCCTGAATAACGTCGACTGCAGTTCCCGCCGCTGCTGGCGCAGACGATTGCCCCTGGGTTCGCGATAGCCGGCGTCCAGCTGCTGTTCGATGCGCGCGAGCTTGTTCCGGTAACGGGTACATTGCCGTTCCCTTTTCGCCGCCGCCTTCTGCACTTCGCGCTGGCGTTTCTGCTGCGTGGTCAGGCGGGATTGGCGCACGGCCTTGGCCGGCGCGCTGGCCTGCGCCGTTGTGCCGGTCGCGGCCAGGGCATTGCTGTCCGGCAGGGAACAGGCTGTCAGCAGCGCCAGACACAGCATGCCGGCACGCACACCTGTCCGTAATAAAGTCTGTTGCATGGAATGGTCTCCGGTGATTGCCATCACCAGACAGACCGGACCGGCGCAAAGGCCGCACTGCGCGCACCATTTTTGCCGCTGAAACGTTTTTGTGAACCACAATGGCGCACACATTGGTTACCGGCAGCAGGCCACCTCCCCGCAAACCGCCCTTTTCACCACTTGGCACCACCCTTGCTACTTATCCCGTGCAGAGGAATGCAATGGCATGGCTGCCCGCTGCGGGACAGGTCATGACGCATTGAAGTAACTCCTGACGACAATCTGGTATGCAATGGCCAGCTAGGGTTCCGGTCGTTCAAGCGTGAGCTTGCGATGTCTGGTCCGAGAGCTGGCGACCTTCCCTGGGGAAGGTTACACGGCGGGACAAAAGCCCGGGAGGTGAAAGTGGCAGCCATGCCATTGATTCCTCCATCCATCCAACGTGTAACCGTGGGAGATCCACCATGCGCCAGCTGTTGAAAGCCCTGTTCCTCGCCCCTCTCTGTAGTGCCGCTCTTGCTGTTGTTGGGACTGCACACGCCGAAGAAAGAAGTTCCTTCAGCGTGTGCTGGTCCATTTATGTGGGCTGGATGCCATGGGATTACGCCGCCCAGCAAGGCATCGTGAAAAAATGGGCCGACAAATACGGCATCAAGATCGACGTGGTGCAGATCAACGATTACGTCGAATCCATCAATCAATACACCGCTGGCAAATATGACGGCTGCACCATGACCAACATGGATGCGCTG
>CAZBII010000289.1:0-2210 GCA_964491665.1 uncultured Moraxellaceae bacterium
GAATGATGCCCGCTTTGTCTGTGCGGTAACGCACCTGACCAGCCTTCGCATTCTTCACAGCAGTTACCACGTCGGGGGTTACTGTGCCTGTTTTCGGGTTAGGCATCAGACCACGCGGGCCCAGAATCTGACCCAGCTTACCGACAACGCGCATGGCGTCCGGCGATGCAATCACTACGTCGAAGTCCAGATTGCCTTTCTGAATATCTTCAGCCAGATCATCCATACCTACCAGATCAGCGCCAGCGGCCTTGGCGGCTTCGGCGTTGGCGCCCTGGGTAAATACTGCTACACGAACAGTCTTGCCAGTGCCGTTCGGCAGAACGCTTGCGCCACGAACAACCTGATCGGATTTGCGCGGATCAACACCGAGATTGACCGCGATATCGATACTTTCCTTGAACTTGACCGTGGACAGTTCGTTCAGGAGACCTACTGCGGCCTCAACAGAATACTGCTTGGTGCTGTCAACTTTCGCGCGAATGGCTTTTTGTCTTTTAGTCAGTTTGGCCATGATCTCAACCCTCCACTTCCAGACCCATGCTGCGAGCAGAGCCAGCAATTGTCCTTACAGCCGCATCCAGATCAGCCGCCGTCAAATCAGGCATCTTGCGCTTGGCAATATCTTCCAGCTGCGCACGCGAAACCTTGCCCACCTTGTTCTTGTTGGGCACGCTGCTGCCCTTTGCAATACCGGTGATTTTACGCAGCAGCACGGAAGCAGGTGGAGTTTTCAGAATGAATGTAAAGGAACGGTCACTGTATACAGTGATGATAACCGGAATCGGCATGCCAGGTTCAAACGCAGGCGCTTGAGTCTGCGCATTGAACTGCTTACAGAATTCCATGATGTTGACGCCGTGCTGACCCAAAGCCGGACCAACTGGCGGGCTGGGGTTAGCTTGGCTAGCCTTGACCTGAAGCTTGATGTAAGCCTGTATTTTCTTTGCCATTTCACCTACTCCTCGGGTATTAGCGCTGAGCAATCAGCTCCCCGTATAAAGTAAAAATCCATGTACTGCGGCCGCAGCACATGGGTCTAAAAAATCAACCTTTCTCTACTTGGCTGAACTCAAGCTCAACCGGCGTTGAACGCCCGAAAATCAGCACCGCTACCTGCAGGCGACTCTTCTCGTAGTTCACTTCCTCGACGACGCCATTGAAATCTGCAAACGGGCCATCAACAACACGCACAACTTCACCCGGCTCGAACAACGTCTTCGGTTTGGGCTTTTCAACGCCATCTTCAACGCGCTGCAAAATTGCAGCCGCTTCGCGATCGGAAATTGGCGCCGGTTTGTCGGCAGTGCCGCCAATGAAACCCATAACTTTCGGGCAATCCTTGACCAAGTGCCAAGTTGCCTCATTCATTTCCATCTGCACAAGGACGTAACCAGGGAAGAATTTGCGCTCGCTCTTCCGCTTCTGGCCACCGCGCATTTCTACAACTTCTTCGGTAGGAACGAGAATCTCACCGAACTGATCTTCCATCTCGGCGCGCTTGACGCGCTCCTGCAGAGATCGCTTGACGTGCTTTTCAAAGCCTGAGTAGGCATGAACCACATACCACCGCTTTGCCATTTGCAACCTCTATGAATTAACCGATGATGCTGGACACAGCGGCACCCAGACCAAGATCCAGCAACCACAGCAAAAGTGACATGAAAATCACGACCAATACAACGATACCTGTGGTCTGTGCAGTTTCCTGCTTGGTTGGCCAAACCACACGCCGCACTTCTGCCCGCGCATCCTTCAGCAAACCAACAAACTCGCGCCCTTTTGTGGTCTGCGAGGCAACAAGCGCAGCAATCACAGACAGAAGAACAACACCAAGCACCCGATACAGCACCGGCTGCTGCGAAAAATAGCTGTTACCAACGACTGCCGCCGCAATCAAAATCGCTACAACCACCCACTTAGCCACGTTGGCTGGCGATGACTCTGCTGTTTCCGTTGCAGTGTTGGCACTCATAGTCTGGTTCCCAAATTTAGGCGCACGCCTGATGTCCGCTGACACTGATGATTTTGGCAGGCCAGGAGGGAATCGAACCCCCAACCTGCGGTTTTGGAAACCGCTGCTCTGCCAATTGAGCTACTGGCCTAATTCTGTTTCAACTCAGCGAAGACAAACGGGCCGAGGTTGATAACCCCGGCCCTTTTTTAGCACATACAATCAAGCAATAATTTTCGCGACGACGCCGGCGCCG
>CAZBII010000289.1:2220-3458 GCA_964491665.1 uncultured Moraxellaceae bacterium
ACAGGGGCGCGAAACTATAACCCAGCCTAAACCGGGTTGCAAGGACTGTTACGCAATAATTTTCGCGACGACGCCGGCGCCGACGGTACGGCCACCTTCGCGAATCGCGAAGCGCAGACCTTCATCCATCGCAATCGGTGCAATCAGGGTCACTTCCATCTGGATGTTGTCACCCGGCATTACCATCTCAACGCCTTCCGGCAGCTCGCAGGAGCCGGTGACGTCAGTGGTGCGGAAGTAGAACTGCGGACGATAGCCCTTGAAGAACGGAGTGTGACGGCCGCCTTCATCCTTGCCCAGCACGTACACTTCGCACATGAACTTGGTGTGCGGCTTGATGGTGCCCGGCTTGGCCAGTACCTGACCACGCTCCACTTCGTCACGCTTGGTGCCACGCAGCAGCACGCCCACGTTCTCGCCGGCACGACCTTCGTCCAGCAGCTTGCGGAACATTTCCACACCGGTACAGGTGGTCTTGACGGTATCCTTGATACCGACGATCTCCACTTCGTCACCTACTTTGACGATACCACGCTCCACACGACCGGTTACCACGGTACCACGGCCAGAGATGGAGAATACGTCTTCGATCGGCATCAGGAACGGCTGGTCAATGGCGCGAACCGGATCCGGAATGTAGGCATCCAGGGTTTCCACCAGCTTCTGCACCGCAGGAGCGCCGATGTCGGACTTGTCGCCTTCCAGTGCTTTCAGGGCAGAACCCTTGATGATCGGGGTGTCGTCGCCCGGGAAGCCGTACTGGTCCAGCAGCTCCCGCACTTCCATTTCAACCAGTTCCAGCAGCTCTTCGTCGTCCACCATGTCGGCCTTGTTCAGGAACACGACGATGTAGGGCACGCCTACCTGACGGGACAGCAGGATGTGCTCGCGAGTCTGCGGCATCGGGCCGTCAGCTGCGGATACCACCAGGATCGCGCCATCCATCTGCGCCGCACCGGTGATCATGTTCTTCACATAGTCAGCGTGGCCAGGGCAGTCTACGTGGGCGTAGTGGCGGATCGGGGAGTTGTATTCCACGTGCGAGGTGTTGATGGTGATACCACGCGCGCGCTCTTCCGGCGCCTTGTCGATCTGGTCGAACGCCTTGACTTCTCCACCCCAGGTTTCCGCGCACACACGGGTCAATGCCGCTGTCAGCGTAGTCTTGCCATGGTCTACGTGACCAATCGTGCCCACGTTTACGTGCGTTTTGCTACGTTCAAATTTTTCCTTTGACA
>CAZBII010000290.1:0-3422 GCA_964491665.1 uncultured Moraxellaceae bacterium
GATTCCTCGGATTCGCTGCGCACCGGTTCCAGCCTGAAATACTGCTGCAGGGTTTTTTTGCCCCCTTCGTGCACCACCCGCGCCACCGCGCCAATCTCGGCATCGGAAAAGCCTTTCAGGTCTTCATGCAGGAAATCGACGAAACGGGCCTCCTGCTGCAACAGGCTCAGCAGTTGCAGGGCGGCATCGGGGGAATGGGTTTTCAGGGCGGGCGCCGGCGGAGCGGGTTTCTCAACGGGAAGCGGGGCCGGAGCAGGCGGCACAGGCGCGGACTGGGGAGCGGGAACGGCGCGTGATTTCACAATCAGCAGCACCAGAAAAATCAGGGTGGCAAAGCCCAGCAGCAGGTGCAAAGCGTCCAGCGTGGCGGGCAGTGCGGTGGGATCGAAATTCATGGCGAATCCTCGGTCTGAAGCAGTGATCGCGCCTGGGTCCGTATGGCGGCGCACAAAGTGCCGCGCAGTTTACCATCTTGCCGACCGCAATAAAGACCACACATCCGCTGTCTTTCATGTTTAACCGGGCCATGACAGGATGGCGTCCGGCAACTTTTCCGGTTTCTGTTGTCCAATCACTGGCTGCCCAGACATTTCAATCACTTGAAATCGCCCTGACAGCCTCCATATAAACCGGGTAACCCTAACGAGAGGCAAAAAGAAGTCGTCATGAAGCGTATCGCACTGTTCCTGCTGACCAACCTTGCAGTAATAGCCGTCGCCAGTATTTCCCTGAGTCTGCTGGGGGTTCCCGGCTATCTGAGCCAGTCCGGCTCTTCCATCAATCTGACCCAACTCCTGATTTTCTGCGCCGTGTGGGGCTTCGCGGGTTCCTTCGTGTCGCTGCTGCTGTCGAAGACCATGGCCAAGTGGAGTTCCCGCACCCAGATCATTGAACAGCCCCGCACCCAGGCCGAACGCTGGCTGCTGGAAACAGTGCAGGAGCTGTCCAGCAAGGCGGGCATCGGAATGCCAGAGGTGGGTATCTTCCCCTCCCCCGTGTCCAATGCGTTCGCCACCGGCTGGAACAGGAACAGCGCGCTGGTCGCGGTGAGCGAAGGTCTGCTGCATCGCTTTGACCGCGAGGAAATCCGCGCCGTGCTGGCACACGAGATCGGGCACGTCGCCAATGGTGACATGGTGACCCTGTCTCTGATCCAGGGTGTGATGAACACCTTTGTAATGTTCTTCTCCCGCGTCGCCGCGTTCCTGCTGGACCAGTTCTTCCGCAACCCGAACGGTGAAGGCGGTCTGGGCGCCATCGGTCGCACCGTGGTGATCTTCGTGTTCGACATGGTATTCGGCATCCTGGCCAGCATCATCGTGATGTGGTTCTCGCGCCAGCGCGAATACCGCGCCGACGCCGCCGGCGCCGATCTGGCCGGACGCAGCGCCATGATCCGCGCCCTGCAACGCCTGAAAGCGGAGACCGAAGCGCCCAACGATCTGCCGGAAACCATGACTGCATTCGGTATCCGCAGCCACAGCATGGCAGCCCTGTTCAGCTCGCACCCGCCGCTGGATGACCGCATCGCCGCGCTGCAGAACGGTGTGGAAAATACCGCGCGCAAAAGTGTGGGCTGGCAATAACCACTGGCTGTACGCCACACACGAAAAAGGCCCGTTCGCGGGCCTTTTTTTATGCGCGGAAATTTACCTGCTGTCTCACTGCTCTGCTTCCGGCAGCAGAAATATCACACACCCGCGAAAGCCGGACTGCTGCGCGATCGGCTGCAGCAATCCGGAAGGCAACGCCGCTCCGTCGACAACACCCAGCTTGTAGGGAATCGCGGCCGGCGCCTGCCGCGCCAGGCTGCGCAGGTAACTTTCCAGTTGCGGCACACTGCTCCGCCCCTGGTAGGTCTGCAGCACGATTTCCGCCACCGCATCCAGTGGCCACTCCGCTGCATCCTGATTCACCCAGTCCATCAGTCCGGTAATGCCCAGCGCAAATTCCGGCGCCAGCTGCTTGCGCACAGCCCGCAGGAATTGGCCGTAATCCGCCAGCTGGCCGGTGGCGGAATCGAAATCCAGCTGCACACCGGAAACGCGATTGACGGCGCGCTGCCAATGCCGCAGATCGCGTTCCATTTGCGCCACCAGCGGCAACACCGGCGGCAGTGCGTCCAGCCGGTACACCAGCCACAATTCCCGCACCTGCTGCAGCGGACGCGCCGTTGCACCCTGATCAACAAACTGCAGCCTGTCGCCCCGCGCGCTGAAAAACCCCTGCAGCAGATACAGGCGGGCAATGGCACCATGCTGATCCTGATCCGGCAGACGGGCTCCGGGCCACAACCAGTATTCGCGCTGCTTCCCGCAACCGGCATCAACATCGACTGTTTGCGCAAAAGCAGCCGCTGGCATCAGGCCGCTCAACAAAACCATGAACGCGGCGATTTTCACCAGTAATACTTCTGCTGTTTCGACCAGGGCGATTCTGCGTACACCGACTTCAAACGGTTGAACCAGCCCTTACGCTGCTCAGGCGGAATTTCTTCATTACCACAATGGTTGTAACCCGCAGTTGCGAAGCAATAAAGCGCGCGCCGCAGCGCAAATGCTTCCACCTCACCCTGCGCCTCCTTGTTGCCGATCAGCGGCAAATAGAGCGACAGCCGCCCCAGATCCCGTTTGCCAAAACCGTCAGCGCTGCCACCCAACTCACCGGCACTGTATTCAGCCGGCGCGATGCCATTGTCTTCCAGTGTGCGCAACCGCTCGCCCACGCACACGCGCGCCAGTGGTGAAGGTTTTTCACTGGTCATTTCCTCCAGCACCGCCGACCAGCGCGGACACTTGAATCCATCGCTGGACGCGATTTCTTCCGCCTGCAAAAACGCGAGGCCGTCCTTGTCGGCCAGCTTCAGCGCAGCATATTTTTTCTGGTAGCCCAGCAGTGCAGAATACTGGCGCGTGTACAGGCTTTTCACCAGCAGCGCAGCCAGTGCAGTCGCTTTTTCTTCTGCAGAAACGGCTGCATCATCCAGCACCTGCTGCAGCACGGCAGCACTGGCAGAACCGCGCAGAATGCGCTGGCGCAACGAGACGGACTGAATTGGCGACTGCACGGCGAAGACCTCACCCAGACGGCCCGACTGCTCCAGACTCTGCGCCTGCGCCAGCTCGAAATGATCCTGCAGCAAGGGCGCTCGCGCTACCGCACGCAATGTTGCCAGCAGGGCGCGGGCCTCATCGCCGCGTTCCAGCTTCTGCAGCGCAAGCGCCCGCAGAAACGCGCGGCTGAAATCCGCGTAACGCAGGCTGCCACTGTCCACCGACGCAAAACCGGCCTGCAGATCCTCGGTGGACTTCACCACCTCCGCAAAATTTTCCTCGTCAAAAAAGCGATAGGCCAGCAACAGATACTGATAGAGAGACACCGCGTCCTGCTGCCGGAAATCGGCTTCGTGCTGCTGCAACTCC
>CAZBII010000291.1:0-3414 GCA_964491665.1 uncultured Moraxellaceae bacterium
TGTTCTGCTCTTCCACCAGCATCAGCACGGTGTCTTTCAGCGTGGTTTCGCTGATCGCCATGGTGCCTGACAGCGAGTGCAGCACGCCCACCTTGATGGTGTCCGCTGCCATTGCCATGCCGGATACAAGAGAAAGCGAGGCTGCAATGGCAGCGCCCTGCACGGTCTTCAACCAGGTGGTTTTGGATATTTTCATGGAACTCCCCCAATGGGTTTTTTGGTGTGTGTGAAATGCCCTCGGGGGAAAAGCATTTTCTGTGCCACGGGATTTGTGCCCGCTTTTTTAGCGCACCGGCGCCATCAGGACGCAGAAAATCGCTGCTCTGGCGCGTCATCCTGGTGCACGGCGGGATGCATTCACATCACCAGAGGGCGAAGCAGCCCGATCCGGTGGGTCAAATTGCGGATTGCCCTCCGTCAGATGACGGATTGCGTGCTGAAACCGCTGCTTTTGCCGAATTAATACGCACCCACTATCATTCGCCGGGCAAAAATGCGCACCAAACATGGGCGCAGCATCCACAGGCCGCTCGCGCTGGCACCCGGCTGGCACCAAGATTGTCAGGCTATAATGCGGCACCAACACGCCATCAGGGGGAAACCGGTACATGGAAAATCAGGCTGACAAGACCCGCGTGCGCTTGACGCAGTTTTCACACGGCGGCGGTTGCGGCTGCAAGATCGCGCCGAACCTGTTGAGCCAGCTGCTGGCCAAATCCACCACCACCGCCGCGTTCGCCAATCTGCTGGTAGGCACCGAAACCAGCGACGATGCCGCCGTGTATCGCCTCAACGATCAGCAGGCACTGATTGCCACCACCGATTTCTTCATGCCGATCGTGGACGACGCCTTCGACTTCGGCCGCATCGCCGCCACCAATGCCATCTCCGATGTTTATGCCATGGGCGGCACCCCGATTCTGGCGCTGGCCATCGTCGGCATGCCCATCAACCAACTGCCGGTGTCCACCATGCAGGACATCCTCGCCGGTGGCGCCGCAGTGTGCCGCGAGGCCGGCATTCCCATCGCCGGCGGCCATTCCATCGATTCACCCGAACCCATTTACGGACTGGTGGCGCTGGGGCTGGTACATCCGGACCGGGTCCGCCGCAACAGTTCCGCCCGCGCCGGCGACGTGCTGATACTGGGCAAGGGACTGGGGGTTGGCGTGCTGTCTGCCGCGCTGAAAAAAGGCGAACTCACCGACGCTGGCTATCAGGAAATGATCGCCACCACCTGCCAGCTGAACCGGGTCGGAACCGCGCTGGCGGAACTGGAAGGCGTGCACGCGCTGACGGATGTCACCGGCTTTGGCCTGCTGGGACACACCCTGGAAATCTGTCGCGGTTCGCAACTGGCCGCCCACCTGTTCGCGAATCAACTGCCGGTACTGCCACACGCGCTGCCGCTGGCGCAGGCAGGTTACGGACCTGGCGCGATCGAACGCAACTGGGCCAGCTACGGCCATGACATCGATGTGGACGGCAACGTGCCGCAATGGCAGCAGCGGCTGGCGCTGGACCCGCAGACCAGCGGCGGCCTGCTGGTGGCCTGCGCGCCGGACCACGCCGACCAGGTACTGGCCCTGTTTCACCAGCAGGGCTTTGCCCAGGCCGCAGTGGTGGGCCGGCTGGAGGAAGGCACCGCGCGGGTGCGGCTGAGCGGTTGATACTGGCGGGCCCAGCGGTGAGCGACATGAAGGACTCCTCGACCAAACCCTATCCTGATGTGGTCTACCAGCGCCTGCGCCACATCCTGATGAGCTATCGCAACCTGCGTAGCAGCGAAACCGGCGGCCCTTACGACTGGGCCGATCTGGTAAACGACATAGCGTATTACTGCGACTCATTCTTTCCGAAAAACAGTCTGGAGAACTTTGTTCGCGGCTGGCATGAGGACACGGGCAAACGTGCCAGCGGGCGATCTGCTGCAGACCCGGCCGCGCCGTCGCGGATACACAAATTCTCGATACCGAAGCCGGAGCGCGTGGAAGCCATCATCGAATTCCTGACCAATCCGGACAGTCGCGGCTATTTCTGTGACAGGGAGGTACTGCTCGCCAGCAGCGGAATGCAGGCGCCGTACTTCCTGCAGCATTATCTTGATAACGAGCAGGAGCCTGGCGATTTCCACGCGATCAACAGCCGGCCCGAGCAGTATCATTGCCACTACGCCTGGAACGATCCCGGACGCAGCTGGGATTTTTATCTGGAGATGCTCTCGCCCATTGCCAACGGCGCCGCCTTTGTGGACGTTGTGGTGAAACCCAGGTCAGAGCATCTGCCGCCAATCGACGCGCCCCTCTCTCCGGGCGCCGCCACTTATTCTGGCTGGGCTGTGCGCGACCACCAGCAAAACCTGTTCATCTTCGTCAAGCATATCCGGAACATGTCCACTGTTTTCTACCTGGCACTGGGCTATGGCAGTCGCAGCCCTGACCATCCGTTTCCGCTCAACCTGACGCTGCTGGAGCATCACTCGCCTGTTCCGGATGGCATTGATGGACATCCACACGGAGAAGGCCGATCGCTGGACACGGTCAAGCAGGATCTGCTGGACAGCATCTATACGTTAACGCTCGAAACGATTTCCCGCCGTCAGAGGTGATTTCCGTGCAACATGACGATCTGAATGCGCTCTGGTCGCTGTATCAACGCAACATTGTTTCCGGCCGGCAATACAGTCTGCGCGATTGCGGCATCGAGGTGGGCGCCCGCTCCATAACGCCATTTGTGTCATCCGTCATGTCACCCAGCGCTGCGCAGGCCCGCGTGCAAAAGCTGACGGCTTACTGGGCCCTGCATCAATCCACCAACCCGTCTTCAACTTCGCCAGCCCTGGACGATGAGCGACGGATTTTCGAAATCTGCATGCAGTTTCTGCACACTGCCGATCAGGCAGACGCGGCCCGTTTCCACGCGTTTCTCGATCTGGGCGTACCCGTCAACTTTCAGCATCCGCGCAGCCTTGAAACCGCGCTTCACATCACCTGTTCGCGCAATACGGCAAACCGGCTGACTGAACAGTTATTGCGACACCGTGAAACCGATTTCATGCTGCGGGATCATCTGGGCCGTCGCGCCTGGAACAACGCGGTATTTTTTGGTCTGGAATCGACGCTGGCCCAGCAGGTATTGGACGCCACACTGCAGCAGGCCATCGCAGAACATCAAAGCGAAGCGGATTTTCATTCCAGCTACCGGGAAGATCTGCGGCGGTGGATCAGCACGGACTGGTACGAAATGCTGGCCCGCCGCAAAGGCGACATCTGGGAATCCCAGATCTGAACGTCACCCGCTTTTAAATCTGCCAGGGCGCCCCTTTTTCCATCATGTTCGCCTGCCATGATGGCCCTTCCGCTTTCAGCAAAGGTTCGAGGTCCGGGCCACCGGCCTGCAGCAGAGGTTGCCGGA
>CAZBII010000292.1:0-3406 GCA_964491665.1 uncultured Moraxellaceae bacterium
CCATCAGCGGACCTTCGATCACTTCAATCGGCCGCTTGGCGTGCTGGCGTGCTTCCTCGGTGTCTTCGATGATGAAGGTCGTAATGCCTTTCACCAGCGCGTGTTCAAGCCGCTTTTTCACCGGCCACTGGCGCCAGGCATTGTCTTCCACCTGTTTGGTCGCACCGCCATGTTTGTACTGCTCGGCGATTTCCAGCAGGCGGTCGGTGGCGTCGGCGCGGCGGTTCAGGATCACGTCTTCCACGCGCTCGCGCAGTTCCGCCGGAATTTCTTCGTAAATTGCCAGCTGACCCGCGTTGACGATGCCCATGGTGAGGCCCGCCTTGATGGCGTGATAGAGGAACACCGCGTGAATCGCCTCGCGCACCGCATCATTGCCGCGGAACGAGAAC
The DNA here is from genome assembly GCA_964491665.1 of uncultured Moraxellaceae bacterium. Taxonomy (GTDB): domain Bacteria; phylum Pseudomonadota; class Gammaproteobacteria; order Pseudomonadales; family Ketobacteraceae; genus Ch67. The sequence goes on from CAZBII010000292.1 coordinate 393, forward strand.
GACACGTTGCTGATGCCCCCGGAGGATTTCGCGTACGGCAGGTTCTGCTTGATGTAGGCACAGGCCTCGATGAAATCCACGGCGTAGTTGTTGTGTTCTTCAATGCCGGTTGCCACCGCAAACACGTTCGGATCGAAGATGATATCTTCCGGCGGAAAACCGATACCCACCAGCAGATCGTAGGAACGCTTGCAGATGGATTTCTTGCGCTCGGCGGTATCCGCCTGACCAGTTTCATCGAAAGCCATCACTACCACTGCGGCGCCGTACTCGCGGCACAGACGGGCGTGATGCAAGAACGCTTCTTCGCCTTCCTTCAGACTGATGGAATTGACGATGCCCTTGCCCTGAATGCACTTCAGGCCCGCTTCGATGATCTCCCACTTGGACGAGTCGATCATGATCGGCACCTTGCTGATTTCCGGCTCCGACGCAATCAGATTCAAAAACTTCACCATGGCACCCTGCGAATCCAGCATGCCTTCGTCCATGTTGATGTCGATCACCTGGGCACCGTTTTCAACCTGGTCGCGGGCAATCTGCAGCGCTTCCTCGAAATTGCCTTCTGTGATCAGGCGGCGGAAACGGGCCGAGCCGGTGACGTTGGTGCGCTCGCCCACGTTCACGAACAGCGAATTTTCGTCGACGCTGAACGGCTCCAGGCCGGACAGATGCAGCACCGGTTTCAGTTTCGGCAGCGCGCGCGGTTTCACATCGGCAACCGCTCTGGCAATGGCGGCAATGTGCGGCGGCGTGGAGCCACAGCAACCGCCGATGATGTTGACGAAGCCGCTGGTGGCGAATTCCTTCACGATGGCGGCCATTTCTTCCGGCGTCTGGTCGTACTGGCCGAATTCGTTGGGCAGACCGGCGTTGGGGTGGGCGCTGACGTAGCAGCTCGATACGCGCGACAGTTCTTCCACATAAGGGCGCAGCTGGTCGGCTCCCAGTGCGCAGTTCAGGCCCATGCTTAGCAGGTTGGCGTGCGACACGGAATTGTAGAACGCTTCCACCGTCTGGCCCGACAGCGTGCGTCCACTGGCATCGGTGATGGTGCCGGAGATCATGATCGGCAGTTCAATATTGTGGTCGCGGAAAAACTTGCGCACGGCGAAGATGGCGGCGCGGCAGTTCAGGGTATCGAACACGGTTTCGATCAGGATGATGTCGGCGCCGCCGTCGATCAGGCCGCGGGTGGCTTCGGTGTAGTTCTCCACCAGCTCGTCGAAGCTGATGTTGCGGAAGTCCGGGCGGTTCACGTCCGGCGAGATGGAGCAGGTGCGGCTGGTGGGGCCAAGCACCCCGGCCACGAAACGGGGCTTGTCCGGCGTGGCGGCCGTCTGGGCGTCACACAGGCGGCGGGCGAGGGCAGCGCCTTCCTTGTTCAACTCATACACCAGCGCTTCCAGATGGTAGTCAGCCTGGGAAACAGCGGTTGAGTTGAAGGTGTTGGTTTCGATAATATCCGCGCCGGCATCCAGGTAGGCCTGGTGGATCGCGCCGATGACATCCGGCCGCGTGATTGATAGCAGGTCGTTATTTCCCTTAAGATCGCTGCCGTGATCAGCAAAGCGGGTTCCGCGATAGTCCTGCTCGGACAGCTGGTAGCGCTGGATCATGGTGCCCATGGCGCCGTCCAGGATCAGGATTCGCTGTTGCAGGGCACGGGTCAGGCTGGCAGTTTTTTCCTTGATCGATTTCATTTTTAAAATCAGACTCTTAAGGGGTTGCGAACGTAAAGTTCGTTATTCTATCAGATTGGGCAAATCACCCGGGCATGGGCAGACTGAGTTTTTTTCATGACCCGAACGATTTTCTTCAGTTTATTTCCTACTCCATAATACCCGACTACTGCGCTTGGTTTTTGCCCCTGAAGGCGCTATTCTTTACGCAGTACGGAATTATGCAAAATCACAGGCTGTTTTATGACTGAAGGTTTTATCAAGGTAACGGAATCGGCCCAGGAATATCTGCGGGGATTGCTGGCCAAGCAGGACAGCAGCGGCATGGGCGTGCGGATTTTTGTCGAGCGTCCGGGGACACCCCACGCCGAGTGCTGCATGGCCTACTGCGCTGCCGGCGAAAACGAACCCACCGACACCAAGCTGGATTTTGAAGGTTTCAGCGCCTACATCGACGGTGCCAGTGTTCCCTATCTGCAGGACGCCGTGATCGATTACGCCAAGGACCGCATGGGTGGGCAGTTGACCTTCCGCGCGCCCAAGTCCAAGGTGCCGCAGATCGACGACAACGCGTCGGTGGAACAGAAGATCAACTACATCCTGTACAGCGAAATCAACCCGCAACTGGCGTCCCACGGCGGTAATGTGCAGCTGGTGGAACTGCTGGAAGATGAAACCCTTGCCGTACTGAAATTCGGCGGCGGCTGCCAGGGCTGCGGCATGGTGGATGTGACCCTGAAGCAGGGCATCGAGAAAACCCTGCTGGAGAAGGTGCCGCAACTGAAGCGGGTGACCGACACCACTGACCACACCGTGCGGGAAAACGCCTACTTCAAGTAAGACGCCGTTGAATCCCAAACCAATAAAAAAGGGCCTTTTTACAGGCCCTTTTTCTTTCCGCAAGATGTTCTGCCGGCCACTTTACTGGCCGCGCCTGGGCAGCACATCCCGCAGTTTTTCCGCCATCTTGTGCACGGCCGCTTCAGTGGTGGGCCAATCAATGCAGGCGTCGGTGATCGACACGCCGTATTTCAATTGGCTCAGGTCCGCCGGAATTTTCTGCGCGCCCCAGTTGATGTGGCTTTCCACCATCAGGCCGATGATGGACTGATTACCTTCCAGAATCTGGTTGGTCACGTTTTCCATCACCAGCGGCTGCAGGCCCGGGTCCTTGTTGGAGTTGGCGTGGCTGCAGTCCACCATGATGTTCTGCGAAACCTTGGCAGCGGCCAGCTCTTTTTCAGCCAGCGCCACACTCACGGAATCATAGTTGGGCTTGCCACCGCCGCCGCGCAGTACCACGTGGCCGTAGGCATTGCCCTTGGTGTTGAT
>CAZBII010000293.1:0-3384 GCA_964491665.1 uncultured Moraxellaceae bacterium
CCGCAATGGCCCGCAGATCCTGCGCATACTCGGCCTGCACCACCCAACATATTGCCCCCAACTTCACCAGCGCTTCCCGCCAGACGCGCAGCACATGCAGGGAATCGGTATCGGCGCCCACCACGAAGATCGGGGTAATCAGGTTGGGATAGTAGGCATCACGGCTTTCGATTCTGGCCGGCTGCATATTGGGTGTGCGGATCGGAACACGCACACCACCGGGTCCACCATGGGCTTGCGCGCGCGCGACGATTTCCTGTTGCAGGGCAGCACGGTTTTCGGGGTTGTCGGGCAGACTGAATCGCGCCGGGGATGTGAATATCCGCAGATACGATTCCATGGATTGCGTGTGCGCTGGACCGGCGTCATGAAGCACCACCGGTGCCGCCTGTGCAGCGGACAGCATCAGCACCGGCAACAACGCGGGGGTAACGGCTGCCACAGAGCATCGAATGAAGTGAATACATTGAATAAAGTGAAGAAACTGAAGAAACTGAAACGACACCTTGAGCGCAGTCATCCGGCACGCCCCTGCCGAATACGTTCGAGCGAGGCGTTGACCATCCGTTTGTATTGCTGCTGCCGCCCCACGGGACCAGCTTCGCCGGTGTGATACATCCCGATGGCTTTTTCCAATCCCTGTTTTTGGGTGAGATAGCGCAGATAGGCGGCACCCGCCCGCAGGTTGGTGAGGGGATCGATGGCCTGATCCAGACTGTCAAAACGATGCCCATGGTGACGCCAGGAAATCTGCATCAACCCCACATCGAATTTGCGATTGCCCTGTCGCAGCAGCGCATTGAGAAAGGCGCTCATTTCTGCGCGCGAGCGAAAATAGTAAGCCTTCCCCTGCACATTGGCCGTCCACGGCCAGGGCCGGGCAACGCCGGGTGCAAGGGTCTGGCGTGATTCGGTCAAGGCAATGGCATAGAGAACGTCAGCGGGCACACCGTATTGCCGCGCCACTGACTGATAGGCTGTCGGCACTTGTGCCCAGCTGGTAACAGGCAACAACAGGAGCACCAGACCGACGACGCTCCCCCAGCGCCCGGAACTTTTTTTTACGTCACAGTGCCATTTCATACAAAGCCTCCCCGCGCACAATGAAGACGGTTCCCGGTGCGGCCTGGTACTGGTCGGACTGCCCTTCATCCCTGGCAAAGGTGATGCCGTTTTTTTTCAGCCAGGCCGGTTCAAGACCGGCACTTTTCAGCCACTGCTTGAGGTCGCTGGATTCGCCTTTGAAATAAATTTCCAGCGGCGCGATGCTGTGTTTCGATGCCAGCATGCGCACGCGGTCACCGCAGGCAACGCAGTCCGGCGCAGCAAAGAGTGCCAGCCGATCGCCAAAGCGCGGCAGGTGTACATCACCCTGCTTGTTACTCGACAAACCGGGTACCGTGCTGGCTGTGGTGGGCGTACCGGGCGTAGTGGTCGCAGGCAACAGTCCCTGTCGCCGCAGGATGTCCAGGTCGATGATCTTTTCGTTCGGAAAGAGACGCGCCATCGCCGCATCGTAGGAGCGCTGCACCGCCAGCAACCGGTCCGCCTTGTCGCGCTCAAACCGTGCCAGCAATTCCGTGTAGCGATCCCGTTCTGCGTCATCCCGCGCGAAGAGCGCCAGCACCATGGGTGGTGGCATGTCGGTCGCAAAATAACGGGCTCTGCCCTGCATCAACGTCAGGTAGCGCTGCCATTGATCATGGGTCAGGTTCCACTCGTGCGTTGCAACGTCGACCGGCATGCTGTCCCAAGGTGCCACCGACATCACGGACGAGGCGGAGCCGGTCCGGGTTACGTCCAACCGATCCGGTCGGTCGGTGGCCGCAATAACGGGTACCGAACTCACCACAGTCAACAGAACCGAACCACGCAACATCCGCCTGACCCACCGGCCATGCTCACGGCCTTTATTCATGCTGAACCCCGGCAATGCCAGGAGGTAGGGCGGACATGGCGGGCTGGATCAGATTTCTGCTGCGTGAAGGTCTACTCTCCCCCACCGCCGACTCCGTGCAGGAATAGCGTGCGTGTTGCCAGGACTGGGTGAGATTACGGAAACGAATGTCACAGTGGTGCGTCGGCGCCCTGTGGGCGACCGCTGTTGGTGGCTTCGTTGCCGTACTGCAACCCGCCACTACCAGAAGGCTCAGCAACGCCAGGATGGACACACGAAATCGACATGGTTGTGATGACTGTATTGTTTGTTTTGTTTGTATTGTTTGCATTGGCATATTCAGCGCCCCACGCCCAGAGTTGCGCTGACGCCATCCTGCAGGCGGATCAGCGTCACGGTGCTGTCAGAAATAGCCGTCACTTTCCAGCCATCCAGAACGTCACCCTGCCCCAGATCACGCGGCATGCCGTTCAGGGTGACGGTTGCCAGATAGTCCGAACCCCACAGGGTGACACTGGTTAGCACGAAGGCTGGCTTTTCCTGGCGAACCGCCTGCTGCGTCTGCAATTCGCGCTGTTTGGCTGACAGCTGACGCTGCAAGGTCGCGACCTGGGAACGCTTGTTGGCGGTAAGCTTTTCCAGCGACGTGCGCAGCTGCGCAAAATCCGCAGCCAGCCCCTCCACCCGGAGGCTGGTGGTCTCGCCGGATGATTGCAGCAATACCAGCTCTTCCCGCATGGCCGCAATTTGCGCACGCTGTTCTGCGTACCCTTCCCGTGTCGTGACGGTAAACTGCCGCAGCTCATCAATAACCGCGAGGATTTCTTCCCGCATCTGGGCGACCGATACGGGTGGCTGGACAACGGGTACAGCGGACGCCGCCAATGAAATGGGCGGCTGGAAATCTGCACTATCCGCCGACACTTCGTTCTCAGAAATTGCGGTTGTTTCGCGCGGGTTCTGATCGTGTGCACTCTGCACCGCAACGCTCGCTTCCTGCAGGGCCGACTCCAGCACATCCACCTTGGCGGTGACCGGTGGCACGTTCACAGGCGGCTTGCTGCCGCGCACATACAGCACCAGCACCACGAGGAATACCACCACCCCACCCAGCCCCAGGCCGGCCAGTCGAATCCATTTTCTGAACGCGCTGCCAGGTGCCTGCACCGGTCTGCTTTCCTCGGCGGACCGATCTGTCTCTTCATCTTCAATCGCGCCCAGATCCAGTTCGGGATCAAACGGCATCGATGGCGATGCGGCTGCCGCCTCCACTGCCAGAGAGTCGTGGTCGCGCCCCTCTTCCTGTACCACTCGCAAGCCCGGCCGACTCATACGCCACGCTCCTGCACCGACGGCGCGGGGCGATAACGCTCCTCCAGATCGAACGACACCAGCCGGTTGACCGGATCTTCCACCAGCACCCAGGCACTGCCAGACAGCGCCTGCAAGGCATCGCGCAAACGGATCTGGGTCAATGAACGGTGCAC
>CAZBII010000294.1:0-3362 GCA_964491665.1 uncultured Moraxellaceae bacterium
CTGCGTATCTGTCACCTGAACAACTGCGCCACCGGCGTGGCCACCCAGCAGGACAAGCTGCGCAAGGACCATTTCATCGGCGAGCCGGAAATGGTGATGAACTTCTTCAGGTTCGTCGCGCAGGAAACCCGCGAGTGGCTGGCCCGCATCGGCGTGCGCTCCATGGAAGAGCTGGTGGGACGTACCGATCTGCTGGAAACGCTGGAAGGCATCACGCCCAAGCAGAAGGCGCTGAACCTGCGGCCGCTGCTGGTGAACGACAACATTCCGGCCGACAAGCCGCAGACCTGCGGCATGCCGCGCAACGAGCCGTTCGACAAGGGCATCCTGGCCGAGAAAATGATCAGCGCGGCGATTTCCGCCATCGAGAAAAAAACCGGTGGCGAATTCGAGTTCCGCATCACCAACTGCGACCGCTCCATCGGTGGCCGGGTGTCCGGTGAAATCGCCAAGCGCCACGGCAATCAGGGCATGGCCGACAAGCCGATCACCTTCCGCTTCAAAGGTACTGCGGGCCAGAGCTTCGGCGTGTGGAATGCCGGCGGCCTCAACCTGTATCTGGAAGGCGACGCCAACGACTACGTGGGCAAGGGCATGACCGGCGGCAAGCTGGTGCTGCGCCAGCCGGCGGGCCATCCCTACAAGAGCCAGCACACCGCTATCATCGGCAACACCTGTCTGTACGGTGCCACCGGCGGCAAGCTCTTTGCAGCGGGTCAGGCGGGCGAGCGCTTCGGCGTGCGCAACTCCGGTGCCCATGCGGTGGTGGAAGGTGTGGGCGACCACGGCTGCGAATACATGACCGGTGGTCTGATCACCGTGCTGGGCAAGACCGGCTACAACTTCGGTGCGGGCATGACCGGCGGCTTCGCCTACGTGCTGGACCAGGACAAGACCTTCGTCGACAAATACAACCACGAACTGGTGGACATCCACCGGATCAACACCGAGGAAATGGAGGCCTATCGCAGCCACCTGACCGGCGTGATCCGCGAATTCGTCAGCGAAACCGGCAGCGCGTGGGGGCAGCAGATCCTGGACAACTTCGATGACTTCAGCGGCCTGTTCTGGCTGGTGAAACCGAAGGCAGCCAATCTGCAGAAACTGATGAACCACATCAGAAACCGGCCCGAGTAACTGGAAATTCAGAGGTTAGAATGGCAGAGCGTTTAGACAACAATTTCCAGTTTCTGGATGTGCCACGCAAGGACCCCGACAAGAAGGACATCGCCACCCGGCGCGCCAAATTTGTCGAGATCTACCAGCCGTTCCAGCAGGATCAGGTGTCCTCGCAGGCGCACCGCTGTCTGGCCTGCGGCAACCCCTACTGCGAATGGAAATGCCCGGTCCACAACTTCATTCCCAACTGGCTGAAGCTGATTTCCGAAGGCAACATCCTGCAGGCGGCGGAACTCAGCCACCAGACCAACACCCTGCCGGAAGTGTGCGGCCGCGTATGTCCGCAGGACCGTCTGTGCGAAGGCGCCTGCACGCTGAATGACGGTTTTGGTGCCGTCACCATCGGCTCGGTGGAGAAATACATTACCGACACCGCGCTGGCCATGGGCTGGCGTCCGGACATGTCGAAAGTGGTGTGGACCGACAAGAAGGTCGCCGTGATCGGCGCCGGTCCGGCCGGTCTGGGCTGCGCCGACATTCTGGTGCGCAACGGCGTGAAGCCGGTGGTGTTCGACCGCAATCCGGAAATCGGCGGCCTGCTCACTTTCGGCATTCCCGAATTCAAGCTGGAAAAACCGGTGATGACCCGCCGCCGCGAAGTGTTCGAGGGCATGGGCGTGGAGTTCCGCCTGAACACCGAGATCGGCAAGGACATCAGCATCGACCAGCTGCTGAACGACTTCGACGCCGTGTTCATGGGCATGGGCACCTACACCTACATGAAAGGCGGTTTCCCCGGCGAGGATCTGAAAGGCGTGCACGAAGCGCTGCCGTTCCTGGTGTCCAACGTCAAGCGCAATCTGGGCTTTGAAAAGAACGCCGCCGACTTCATCGACATGAAGGGCAAGCGCGTGGTGGTGCTCGGTGGTGGCGACACCGCCATGGACTGCAACCGTACCTCGATCCGGCAGGGTGCGAAGAGCGTGGTCTGCGCCTATCGCCGTGACGAAGACAACATGCCCGGCTCCCGCCGCGAAGTGGCCAATGCCCGCGAGGAAGGCGTCGAGTTCCTGTTCAACCGCCAGCCCATCGCCATCATCGGTGACGACAAGGTGGAAGGCGTGAAAGTGGTGGAAACCCGTCTGGGTGAGCCGGATGCCCGTGGCCGTCGCAGCCCGGAACCGATTCCTGGCAGCGAGCAGGTATTGCCGGCGGATGCGGTCATTATCGCGTTCGGTTTCCGTCCCAGCCCGCAGCCCTGGTTTGCAACCGCCGGCGTGAATACCGATGACAGCGGTCGCGTGGTGGCGCCGGAAGCGGGCCAGTACCAGTTCCAGACCAGCAACCCGAAAATCTTCGCCGGCGGCGACATGGTGCGTGGTTCCGATCTGGTTGTGACGGCTATCTGGGAAGGCCGCAAGGCCGCCGAAGGTATCCTCGACTATCTGGGTGTCTGATAGCGGCGTTAAAACAGCCGGTAACAGGAAACACGCAATAACGCCGGTGCGCAGCCCTGCCACCGGCGTTATTTTTTGGGCATAATCCCGACCCACAGGTTCCCGTTCCGGCCAGCCTGTTCCCCCTTTCCAACTTGCCAGAAGAGTCAGCCATGACCGCACTCAAGAACGACCGTTTTCTTCGCGCCCTGCTGCGCCAGCCCGTTGATGTCACTCCGGTGTGGATGATGCGCCAGGCCGGCCGCTATCTGCCGGAATACCGGGCCACGCGGGCCAGGGCGGGGGATTTTCTGGCGCTGTGCAAGAACGCGGAGCTGGCCTGCGAAGTGACGCTGCAACCGCTGGAGCGCTTCGAGCTGGATGCGGCGATCCTGTTCTCCGACATTCTCACCGTGCCGGATGCCATGGGGCTGGGCCTGTATTTCGAGGAGGGCGAAGGCCCCCGTTTCAAAAAGCCGGTGCGCAGCGAAAAGGATGTGGCCGATCTGCCGGTGCCGAAGGCGGCCAGCGATCTGGATTATGTGATGAACGCCGTGCGCACCATTCGCGGCGCACTGAATGGCCGGGTGCCGCTGATCGGCTTCTCCGGCAGCCCCTGGACCCTGGCGACCTACATGGTGGAAGGCGGTTCCAGCAAGGATTTCCGCACCATCAAGCGCATGATGTACGCGCAGCCGGACGTGCTGCACGCGCTGCTGGACAAGCTGGCGCTGAGTGTCATCGATTATCTGAACCAGCAGACTCTGGCCGGCGCGCAGGCGGTGCAGATTTTCGATACCTGGGGTG
>CAZBII010000295.1:0-3282 GCA_964491665.1 uncultured Moraxellaceae bacterium
AGCTGATCGTTGACCTGATGTACGAAGGCGGCATCGCCAACATGAACTACTCCATTTCCAACAACGCAGAATACGGCGAGTACGTGACCGGCCCGGAAGTCATCAACGCGGAATCCCGTGCGGCCATGCGCAATGCACTCAAGCGCATCCAGAACGGTGAATACGCCAAGATGTTCATCGCTGAAGGCGCACACAACTATCCGTCCATGACTGCCTATCGCCGCAACAACGCCGCGCACCCGATCGAAGTCGTCGGCGCCCGTCTGCGCGAAATGATGCCCTGGATCAACGCCAACAAGATCATCGACAAGTCGAAAAACTGATTTGTCATATCGATATGCGAAAAGCGCGGCTCCGGCCGCGTTTTTTGTTTCCACGGTTGAAAAACACCGGCGACAGGCTCAAAGTAACTCAAATTTTCAACTGCCATACAGGTTGAGCAATGACCGACAAAGACTCTCCCAAGCCCGAATCCTCCAAAGCCGACCCCAAAAAGGATCCTGCCTCCGTCGTCAACCTGCACGAGCCCCGGGAAGAGCGTCGGGAGGAAAGTGAGGCCGAGAGCGAAGGTGTAACGTTCGAAGTGGTGGAAGGCGAAATCGAGGGTGGCAAGAAGGTGCGCCGCCGTGGCGTCTATCTGCTGCCCAATCTGTTCACCACCGGCGCCCTGTTCTCCGGCTTTTACGCCATCGTGGCCGCCATGAATGGCCTGTTCGAAACCGCGGCCATTGCCATCTTCATCTCCATGATTTTTGACGGACTGGATGGTCGTGTCGCCCGCATGACGAATACCCAGAGTGAATTCGGCGCCCAGTACGACAGCCTGTCCGACTGCATTTCGTTCGGCGTGGCACCGGCGCTGGTCGCCTATGCCTGGTCACTTTCCACGCTGGGCAAGGTCGGCTGGATGGTCGCATTTGTCTATGCCGCCTGCGCCGCCCTGCGTCTGGCCCGCTTCAACGTCCAGATCGAGACAGCCGACAAGCGCTATTTCACCGGTCTGCCCAGTCCATCGGCGGCGGCGGTGGTCGCCGGCATGGTCTGGCTGGGCACGTCGCTGGAAATCGAGGGTGGCACCGCGATGGTGTCGGTCATGGCCGCCATCATCACTGCATTTGCCGCAGTCATGATGGTCAGCAACGTGCGCTACAACAGTTTCAAGGAGCTGGACGTAAAGGGGCGGGTGCCATTCTTCGTCATTCTGGTGGTGGTGCTGGCACTGGCTGTCATCTTCTCCTACCCGGCAGGCGTATTGTGGGGCATCTTCCTCATTTATGCCCTGAGCGGACCCCTCACTGCCTTTCGCAGGCCCAGGCCGTAACAAAATGGCACTTCCTGCGTCTAAACTCCCAGCCCGCGCAGGAGGTGCTCATGTTGATTCGCATTCGAAATTCGTCTGACCCCAAATCCTGGGAAATCACACCGGAAAGCCGGTACCTGTCCCGTCGCGAGTGGCTCAGGAGTGCGGGCCTGCTGGGTACAGGGATTGCGCTGAATGCCACTTTTTCACCCCTGCACGCGGTAACGTCTCCCGGCTGGTCCAGTCTGCTGTCCAGCAAGCTGGCAAATCGGCAAAAGCTGCCAGACACCACTGGTGAGGCGCTGACGCCCTTCACGGATGCGACCCATTACAACAATTTCTACGAATTCGGCACCGGCAAGACCGACCCTTCCGAAAACAGCGGGTCATTCCAGGTGGACCCCTGGTCAGTCAGTGTCGAGGGCGCCGTTAACAAGCCGCTCAAACTCCATCTTGAAGATCTCCTGAAACCGCATCAGCTGGAAGAACGCATTTACCGTTTCCGCTGCGTTGAGGCTTGGTCCATGGTGGTTCCCTGGGTCGGGTTTTCCCTGGCGGAACTGCTGCGGCGCGCTGATCCTGCCTCCAGTGCCAAATTTGTCCGCTTCGAAACCCTGCTCGACCCGGAACGCTTTCCGGCGCAGAGATTCGCCCGCTCCACCATCCCCTGGCCCTATGTGGAGGGCCTGCGCATAGACGAGGCCATGCACCCGCTGACCCTGATGGTGGTCGGTCTCTATGGCAAGGAGTTGCTGCCGCAAAGTGGCGCTCCCCTGCGCCTTATTGTGCCGTGGAAGTACGGCTTCAAGAGCATCAAATCCATCGTCCGGATCGAGCTGGTTGAACAGCAGCCGCAAACCACCTGGCAGCAGCTGGCATCAAGTGAGTACGGTTTCTATGCCAACGTGAATCCTGACGTGGATCATCCCCGCTGGAGCCAGAAACGGGAGCGACGCTTGCCCAACAGTTTGTGGGACCCCAACTGGATTCCCACGCAGCGCTTCAACGGCTATGAAGAACAGGTCGCAAGCCTGTATCAAGGGCTCAATCTGAAAAGCCACTTCTGAGATGAAAGCGCGTCGTATAGCCGTCATCAGACTGGGCGGGCACTTGATGTGCCTGGGACCGATACTCTGGCAGATTCGGGTGGCAGTCACCGGTGGCCTTGGCCCTGATCCAGCCGAAACCCTGATGCGCAACCTCGGATTCTGGGGAATAACCTGGCTTTGGTGTTCTCTGGCCATGACGCCGCTTCGGCTCCTGACGGGACAATCATCGTGGATTGCCTTGCGCAGGCTTTTGGGTCTTTGGAGCTTTGCTTATCTGTTGTGTCACCTGCTCGTATTTCTTTTCCTGTGGTGTGGTGGGGATACCGCTCTGATCAGCGAGGAAATCATCAAGCGTCCATACATTACACTGGGTCTCGTCGCATGGATTCTCATGATTCCGCTGGCAGTAACCTCAGCCCAGAGTCTGCGACGTATGCTGGGTCGGCGCTGGAATAGCCTTCACAAACTGGTTTTCCCGGTCGCGGTGCTGGGATTGTTGCATTTGATCTGGATTGAAAAGCTTGATTACACAAAGTCAATAACCTTCAGCATGCTTCTGATTTTTTTCCTTTTTATTCGCTTCAGGGCTAGACAAGGTTAGTCGACCCCCATAGAATGCGCGTCCTCAGCTTGAGGGACACCAAGAGCTGAACTAGAGTAAAAAGCTCCGAATCAACTCGCTGGAAGCTAAATGACAGTGGGGCCTTTGAGCGAAAAGGCAGGTTCGGTTGGCGACAAGGATTGCTTTTAGGTGCGATTTTGTTGCTGGCAGTCAGCCGGAAAGCGATTGAAACTAAATCGAAAAAAACGGTTGACAGGGTGAACGAAGAGCGTAGAATACGCGGCCTCAGTTGATGAGACTGAAAGCAGAAAAGAGTTCTTTAACAATCAGTTAGAAGTAATAAGTGTGGGTGTTGTTGGTGGACGTTCTGC
>CAZBII010000296.1:0-3234 GCA_964491665.1 uncultured Moraxellaceae bacterium
TGACGTAACAGCCGCTGATAGTATCGCTATCCTGCTGCACCAGACTTCAGTCTTGTTTTTAGGACGAGCTTAACAATCTGCTTTTTTGCTAAGCTCAGACAGGTATTTGGTTTTTCCTCGTGCGGCGTACATTCATCCAGTGTGAAATCCAATGTTGCCCGGCGAGTTTCATTTTTGCGCGATAAAGGTTTGTTGATGGACGCATTGATAGAGCTTTTGGCTGACGGAGAGTTTCATGCGGGTGATGAGCTTGGTGAGCGACTGGCTGTTAGTCGCGCTGCCGTCTGGAAGCAAATTCAGAAACTGGTTCAGATGGGAATTGAAGTGCAATCAGTTAAGGGGAAGGGTTATCGGTTAGTTGCCCCCATTGAGCTTTTGAGCAAGGATGTAATTCTCCAGCGGCTGGGAGAGGTAGAAACAGAGCTGCTCTCAGAAATAGTGCTGCTGCATCAGACCACATCTACCAACGACATTGCTACCGCTATGGCTGCAAAAGGCTCGGGTTCCGGCGTGGTAATCATGGCGGAGCAGCAGACCTCGGGAAGGGGGCGGCGTGGACGGGCTTGGGTATCGCCTTATGGGTGTAATCTCTATATTTCCTGCATCTGGGAATTCTTTCAGGGCGCTGCGGCACTTGAGGGGCTTAGCCTGGCGACAGGCGTTGCCATCACCCGGGCATTCAGTGCGCTGGGAATAGCTGGCGCCAAGCTGAAGTGGCCGAATGATGTATTGATCGATGGCAAAAAGATCAGCGGCATTTTGCTTGAGATGACGGGGGACCCCAGTGGTCGCTGTCAGGTGGTCGTTGGTGTGGGAATAAATCACAAGTTACCGCTTTCTGCAGGCGCTGCCATAGATCAGCCCTGGTGTCGGGTGGACGACATCGCGCCGGGTGTGTCGCGCAATGTGCTCGCAGCTGAGGTTGTGTCTCAGTTGTTGCGCATGCTCAGCAGCTTTCAGCGTGAAGGTTTTTCGGCTTTTCGATCGGAGTGGGAGTCGCTCGATCAGTTTCGGGGAGCGGAAGTCATCATTAAGACAGGTGCTGCTGAAATAGGGGGGATCGCCGACGGTGTTGATGCGACGGGAGGTCTGAGGCTTATCACTGGTCAGGGGCTTCAGATCATGAAGGGTGGCGAACTCAGTTTGAGGGCTGCCGGTTGATGCGGATTTTTTTTGACCTTGGCAATACCTGCATCAAGTGGAGCGTCGAGGGAGCACCAGGGGAAGCGGGTCGGATTCAATATGAAGATGCACCGCATTTTCTGTCTGAGCTGCTTGAAGATATTGATGCTGCACAATTGCAGGTCTTAGTGGCCAGCGTGGTGAAAGATGGTCGCTACGATGGATTTCTGGCTCAGCTTCGGGGGCATGGCATTACCAGTGTTCATGTCTGTGTTGTTACGTCTTCCGCAGTGGGCGTTCGGTGTGGCTACAGGGATGTTTCCCGACTGGGCATAGATCGCTGGCTTGCCGTTGTGGCGGGCTGGCATCTGGTTAAAACATCTTTTGTGGTAATGGATCTTGGAACGGCGGCCACAATTGACTTCGTTGACGCAGATGGACGCCATCTGGGCGGCTATATCCTGCCGGGATTACGGCTGGGAGTAGCGGGATTGTTGCGAGGGACCAGCAATGTGCAGGTCGACTTCGACAAGTTGGATGCACGCGATCTTTCGCCAGGCAGCACAACCACAGAAGCTGTCTATCACGGGGCGATCTTTGCCATGAAAGCTGTTGCGGAGCAGGCGATTCGTTCCCACCGGGCTCGCTACCCAGATGCTAAGCTGTTGATAACAGGTGGTGATGCAGATATTGTCGCGACAGTACTGGAGTGTGATTGCCTGCAGCAAAAAGATCTGGTGTTTGCCGGAATGCGATTACTGGCAGATGCGGGGCTGGTCGTTGAACCTACGGCACGGGAAGATTCATAAACATGCGTTGGATATTTGTTGCGCTCATCCTGATCAATGGATGTTACTTTGGGTGGGAGTTTTGGCAGCGGAGCCAGCAGGCGGTTTCGCAGGCCGGGGAGCGCCAGGCGCCGGAACAACCGGCAGACGAATCGCTGGTGCTGTTGACCGAGCGTCTCCCGTCTTCTGAAAGCGCTGCACCGCCACCGCCTCTTCCTTCGAGCAGTCTGCGCTTTTCTGCCGATACGTCCTCGGAAGTAAGTAGAAAAACCTGCACATCGGTTGGGCCTTTTTCTACCAGGGCCAGTGCAATGGACATTCTTTCATTGCTGGATAGCGCTGGTACCGCGGGTCAGATCAGGGAGACTCAAGCCTCGTCAGGCAGTCGTCACTGGGTTGTTATTCCCCCGCAGGAAAGCAGGGAGCGGGCTTTGCAGCTGCTAAGGGAACTCCAGGCACGCAAGATCGACAGTTTTATTGTCTCATCAGGCACCATGAAGAATGCCATTTCGCTGGGTGTATTTGCGCGCGAAGAACTGGCGACGGACTTTCGTGAGAAGATCAGGGCCATCGGATACCCGGCGCAATCACAACTGAAAGACCCTGTAAAAGCCGAATTCTGGATCCATATTTCGTCTGGTCAACTTGTTGAAAGCACTAAAAAAGTCATAGAAAGTCGTCTCACCCAGGAGGCACCCGCAAAAATTTCCGATACTGCCTGTGAAACGTTTGCACAAAGCAGATAATTTACGTAGAATTCGCCGCCTAAATTGGAGAACAAGCACGCGCTGGCGTAGCTCAGTCGGTAGAGCAGCTGACTTGTAATCAGCCGGTCGGGGGTTCGACTCCTCTCGCCAGCTCCAGTTTAGTGTTCCGGTGTTCGGAGCAGATCAGGAGGGGTTCCCGAGCGGCCAAAGGGATCAGACTGTAAATCTGACGGCTCAGCCTTCGCAGGTTCGAATCCTGCCCCCTCCACCATTTTTTAGATGCCGGGCACTAGGCGTGTGCTCGCTAAAGCAGTTTGCGGGCATAGTTCAATGGTAGAACCTCAGCCTTCCAAGCTGATGATGCGGGTTCGATTCCCGCTGCCCGCTCCAGCTTGTCACCGTTTGCTGCTCATATAGCTCAGCAGGTAGAGCACTTCCTTGGTAAGGAAGAGGTCACCGGTTCGAATCCGGTTATGAGCTCCATTTTAATGCGGATGGGCTTTGGTTCCGTCCTGATTCGTTTGTGTTGAAACCAGTCGAGAAAGGGCCAGGAGAAGGTCAATGTCAAAGGAAAAATTTGAACGTAGCAAAACGCACGTAAACGTGGGCACGATTGG
>CAZBII010000297.1:0-3218 GCA_964491665.1 uncultured Moraxellaceae bacterium
TTTGCCTTTTCTGCTAATGCTGCAAAGGTAGCAAGATCGTGTACGGCGATGTCAGCCAGTACTTTACGATCGATTTCAATCGCTGCCTTTTTCAGGCCGCTGATGAAACGGCTGTAGGACAGACCGTTCATGCGCGCAGCGGCGTTGATACGGACGATCCACAGTTGACGGAACTGACGCTTGCGCTGACGACGGTCGCGGTATGCATACTGACCAGCGCGAGTAACCGCCTGCTTGGCAACGCGCAGTACGCGACTGCGTGCACCGTAGTAACCTTTGGCGGCTTTCAGAATTTTCTTGTG
This sequence comes from uncultured Moraxellaceae bacterium, assembly GCA_964491665.1. Lineage (GTDB taxonomy): Bacteria > Pseudomonadota > Gammaproteobacteria > Pseudomonadales > Ketobacteraceae > Ch67. The sequence continues at coordinate 303 of CAZBII010000297.1, forward strand.
GCGTCTTCTTGCGATAACGCCGCGCTTAACACGTGCCATGATTTATTCCTCCAAAATTCCAGTCAGACCATTAAACGTAAGGCATCATCCGAGCAACCAGAGCGACATCAGACGCATGCACCATACCCATGGGACGCAATTGACGGATACGCTTGGAGCTCTTCTTGGTCAGAATGTGACGTTTGAAGGCGTGTTTACGCTTGAAGCCGTTGGCGGTTTTCTTGAAGCGCTTGGCCGCACCACGGTTGGTTTTCATCTTAGGCATTTTCTGCTCCGCATTGTTTGCACAATGTATTGAATGACAAGCAAGCCAAAGGCTTACTTTTTCTTTTTCGGTGACAGCACCATGATCATCTGGCGACCTTCGATTTTCGCCGCCTGCTCAACCACGGCAAACTCCTCAAGATCGTTCTCGATACGACGCATCATTTCGAGTCCGATATCCTGGTGAGCCATTTCGCGGCCACGGAAGCGCAGAGTCACTTTTGCTTTGTCACCATCTTCAAGGAACCGTTTCAGGTTGCGAAGTTTTACCTGGTAGTCCCCTTCCTCAGTTCCAGGGCGGATTTTGAGTTCCTTCACCTGGGTCTGTTTTTGCTTCTTGCGGGCTTCAGTCTGGCGCTTCTTCTCTTCGAAGATGTGCTTGCCGTAGTCCATGATCCGGCAGACGGGTGGTTCTGCGTCAGCGGCGATTTCGACGAGGTCGAGCTCGGCCTTCTCTGACATTTCCAGCGCTACTGCGATGGAGACCACTCCCACCTGGGAACCATCCGCGTCAATCAGGCGAACTTCACGGGAGGTGATTTCGTCATTGATGCGGTTCTTGCGAGTAGAAGGTACGGGGCGTTTGCTGCGCTGCTTAATGGTGTGCTCCTCCGAGCCCGTTAATAAAAAAACAAGCGCTTCAAGGCCTTGAAGTGCTTGGTTTCTGAAATTCCACTGTTTTCCGGACTTGATCCGGTGGCCGGCGAGGCCAAAAGCCATCAAATTCTATGTGCGAACCGGGCTTTTCTCAAGCCGCCGGACATTTCTGAACTGGATGGCGCTGGAACGGGAATCCGTCGATGCCCTGCTCCGCAAATCTGGTAGGCACGAATGGACTCGAACCATCGACCCCCACCATGTCAAGGTGGTGCTCTAACCAACTGAGCTACGTGCCTGTTTTGCTTACTGCTTGTGCCGAATCTGCCGGTCGTTTGCCTGACAGACAGGCGCGCAAAAATACCATCGGGCCCACGCAAGTGCAAGCCCGGTTTTCATTTTTCAGACTTTATAGAAGTCGCGGTACCACTCGACGAAGTTCTTCACGCCCACTTCCACCGGAGTAGATGGACGGTAGCCCACGTCAGCCACCAGGGCATCCACGTCGGCATAGGTGTCGGGGACGTCGCCGGGCTGCAGCGGCAGAAGGTTCTTCTCGGCTTTTCGGCCCAGGCACTCTTCCAGCACTTCGATATAGCGCAGCAGTTCCACCGGGCGGTTGCTGCCGATGTTGTAGATGCGGTACGGCGCCTTGCTGGTGGCCGAGTCGGGGGCGTCGCCGCTCCACTGGGGATTGGGCTGGGCTACGTGGTCGAGGGTGCGGATCACGCCTTCGACAATATCATCTATATAAGTGAAGTCGCGGCGGTGCTTGCCGTAGTTGAAAACGTCAATCGGCTTGCCAGCCAAAATGGCTTTGGTAAACATGAACAGGGCCATGTCGGGACGACCCCAGGGACCGTACACCGTGAAGAAGCGCAGGCCGGTCGTCGGCAGGTTGAACAGGTGACTGTAGGTGTGTGCCATCAGTTCATTGGCTTTTTTACTGGCGGCGTACAGGGAAACCGGGTGATCGACGTTGTGGTGCACCGAGAACGGCATACGGGTGTTGGCACCGTAGACCGAGCTGCTGGAGGCGTAGACCAGATGCTCGACCCCGTGGTGACGGCAGCCTTCCAGAATGTTGGTGAAGCCGACGATGTTGGCGTCGATGTAGGCCTGGGGATTTTCCAGGGAGTACCGGACACCGGCCTGTGCCGCCAGGTTCACGACCCGTTGCGGCTTGTGGGTGCGGAACAGGTCTTCCAGCGCGGCGCGGTCTTCCAGCGAGGCCTTGATGAAGGTGAAGCCTTTTTTGGGTTGCAGGCGGGCCAGACGGGCTTCCTTAAGGCGGACATCATAGTAGTCGTTGAGATTGTCCAGGCCGATGACTTCGTCACCCCGGTCGAGCAGGCGGTGCGACAGGGTGGACCCGATGAATCCGGCCGCGCCGGTTACCAGAATCTTCATACGTACTCCTTATACATTCCCGGGATGGATGGCTGCACTGACCAATGGCGCGGAAGGTTACCACAAATGCCGGTCAGTGCATGAACACGTCGTTTTTGAGGCGCTGGATTTCGTCCCGCAGGCGGGCGGCCTGCTCGAACTCGAGGTTCTTGGCGTGCTGGAACATCTTCTGCTCCAGCTCTTTCAGCAGGGCCGTGGCCTGCTTCGGCTCCATGGTTTCCGGCGCCACCGCGTATTTCGGCAGCGGCTCGGCAACCTTGCGCAGCTGGCCTTTTTTGCCGCCAGGTGCGCGGGCACCTTCCATGATGTCTTCCACCGATTTGCGGATGCCTTTGGGTGTGATGCCGTGAGCCTTGTTGAATTCGATCTGTTTGGTGCGGCGGCGTTCGGTTTCGTCCATGGCGCGGCGCATGGAGTCGGTGATGCGGTCGGCGTAGAGGATGGCCTTGCCGTTGAGGTTGCGGGCGGCGCGACCGATGGTCTGGATGAGGGAGCGCTCGGAGCGCAGGAAGCCTTCCTTGTCGGCGTCCAGGATCGCCACCAGGGACACTTCCGGCATGTCGAGACCTTCCCGCAGCAGGTTGATGCCCACCAGCACGTCGAACTCGCCCAGGCGCAGGTCGCGGATGATCTCCACCCGCTCCA
>CAZBII010000298.1:0-3212 GCA_964491665.1 uncultured Moraxellaceae bacterium
CAGTCCCGGTACCATCGCCTGCTATCCGGAAAATTACACAATGGGCGCGCCACGGGAGAAATGGTTCTTCATCAACGGCATCTGCACGTCGCCGCCGGTGGCCATCCTGAACGGGTTGGAACTGGCCAAGGCCTTCAACCGCCCGATCCACCTGATCCACACCCCCACCTCCGGCGTCGCCTGGGATTTATGGGATTCCGTCACCGCCCGCACCCTGCGCAAGGACGGCCAGCTCGGCCGGCTCGCCTACAACGTGGTAAAGGAAGCGCTGAAGACCCATGACAAGGTGGTGATCGTCGGCCACTCGCAGGGCACCATCGTCAGCAGTTACATTGCCCGCAAACTGCTGAAAGACAAACGCTACCGTCACCACGCGCCGAAGCTGGAGATCTACTGCATTGCCGGTGTCGCCGACAGCTTCCGCATCGATCCGCACCTGAGCGAACATTTCGGTCGCGGCGTGCCTTACGTCGAACACTTCGCCAACGGCATGGATTTCTTCTGCAGGATCGGCGTGCTCGCCCATCTGGACAGCACCTCCGGCGCCGTGTTCGTGCTGCCCAAACGCACCGGCCACCTGCTAAACGACCACTACATTCCCGGCATCTGGCGCGGCGAGTACTGCAACAAGCGCTCACGCCTGTTCAAATATATCGACGGCAACACGCCGGCCTCCAACGACTACGTGCAGCACGATCTCAATGCCAGCCCCGGACCGCGCAACTGATCAGTCGTCGCTGTCCATGAATTCCGCAATCTGGTCAGCCTTCGCCATCGCATCGTGGTAACCCAGCGCAATCAGTTCGCTGCAGAAACGCCGCTCGAACAGCAGATAGCTGAGGATGCTGGAACCGGACGAGCGGGTGGCGCCGATCCCGTGCAGGAACAGGCGGATGGTCGGCGGCAGCACATGCAGGTATTTCGCGGCAATCTGGTCCAGACTCTGCGTCGGCGAAATCACCAGACTGCCCACCGGTCGCAGATTCGAGCCGGTTTTTGCCCGCACCGATTCCGGAATCATCTCCAGCGTCTTGTTGATCCGCTGCAACCGCTCGATGTCGTATTCGAGACTGTCCAGAAACACACTGTTGAGCAGATGGCCACTGATCTGCGCCAGAGACGGATAGCCCTCCAGCGGCTTGCGCACCTGAGGCGCCGAACGGTTGCCCGACACACCCACCACCAGCACCTTGCGCGCGCCCAGATGCAACGCCGGACTGATCGGCGCCAGTTGCCGCATCGCGCCGTCACCAAAATATTCGCGATTGATCCGCACCGCCGGAAACACCGCCGGAATCGCCGACGACGCCAGCAGATGCTCCAGCCTGATATCCGTGCGCAGGCCAATGCGCTGAAACCGCTTCCATGCCGAAATGTCCGGCGAGCCCTGGAAGAACGCCACCGAATGCCCGGAGTTGTAACCGGACGCCGTCACCGACAGCGCGCGCAGATAGCCGGCGTCGATTACTTCGCGCAGGTTGCTGAAGCGGACCATGTTGCCCAGCAGATCCCCCAGCGGCGCGTTGTCCAACATCGACACCGCCCGGTTGCGCGACGCAAATATCATGCTGCCCAGCCAGCGTCCCGCACAGCCGAACACCCCCACCGGATCGGTGCGATACACCTGTTCCGGCCGGAAGGCCTTCCACACATGCTCGATGGCATACACCGCGTTGCGGAAATTGTCGGCATTGGCCGCCAGCGCCGTGGCATTGATCGCCCCGGCCGACGTACCGGTAATGATGCCAAACGGATTGTGGGTGGATTCCGGCATGATGTCGGCAATGGCCTTCAGCACCCCCACCTGATAGGCCGCACGGGCGCCACCGCCGGACAACACCAGCGCGCTGAATAGATGGGTTCGAGTGGATTTTATTTTCGCCATGGACCTGCTTCCGGACTGCTATTTTTAACTGTAGCAGTGACTTGCGGAAGCGGCTGGACTTTAGCCCGCCCAATTCCGGCAACACCGATTCCGACACACCAAAGTCACCGGGACCGGGTTACAATATCGGCAGATTTTTGATTCATTACGGAGCCTCCATGACACCTTCAGCACCTGACGCAACCCACCTCATTCTGGTTCGTCACGGGCAGATCCAGGCCAACCTCGACAAACTCTGGCACGGCTGGACTGACAGCGCCCTGACCAGCGAAGGCCGGCGCCAGGCCGAGCGCGCCGCCGCCCGCATCGCCGACGAGCACCCGGACATTCAGGCCATCTACGCCAGCCCGCTGCAGCGCGCCTTCAACACCGCCCGCGCCATCGCCGATCTGCTGGGGCTGGAAGTGCAGCCGGAACCGCGCATCAAGGAATACGGCATCGGCGTACTGGAAGGCGTCAGCTTCGGCGACCTGCACCGCGACCACCAGTTCTTCCAGCAGATCGAAGCCAATCCGCATTACGCACCGGAAGGCGGCGAGTCCATCATTCAGGTGGGAGAACGGGTACGCGCCGCCCTGCAGGAACTGCGACAGCGCCATGCCGGCCAGAAAATTCTCGCAGTCAGTCACGGCGCCGCCATGGCCCTGGCACTGGCCGACCTGCTGGAACAGAACCTCTACGCCTGGAACAACTATCACTTCCAGAACACCGGCGTCACCGAAGTCAGACTCGGCCCCAGCCCGCAGCTGCTGCGCTTCAACTGCACCCGTCATCTGGACGAAGTGCCGGTCTGACGGAAACACCCACGCAGATTCTGCCGGTCACCGCTGGCAACCAGCTCATGCGACGTTACCCACCCGCCACACAGGCACGAAAAAGGAGAGGTCGCCCTCTCCTTCTTCATTTCCAGTACAGCCGCTTTCAGCAGCCCGACCAACGCCGCTCAGTCCGACATATTACGGCCGTAGAATATTTCCAGCATTTCGCGACGCAGCTTGCGGCTGATGATCGCCTGCTCTTCCTCGCTCAGCTCATCCACACCCATGCCAAACAGATAGTTGTCCAGATCGAAATCCTTCAACAGCATCTTGGTGTGGAAAATGTTTTCCTGATACACGTTCACGTCGATCATTTCATACAGATCCAGGGTTTCGTCGAGGAAGAAATTCTGGATCGAATTGATCTCGTGATCGATGTACAGCTTGTTGCCATCCACATCGCGGGTGAAACCGCGCACGCGGTAATCCACGGTCACGATGTCGGAATCGAACTGGTGGATCAGGTAGTTCAGGGCCTTCAGCGGCGAGATAACGCCACAGGTGGATAC
>CAZBII010000299.1:0-3179 GCA_964491665.1 uncultured Moraxellaceae bacterium
GGCACGTTCCGTCTGGTGGGCATGGTGGAGCAGATGCGCGCCACCATCGAGTCGCTGGGCGGTGAAATCCGCTTCGGCCAGAAGGTGACGGATCTGCGGATTGAAAACGGTAAGGTGTGCGGCGTCACGCTGGAAAGCGGCGAGCAGATCGCGGCGGATCAGGTGGTGCTGGCGCTGGGGCACAGCGCGCGCGACACGTTTGCAATGCTGCACGGTCGCGGTGTGTACATGGAAGCGAAACCGTTTTCGGTGGGTTTTCGCATCGAGCATCCGCAGTCACTGATCGACCGCGCGCGGTTCGGCAAAAACGCCGGTCATCCGCTGCTGGGCGCGGCGGATTACAAGCTGGTGCATCACGCGAAAAATGGCCGCTCGGTGTATTCGTTCTGCATGTGTCCCGGTGGCACGGTGGTGGCGGCCACGTCGGAGCCAAATCGTGTTGTCACCAATGGCATGAGCCAGTATTCCCGCAACGAGCGCAACGCCAACGCCGGCATTGTGGTGGGGATTACGCCGGCCGATTATCCCGGTGGTCCGCTGGCGGGTGTGGAACTGCAGCGGGAACTGGAATCGCGCGCGTTTGTGCTGGGTGGCAGCAATTACGACGCGCCGGGGCAGCTGGTGGGAGATTTCGTTGCTAACCGGCCGTCGGAAAAACTCGGCGAAGTGATGCCGTCCTACAAGCCCGGCGTGAAGCTGGGCGATCTGTCCACGGCGTTGCCGGCGTATGCGGTTGACGCCATTCGTGAAGCACTGCCGGCCTTCGGCAAACAGATTCGCGGTTTCGACATGGCGGATGCGGTGCTCACCGGTGTGGAAACGCGCACCTCGTCGCCGGTGCGCATCACCCGTGGCGAGGATTGCCAGAGTCTGAATGTGAAGGGACTTTTTCCGGCGGGTGAGGGTGCCGGTTATGCCGGTGGCATCCTGTCGGCGGGCGTGGATGGCATCAAGGTGGCGGAAGCGGTGGCGCGGGCTGTTTTGCAGGGCGTGCAGCCGTAAGCGCAACTACTCTGCTGAATTTTTCAGTGATGGTGGCTGTGCCGTTTGCAATCCATCACACGTTCATTGCACATGCTCTCATTCCGGTGCCGCCGTATTTCCCGCCAGTGCCCGCAGCAACAATCCTCCATGTCCACGCAGCACGGTGGCGCCGGTAAACAGCATCACCACCAGCGCCTCGGCCTGCGCGAGAATCCTGTCGCGCTGGTCTTCCTGTTCAATGTAATCCATCGACAGCTGGAACATTTCCCGGCTGATGGTGGTGGCCACTTCCAGCAGCGTGACATCATCCAGCATCGGCAACAGTTGCAGCTGGCGGATGTCGTCCGCCATGTCCTGCGCAAAATCCGTCATCACCTGCCGCAGCGCCTGCCGCAACACCGGCGAGGCACCGTGCAGCTCGCGCACGCCCATGATGAATGCATTGGGATTCTGCGCCGCGTAATCGAAAAACAGTTTAACCGTCTCCCGCGTGGCCAGCGTCGATTTCTGCAGGTTCAGCGTCGGGTTTTCCTCCCAGCCGATACCGGCCAGCTCCGCCGGCATCACCGACTCCGCCGCACGCTTGCGCAGATCCCGCAGTGGCTGGCGCAGCTGCTGCGACATTTCCGCGATGATGCTCAGGCCCAGTTCGTCGATGTCCTTGAAATGGCGGTAGAAGGTGTTGGGGTTGAGACCTGCCTCGCGCGCCAGTTCGCGCAGCCCCAGGGCGTTGATGCTGCGGGTCTGCGCGGTGAGCTTGAGGGCGGCGTCCATCAGCAGGCGCTTGCCCTGGGCGGCGACGCTTTTGGTCAGGCCGCCGGAGAGGCTGGATTTGCGGGATTTGGCGGGGGAGCGGGAGGTCATTGTCCGGATCGGCTTTGGCGAAATGTTGTTATTTATTGTACGCACCCTTGACCAGCAAGTATACAACTGTATACGATGATTCCGGTGTAGACAGTTGTCTACCTTTCATCATTCCAATAACACCGGGATCACAGTCATGGCTACGCAGTCTGCAGCGCGCCGGCCGGCGCAGGGCACAGCAGCGGTGGAGCACCACCGCATCATCATCATCGGCTCGGGCTTTTCCGGGCTGGGCATGGGTATCCGCCTCAGGCAGTCCGGCGAACGGGATTTCATCCTGCTGGAAAAGGAGGCCGGCGTGGGCGGCACCTGGCGCGTCAATCACTATCCCGGCTGTGCCTGCGATGTGCCGTCGCACCTGTATTCGTTTTCCTTCGAGGCCAATCCGCAGTGGAGCCGCATGTTCGCGCCGCAGCAGGAGATCAAGGCGTATCTGGAACACTGCGCGCGCAAGTACGACATCCTGCCGCACGTAAAACTCAACACCACGGTGGAAACGCTGCGCTGGGATGACGCGCGCGGCCTGTGGCAGATCCGTTGTGCCGGCGGCGTGGAATACACCGCGAATGTGGTGGTGTCCGGCATGGGTGGTCTGGCGATTCCGGCGTATCCGGATGTGAATGGGCTGGAGAACTTCCAGGGCCGGATGTTTCATTCCCAGCAGTGGGATCACACGTATGATCTGGCGGGCAAGCGCGTCGCGGTGATTGGCACTGGTGCGTCCGCCATCCAGTTTGTGCCGCATGTGCAGAAGCAGGCTGCGCATCTGGATCTGTACCAGCGCACGGCGCCTTGGATCATGTCGAAACCGGATCGCGCCATGTCGTGGCTGGAGAAAAACCTGTTCAGACGCGTGCCGGCGGCGCAGCGCGCGTTGCGTGACGGTATCTACTGGGCGCTGGAAAGTCGCGTGCTGGCGTTCGTGATCAATCCGCGGCTGATGGCGATTGCAAAACGTGAAGCTCTGCAGCACATCCGCAGGCAGATCCGCGATCCGGAATTGCGGAAAAAAGTCACGCCGGATTACACCATCGGCTGCAAGCGGATTCTGATGTCCGACGAATACTACCCGGCGCTGGCGCAATCCAATGTCGATGTGATCACCCATGGCATTCGCGAAGTGCGCGCGCACAGCATCGTGACCGATGACGGTGTGGAGCATCCCACTGACGCGATTATTTTCGGTACCGGTTTCAGGGCCAGCGATCCGGTGCCGCCCGGCGTGATTTTCGGCCGCAATGGTGTGGATCTGGGTGAGCAATGGCGAGGTGGTCCGGAAGCCTACAAGGGCACGACTGTGGCGGGATTCCCCAATCTGTTTTTCCTGATGG
>CAZBII010000300.1:0-3089 GCA_964491665.1 uncultured Moraxellaceae bacterium
TACCGAACAGCATGACAATTGGCACCAGATAGACAAACGCGGGTGTGGTTTGCAGGTAATGATCGCAAACCCGGTCACAGTCCCGACTTCAGTTTCATAGTGGCGGTAGACGCCACCCAATACAAATGCAGAGGCGGATTCCAGCAGGAAGGACTTTTTGGACTTGCCTTCCCCGATGGATTCACCAAACGCAGTGCCGGGCACTATGCACCGGCTGGTGTGGATCGGACCGCGCCAGAGTTTGCCATCCAGATGTCGCGCATTGAAGGTGCTGTAGTGGTAGTTGGGTTTTCCGTTAGCACCGAGCAAAAACCACCAGGTGGCGCTGGCCACACGGGCTACGGGGTCCGCCACCACAATATCAACGGTGCTGCCGGGATAAAAATCCCCGCCCCGCAAGAACAGATCTCCCATACCCAGATCCCGCATGAGCCCAGCAATTGCCGGACTGTCGGGCTTCCGTCTGACAAAACCGCACATGCCATATCCTCCCTGGGCGCTTGATTTCGGGTATCGTCGCGGCCATACTTGGTACTGTACATATATACAGGTTGATTTATGACCCGACAAATCCCCATTTCAGTGGTCTTTCCTGCCGATCGGCTGACTGTCCCGCTGTACCTGTCGAGTGTGCCAGCGGGCTTTCCCAGTCCGGCTGATGACTACCTGGATCGCGAATTGGATCTTCTGGACCTCCTGGTCAAGCATCCGGCTGCCACTTTCTTCTGCCGCGTAACAGGTGATTCCATGGTGGACGCGGGCATTTACGACGGTGACATTTTGATTGTGGATCGAGCTGTCAAACCCGTACAGGGTGATGTCGTGGTGGCTGCGGTGGCCGGCGAATTGACCTGTAAACATATCGATCTGCACCATCGACGCCTGCTGCCGGCCAATGCAGCATACAAGCCCATTGATATACCAGACGGTTCAGATTTGGTCATTGAAGGGGTGGTTGTCAATTCCATCCGCTTCCATCGCGGCTAATGGCATGTTCGCGCTGGTTGATTGCAACTCGTTTTACGCTTCCTGTGAGCAGGTGTTTCGCCCTGACCTGCGCGGCAAACCGGTCGTCGTATTAAGCAATAACGACGGTTTTATTGTGGCGCGCTCACCTGAAGCCAAGGCGTTGGGGATTCCTGATCTGGCGGCGTATTTTCAGGTTGAGGCACTGCTCCAAAAGCACAATGTTGCGGTCTTCTCCAGCAATTACCCGCTCTACGGCAATTTGTCGGCACGGGTAATGACAACCCTGCGAACATTCAGTCCCGAAATTGAAATATACAGCATTGATGAAGTGTTTTTAGGGGTTGAGGGATTCAGGACTGACCTGTCTGCCATGGGACAGAACATTCGTGAAACCCTATGGCAGCACGTCCGCATTCCGGTGGGCGTTGGCATTGCGCCGACCAAGGTTCTGGCGAAGCTGGCAAATCGGGCAGCGAAGTCCATTCCGAAATGCAACGGCGTCTGTGTGCTGGACACTCAATCGAAGCAGCAGTGGCTGATGCAGCGCATGCCGGTCACCAAGATTTGGGGCGTTGCCAAACGTTTGGCGGTGCGTCTTGAAACACTGAACATCAAAACCGCATGGGATTTGGCAACCGCCAACCCCAAGATTGTGCGGCGCCATACCAACGTATGCGTCGAGCGCATCATTCAGGAGTTGAATGGTATTTCCTGTCTGGAGCTGGACGATGCACCAGCCCCCAAAAAGCAGATTTTTTGCACCCGCTCTTTTGAGCACAAAACCTCAGACCTGAAATCCATACAGGCTGCAATCAGCCTCTATGCCGCACGGGCAACAGAGAAACTGCGCGCACAGCATCATCTGGCGTTAACGCTGTCTGTGTTCCTACACACCTCCCCTTTTGCGCCGAACTACTATGACAAATCGGTCACGATCAAACTACCCTACCCCACCAATGACACGCGCATCATTACGCAGCATGCAAAACTTGCTGTAGGCAGGATTTACCAGCCTGGACATGATTTTGTGAAAGCCGGGATTGGCCTGATCGAGATGGTGGATCAGCGATTTCATCAACAGGACCTGTGGCAGGAACCACAATCCGATAACGCCCACTCGCTGATGGCGGTGGTCGATAAAATCAACCGTAAACACGGCAAAGGCAGTTTGTTTTTGGCTGCCCAAGGGGTCAATCCGCCTTGGGCGATGCGGCAATGCCACCGATCGCCCGCTTATACCACTCGGTGGGATCAAATTCCTGTCGTCTAGCGGAAAGGATCAGGCAAGATCAATTGGCCTGGGCAACCGTTTCCCTCTTATCCATCATCCATTTTTCCAGATCATTGATTTGGGAGTTGGACATGCTGCCATTGGCAATGCCAAAGCGAACCCAGACCTTGTGGAAACTGCCGATCCCACCTGCCCGCTGGGTTTCAAACCCAGCCTGAAAACCGTGCCCCTGCTTGATCGGTGTTTCAACCAAGATGACTTTTTCCAACGTCGCCAGATTACGAGCCACGGTCTTTTTGAGCGTGTCCTCAATACTGACCACCAGTGGGCCGGATCTGGCATCTACCATCTGGCTTGCGCCATTGATGTAGTTCTGGAAGGCATCCTCAGTGGCCACATTGACGACGACATCTTTTGCGGTGGCCGTTATTTCACCCGTCTCCATGTTCCAGAATGAAATGTCGTAGAGTTCCTCCTTGTCAGAAGGCAGCAGTCCCAGCAGCTTGTGCACACCGCGATGCTGGATGATCCGGATATGATGGCCATACGCAAGGTCCGTCGTCACACCAAACGCCGTGGCCTTGTACCCCACCGGCAGCCCGGTGGTGACGGGTTTTTTACCCGCTTCGAAATAGGTGATGACCGAATTATCGTCCCTCATCAGAACGACGCCCTTGGAGGTGAGATGGTACAGCTCTGCCTGCAGTGGTTGCGCATCATTGCCAAAGCGCCACAAATGGCGCGAACCGTTCGAAGCCAAAGAAGCGATAACTTCCGGTTGCTTACCTGCAGTGCGAACATCCAGCAACTTCAGGTCGTAGTGACTCAAACCGTCAGGGGTTTGTTCGATGCGGTCATTCTTGACCAGGTACGTCAGATAGCCCGTGTT
>CAZBII010000301.1:0-3074 GCA_964491665.1 uncultured Moraxellaceae bacterium
CGCCAGCGCCGCCCTGGCCGCCAACAGATCCATCCGCTCTTCCGCCACACGGCGCTGGCGCACGCCGGTACGGGACAAAATCCACTCTTCACTGCGACCGATCAGATTTGACAATTCAGCTGATGACTGAATACGCGGCGGAAGATACAACCCGGTGGACGAAATACAGACCTGCATAATGGACCCGTCTCTTTTTAGTTTTTGTGTTTGGTTTTTTTCAAACCATATCCAAATACATCCGCCCAAACAATGGACAAAACTGACCCACTTTTGCTGAAAATATGTGAATATCCGCCAGATCTGCCAGTGACCAAGCTCCAGATGTTGCGCGCAAAAAATGGATAGCCACATCAAGCCCGCGCTCTATATTTGAGAGACATTCCATTTTGTGAATCGAAATGAAATCAGACTTTGATGCGGCCTCAGTTGTAAGCTATGGCTTCAACGCGCATTCCCGTCGTGATTGGCAAGTCTTTCTATTGAATATCCAAAACTCAGCGCTGTAATCTGCTAAAACACCGCAAACTCAAATGCGAGTTCAACACATCACACGCGTGATAAACCAAAACAACAATCACAACAAACTGCTGTTACACACAACTCAATAAAAACAGGTAACAGCGCATGGAGTCCGTCATCATGAAATTCACCAAATACCCGTTCTATATAATCTCAGTTCTTACCGGCGCAACAATGAATGCCTCAGCTGCAGACAGCGCGGATCTGGAAAACTTCTTCAATAGCAATATCAAGCCGCAGATGCAGCTTTGTGGCGTATGTCACGCCCCCAATGGCCTTGCCGATGTTGAAGGTGGCGACGGTTTTCTGCTGTATCCTGGTCAAAGTCAGTATCAGAGCTTTTATGACGCGTGGGTTGTTCTGGGGAAAGGCGTAGTCAACAATCCCCTGCTCACCATGAACTCCGATCCGACGCTGAATCACACCGGATTGCAGAACTGGCCTACCACCTCGACCATCTACGGCAAAGTCAGGACACTGCTGACATGCTGGGATCAGCCGACGGCATGCGCAATCAATCCGCCTCTGGAAAGTGCCGACCTATCTGTCTCCATGGCAGGCAATAATGGGCAGAACAATGGTGGCATTATCCGTTACGCCATCAGTGTTGCAAACGCTGGCCCCGCGACGGCCAGCTCTCTGAAGATAACCCACCAGCTTCCCGCCCAGGTAACACTCAGCGCAGTCGCACCAAGCTCGATCGCTTACACATCAGATGGCGGTGAAGTGACGCTCTATCTTGATTCTCTTGCAAAGGGAACAAGCCAGGGTATTGATATCACCGTCAGTACAGCCACGACCAACAATGCCCTGATGGACTTCACCACCGCAGTGAGCGCAGTAACGCAAGACACAAACCCTGCCAATAACGTCAGCACCAAAAAATTTGGCGGAGGCGTGACAACCAGCGGCGCAGATCTTTCTGTATCGATGACAGGCCAGAATGGCAAAAACCAGAATGGCACCATCAATTACTCCATCAAGGTTGCAAACACCGGACCTGCTGCTGCAGATTCCGTCAAGATTATCCATCGCCTTCCCACGCAGGTGACGCTCGAAACTGTGACACCCAGCTCGATCACCTATACAGAGGATGGCGATGAAACCACCCTCTATCTTGGTTATCTCGCTGCTGGAAGCAGTCGAAGCATTGATATCGCAGTGAATACGGATACCGGCAACAAAACAAAAATGGACTTTTTTGCTTCGGTTAGTGCCGCGACGACAGATCCAAACACCGCCAACAACTCCAGCACCGCCAGATTTGGTGGAAGCATCGGCTGGCTGCTTATTGTTTTTTCAGGTCTTCCGCTGCTGGCTCGTATATTTCAAAGAGAACTTTCTGCACCACTGGATCGCGTGCGTCGTTCCCGGTAATGCTGGTTTACTCTCCCAACCCAAAGGCGCTGCACTGCAGCGCTTTTTTAATTCCGGCCATAAAATTCCATTCTGTGCACATTACCAAGCAAATTTTCTGCTTCTGTCTTTGAATGCGCCATTTTCTGGGAACGGGATTGAGTTAAAGCCATCATCATGGATCACACGCCTGTCACAGCAACAACATCTTTCAGAAAATTGCAGTTGCTGTGCCGGATAACACAACCTTGCCTGTGAAGGAATCTGGCTCGGAGACAATCCGGATTTTTAACGCTGCCCTGGCACATTGGCCAGCTTGAATGAGAGAGGAGAATTGACGGCCACAAGGGCATTGGAGCGAAGGGAGAATAACCGGGGCAGCGCAGAACACCACCCCGGTTAGACGTTAGTTTACAGAGTCTTCAGATATTCCAGCACTGCGCGTCTTTCAGCAACAGTCAACTGATCTCCGTAGGTGTGTCCTTTGTTGGAGTTGCCTTTCTTCCTGGTATCATAGCGACCTCTGCCAAGGCCTATGCCCGTCGCCGGTTTCACTTCGAAATTAGGTCTCCAGTCGGAAGGTTTATTTTTCCAGCCCACTGCATCCCAATCGTAATCGTTGTCCTTATAGTTACTGGTCCATACGGTTGGACGCTTGGAGGAATCCAGAACCGCTTCCAGCGTAGGCACAGAGCCGTTGTGGAAGTATGGGGCTGTGATAAAGACACCGTCGAGAGGCGGAGCCATATAGCCGTTAGTCTTCACGATGCTTGACGTACCGCGCTTGCCGTACCACGACTTATCCCACCATTTCTTGACAGGATAAATCCAGTTCTTCTTGGCCAGATAGGGGTCTGTGCCAATTTCCTCCAGATCCACCAGGAAGTTGGGATATGTTTCCTCGGCATCATTTTCGGAATAGGTTCCGTGGCAGACTGCGCAGTTTCTCAAGAATACTGGCTTGCCGGCATTAGCGAGATTGCGATCGATTTTAGGTCCGAAATCCTCGTACTTGGGTACTTCAATTTCAGTTTCAATCCACTTCTGTACGTGAGCAAAGTTGTTCTGGATTTCTTCTGCCTCTTTAATACCGTCAACCGAGAACCAGCTCATGTAAAGCATGTGGTCAGCCTTGGCGCCGCGTCCGGTACCAGCCTGATAGAGGGCATTCTTCTTCTTCGTCAGCCACCAGGCGGGGA
>CAZBII010000302.1:0-3040 GCA_964491665.1 uncultured Moraxellaceae bacterium
GAGGTAACCCAGATTCCCCATGAAGAATGCCGCGACGTCGCGGTTACCCGTCAACGCCCCGTGCAGGACCAGCATCGCATTGCCGGCAAGGCCATCGGCGCTGTGCTGGGTGGTGCGCTGGGCCACCAGGTCGGCGGCGGCAACGGCAAGAAAGCCGCAACCGTGGTTGGTGCTGTCGCCGGTGGTTATGCTGGCGACCGCGTCCAGAACAACATGCAGAAGAACGATACCTACACCACTACCGAGCGTCGCTGCAAAACCGTCTATGAATCCCGCGAGGATGTGGTGGGCTACGATGTGACCTATCGGATCAAGGAACGTGAAGACGTGGTACGCATGGCCTACGATCCGGGCACCGAAATTCCGTTGAAGGATGGTCGCCTGGTACTGGACCAGCCGCCTGCATCGGCTGCAGCGGCCCCAGGCAACTACCAGCCGGCATCAACCTATCCCGCAACGGCTCCGCGTTCCTGATCGCATCGGTCAGGACTGAAAAAAAGCCCCGCCAGTTGAACTGCGCGGGGCTTTTTTAATGGCCATATTTTTTTGCAGTGGGCCGCAAACTGAAGTTCAAGTCGCAGGCTCAACCGCCACCCAGCTGCTCCATCAGCTCCTCAGTGAAATTGGCATTGCTGAATACGGCTTGCACGTCATCCAGGTCTTCCAGCATGTCGATCAGCTTGAGGTTCTTTGCGGCGGTATCGGCATCCATGTCGACATACAGTGACGGCGCCATGTTGATGTCCGCGTGAGCCACGGCGATGCCCGCCTGCTCCAGAGCCGTACGGATTTTTCCGAGCGTTTCCCAGGGCGTGACCACTTCAATGCTGCCATCAGGCTGGACGATGATGTCATCGGCTCCTGCCTCCAGCGTCACGTCCATCACCCGGCTTTCATCGGCACCGGGCTCCAGAAATATTTCACCGCGTTTGCTGAACAGGTAGGAAACCGAACCGTCGGTGCCGAGGTTGCCGCCGCACTTGGTGAAGGCGTGGCGCACGTCGCTGGCGGAGCGGTTGCGGTTGTCGGTCATGACGTTCACAAGGACGGCGACTCCGCCAACACCATAACCTTCGTAGGTGAGTTCTTCCATGTGGGCGCCATCGTCTTCGCCCACTCCCCGCTTGATGGCGCGTTCGATGACATCGCGGGACATGTTGGCGGTCAGCGCCTTGTCGACCACCAGCCGCAAACGGGGATTATCATCAATGACACCGCCGCCGGTGCGGGCGGCGACGGTGATTTCGCGGATGAACTTGGTGAAGATCTTGCTGCGCTTGGCGTCCTGCGCCGCCTTGCGGTGGCGCGTGTTGGCCCATTTGGAATGACCCGCCATCGGATTACTCCTTGGGTTTGGTTTCTTCCCGCAGGCGGATGCCCACTTCCCGCAGTTGTTTCGGGTCCACCGGCGACGGCGCTTGCGTCATCACGCAGGCCGCGGTTTGCGTTTTGGGGAACGCAATCACGTCGCGGATGGAGGAAGCGCCGGTCATCAGCATGATCAGACGGTCCAGACCGAACGCCAGACCACCGTGGGGCGGGCAGCCGAATTTCAGCGCGTCCAGCAGGAAGCCGAATTTCTCGTTGGCTTCGTCGTCGGAAATTTTCAGGGCGCGGAACACGGCCTTCTGCATTTCCGGACGGTGAATGCGGATGGAACCGCCGCCCAGTTCGGTGCCGTTCAGCACCATGTCATAAGCGCGGGACAGCGCGGCACCCGGATCGTTTTCCAGCACTTCCACCGGGCAGGACGGCGCGGTGAACGGGTGGTGGCACGGGGTCCAGCCGCCGTTGTCGGTTTCCTCGAACATCGGGAAGTCCACGACCCACAGCGGCGCCCATTCGCAGGTAAACAGTTTCAGGTCGTGGCCGAGCTTGATACGCAGCGCGCCCATGGACTCGTTCACCACCTTGGCCTTGTCGGCGCCGAAGAAAATGATGTCGCCGTCTTTGACTTCCAGACGCTGCATCATCTCCATCACGACGTTGGTCATGTTCTTGACGATGGGTGACTGCAGGCCGTCGATGCCCTTGGCGATTTCGTTGACCTTGATCCAGGCCAGACCTTTCGCACCATAAATGGAAATGAACTTGGTGTAGTCGTCGATTTCCTTGCGGCTGATGCTGCTGCCATTGGGCACTTTCAGCGCGACAACGCGGCCTTTCGGATCGTTGGCCGGGCCGCTGAACACCTTGAAATCCACCTGTTTCATCAGGTCGCCCACATCCACCAGTTCCAGCGGAATGCGCAGGTCGGGCTTGTCGCTGCCGAAGCGGGACATGGCTTCGGAATAGGGCATGCGCGGGAACGGACCGAACTCGATGCCCAGCAGATCCTTGAACAGCTTGCGGGCCATGCCTTCAGCCACGCCCATGATGTCTTCCTCATTAATAAAGGAAGCTTCGATATCGATCTGGGTGAATTCGGGCTGGCGGTCGGCGCGCAGGTCTTCGTCGCGGAAGCACTTGACGATCTGGTAGTAGCGGTCGTAACCGGCCACCATCAGCATCTGCTTGAAGAGCTGCGGCGACTGGGGCAGGGCGAAGAACTGGCCGTCGTGGACGCGGGAGGGCACCAGGTAGTCGCGGGCGCCCTCGGGGGTGCTCTTGGTGAGCATCGGGGTTTCGATGTCGATGAAGCCGCGGGCATCGAGGAAGCGGCGGAAGGCCATCGCCGTCTTGTAGCGCAGCATCATGTTCTTCTGCATCTGGGGGCGACGCAGGTCGATGACGCGGTGGGTGAGGCGGGTGGTCTCGGAGAGGTTTTCCTCGTCGAGCTGGAACGGCGGCGTGGCGGAAGTGTTGAGCACCTCGATGTCGTGGCACAGGATCTCGATTTCGCCCGACACCAGGCCGGCGTTTTCGGTGCCGGCGGGGCGGCGACGGACCTTGCCGGTGATCTTCAGGACGAACTCGTTGCGGACGGACTCGGCCACCTGGAACATCTCGGCCCGGTCGGGGTCGCAGACGACCTGGACGAGACCTTCCCGGTCGCGCAGGTCGATGAAGATCACGCCGCCGTGGTCGCGCCGGCGATGGA
>CAZBII010000303.1:0-2957 GCA_964491665.1 uncultured Moraxellaceae bacterium
GGAAGGCCAGGCAATGTAGAGATACCAACCCACGACAAAAAAGCGCTTGGCCCAGGGCCGGTAGCGGTGATACGCAAAAGCGGACTCATTGGCAGCGGTAAATTTGCGAAGGTCACGGGCCACGACGCCATCCAGCAAGCACGCCAGCCCAATCAGCACATAGGCCGGCAAGGTCAGGAGCGCCACCACAATGCGCACCACCACGGTCTGTATCGAATACAGCGCGGCGTCGAAATACTGGATGAAGGTCTGCAGGGCCATTTCCGGCGTGAGAACCAATGCCGGTGATGGCATCGACATCGCCGCTTCTGGCGGCCCCGTCAAACCGGGTAAATTCAGCTTGGAGAAAATCCCCATCCCGTCGGTGCGGAACTGTTGATACAGCTCCGCCAGGTGTAACCGCTCAATGCCCCTGGCGACCCATTCCGAAGCAGACCGGGCCGCGAGGCCCGCCAGTTCCACCGGCGATTGCCCCAGCAACGAGCGCGTGAAATCCGCATTCAGATAACTGATGTCATCGATCAGGGTCTGGCGCGCATGATCGGCACCGGGCAGCGTCCAAAGTCCCAATGCCATGCCGGCCCATTCCACCAGGACCGCCGACACCATGGCCCCCAGCAGCATGCCGGCCAGCGCCAGGGGCGAGAACAGGATGCGGGTGTGCAGCGGTTGCGGTGCTGCGGGAAGGTTGGCAGCAGCGGTGTTAGTTGAGGCCATTGAATGCCTCCGGCACATCAAAGCAGGACTGGAAGTGATACCAGTTACTGTCGGAGCGGTAGCGACGCACCATATCGTCTGCCATGTCCTGCAACGTGGGTGGCAGATCTGCCAAATCACGCGGGTCTGGCAGGGGCAGGCGAATCTTGGAGAGCTTGCCGCCATCGGTCATGGCAAACGCCTGCCCTTTGGGCAGCTGCAGCACGTCATTGGGATGCACACGCTCAACCCGCTGGGAGGTGACACGCTGTTCGGTGCGGGAGGTGAAACTGGTGTTGGCATCCGGATCGCTGACGTCAGACGCACCCGACACATCCATGGCATGCGATACATCGACCTGGCGCAGACGCTTGGTCAGCATTTCAATGGTGGCGTATTCCAGCGTGCGCAACATGATCAGCGAATTCAGGTTGCCTGCGACCTGCCCCGCCTGCGCCTGATTGCCCAACCGCGCAATCACATCCGACCAGGTCTGGGTGTAGGCCGTCACGCCATAGCCGGAACCGCCGGCCTTGTTCAGCAGCGGAATGAACTCCTTGCCGATCAGCTCGTTGAATTCATCCGCATGAATGTTGACGCGCCGGCCTCCCGTGGAAAACGGTAACCCCAGATCCACGCCATGCTTGTAGATCAGGCCCGAGCCGGAGGTGAGATCGGCAAACATGGAATTGCCAACGGCGGCCGCCACTTCAGGATCAGACAGCGCATCCAGCCCCACATAGACAATGCCGCCGGTCCGGATCACTTCGGCCCAGGTGAAAATGGGGCGGCTGCGATCACCGTCCAGATAGTCCGGGCTGATCAGTTCGGCACATTTACCGGTACAGAGTTTTTCCAGCAGCGGCATCAACGACGCCACCAGCATGTTGAACTTGGCCGCATCGTAGAAAAACGTGGTGATCAGGGATTCCGCGCAGGTGTCCCGCAATTCAGGAAAAGCATCCTTGTTGTCCTTGTAGAACTTGCAAAGAGCCATCGCCCGATTGCTGCGATCCGTCATGTGACGCGGTTTGCGAAAATCCTTGGCGTCCGGATCATTGAACAGCGGTTCCCATTTGGCGATCGTTTGTTTCCAGTTCGCCAGGGCGCCCTGCTTGCATTCCCGATCAAAGACAAAACTCAGGTATTCGATGACCAGGGGTTCCAGGTTGTCGGCGTCGTATTTGATTTGCTCGATACCAATGCGGGAGCCCAATGCATTGCGGCAGGCTGAAATCACGTTCACGAAACGCCAGACAAATTCGCGGAACGCCTGGGACTGGCCATCGCCCGGCATCTGGCCGGCAATCCGCGACGCCACTTCTGTGATGCGGGTGAACTGGCCCACCGGGTTATAGCGGGCCGACACTTCCGGGTAGCCCAGATGAAAGATGTAGAGGTGATCCAGCCGGTTGGCGCGCTTGGCTTCGCGATACACCCGCTTCATCAGCTCCGCATCACCTTTGGGATCAAACACAATAACGACATCGCCGCGTGCAATGTCCTGTGCAATGAGCAATTCAGCCAGGCGGGTTTTACCCACCCGCGTGGTGCCCAGTACCAACACATGCCCGACACGATCGGCCAGCTTCATAAACACATTGCGTTCCGGCTCCAGCAGACCAACGCCAGGAATGGCGGGATTGCCGCCGACATCAGCGATGGGAGCGACGGGATTCCACGAGGAGGGATTGCGTGTCAGCTTGCTGATCTGACGCCACAGCGGATTGAATTCCGCGCGCATATCAATCCACCGCGCGATCCGATACGCCCGTGTTGGCTTGACGTAGCGCTCCGCTCCGGGCTGCTCGATGTCATGCAGACGCTGGGTGTGTTTGGGTTCCCATTCAAATCCTTTACCCAGAAAGAGCCGTTCCCGGCTGACCGGCAATTGGGCGAAGGGGATGGAATAAAATGGCAGCTGGCGCAGACCTTTTTGATAGCGCCGGATACGCCAGGCCGCGCGAAAACGAATGACACCCAGCGTAAACAGACCGGCACCGGTTACCCAGGCGACTGCAGGTGTCATCATCAGATACATGGGGGCGCTCACCATGATGCCGGCCACGGCGGTATAGGCCAGCGCGGCGGCGTACTCAATGGGTGGGCGCAGCAAACCTTCCATTCGATTGGACATCCCGTTGCTCCTTGCGCGTTATTGCTCAATGGACCGGCTTGATATCAACACCGGATACGCTGAAATACCGAAAACGGCGGGGATCGTGTCACCGGCCAGGGTCATCATGCGCAAGCCGCGCCCC
>CAZBII010000304.1:0-2945 GCA_964491665.1 uncultured Moraxellaceae bacterium
GAACTGTGCGCCCAGTGCGTTTTATCCGCTGGTGGAATCGTCTGCGCCGCAGGGTTATCGCGCGTTGCAGAGTTTGCGTTTTGTGGTGCTGGGCGGCGAGCCGATCCGGCTGTCGGCGCTGTATCCGTGGCTGTCGTCGGCCGGCTGTTCCGCGCAGCTGATCAACAGTTACGGTCCCACCGAATGTACCGACGTGGTGGCCTGGCACAAGCTGGAGCAGGTGGAATCGGTCGATCAGGTGTTGCCGATCGGCAGGCCGGTTCCCAATCTGCAGCTGTTCGTGCTGAACGAAAACCTGCAGCCGGTAGTACCGGGCCTGGCCGGCGAAATCTGTGTGGCCGGCGTGGGCGTGGGCCTGGGCTACATCAATCGCGACGAACTGACGCAGAAAGTTTTCATCGACAATCCGTTCGGCGACGGCAAGCTGTATCGCACCGGCGATCTGGGCCGCTATCTGCCGAATGGTGAACTCGAATATCTCGGTCGCAAGGATTTCCAGATCAAGCTGCGTGGCCTGCGCATCGAGCTGGGCGAAATCGAATTTGCGCTGAAGCAGCTGCCGGATGTGCAGGACGGTCTGGCGCTGGTGAAGGACGACAAACTCATTGCCTATGTGGTGAGTGTGCAGGCAGCGCTGGTGGACGACTGGCGCGCGCGTCTGCGCGATCATCTGCCGGAGTACATGATTCCGTCGGTGGTCGTGCCGCTGCCACAGTGGCCGCTGACGCCGAACGGCAAGATCGATCGCAAGGCGCTGCCGGACCCGGCGGCCATTGTCGCGCAGGCAAATGTGTATGTGGCGCCGCGCAGCGAACTGGAGCAGCAGCTGGCGGACATCTGGCAGGATCTGCTGCAGAAACCGCAAGTTGGTGTGCTGGATAACCTGTTCGATCTGGGCGGCAACTCGCTGCTGGCCACCCGCATTCTGTCGCGCGTGAAGAAGCAGCTGGGCGTGCAGATTGCCGTGCGTGAACTGTTTGTGGCGCCCACCGTGGCCGATCTGGCGGTGGCGATCAACCGCGCGCAGCAGACACTGAATATTCCCGCGATCCTCAACGTCGATTACAGCGTGCCGCAACCGCTGTCGTTCGCGCAGCAACGTTTGTGGTTCCTCGATCAGCTTGATCCGGGCAATGCCGCCTACAACATGCCGGGTGCGTTCCGCGTGAAAGGGCGTCTGGATGCCGAAGTGCTGGAACAAGCGCTGGCGGAAATCGTGCAGCGCCACGCGGTGCTGCGCTCGCACACGGTGATGGTGGATGAGCAACCCTGTCAGCTGATTACTGGCGCGCAGGACTGGCGTTTGCAGCGGCGGGATTATTCCGCCGTGTCGGACGACGTGCTCGATCACGCCATCCGCGAACGCATCGCGCAGTGGCGTCGGCATGCGTTTGATCTGGCTGCCGGTCCGCTGTTCCGGGTGGAACTGGTCACGCTGCGGCAGGATGATTTCCTGCTGCTGGTGAACATGCATCACATCGTGTCGGACGGCTGGTCCAACGGCGTGCTGATGCGCGAGCTGGGCATGCTGTACGACGCGTTCCTGCATCAGCGGCCGTCGCCGTTGCAGCCGCTGCGCATTCAATACGCCGATTTTGCCGTGTGGCAGCGTAACTGGCTGAGCGGTGATGAACTGGAGCGGCAGGTGGGTTACTGGCGCCAGCAGCTGGCCGGCGGAGAAGTGCTGAATCTGCCGACGGATCGTCCGCGTCGTGCCGATACCGGTTTTGCCGGCAACATCCTGCCGTTTGCCATTGATGCCACGCTGACCGCGAAGCTGAACCAGCTGGCGCGGCAGCAGGGCGCATCGCTGTACATGACGTTGCTGTCGGCCTGGATGGTGTTGCTGTCGAAATACAGCAACCAGACTGACATCAGCGTCGGCAGTCCGATTGCCGGCCGCAACCACGAAGACATTGAAGCGCTGATCGGCTTTTTCGTGAATACGCTGGTTCTGCGCGGCGACGTGCAGCCCACACTGCGCTTCACCGATTTTCTGCAGCAGAT
This sequence comes from uncultured Moraxellaceae bacterium, assembly GCA_964491665.1. GTDB lineage: Bacteria > Pseudomonadota > Gammaproteobacteria > Pseudomonadales > Ketobacteraceae > Ch67. The sequence goes on from CAZBII010000304.1 coordinate 2,008, forward strand.
GCGCCAGCACACGCTGGATGCCTATGCTCATCAGGACGTGCCGTTCGAGCGTCTGGTGGAAGAACTGGTGACCGAGCGCGATCTGCTGCACTCGCCGCTGTTCCAGGTGATGTTCTCGCTGCAGAACGTGCCGGTGGATGCGAATTTCACATTGCCGGGACTGAAGTTCTCCAGTCTTGCGCAGCAGGATGTGGTGGCGAAGTTTGATCTGGATTTCAGCCTGGTGGAACTGAATGGCGGTCTGCAGGGTGAAGTGGTGTATCGCACCGGACTGTTCGAGCGCCGTTTCGTGCAGCGTCTGGTGGACCATTTCATTGCCATCCTGCAGGTGATCTGCCGCGAGCCGGATATCACCGTGGCGGGTATTTCCATGCTGACGCCGGCGGAGATCCAGCAGTTGCACGCCTGGAACGACACTGTGCGCGAGTATGATCGCACGGCCACCATGCACGGCCTGTTCGAACAGCAGGTGGACCGCACGCCGGATTTGCCGGCGGTTATCTGTGGTGATCAGCAGATCAGCTACCGGCAGCTGGAGCAGCGCGCCAACCGCTTTGCCCATGTGCTGATGGAGTTGGGTGTGCAGTCCGGCGATGTGGTGGGTCTGTGCCTGCCGCGTTCCATCGAACTGATTGAAGCGCTGTTCGGCATTCTGAAAGCCGGTGCCACCTATCTGCCGCTGGACCCGGCCTATCCGGCCGAGCGTCTGCATTACATGGTGGAAGATGCCGGCGTGAAGGTACTGATTGCCCGGTCCACTCTGGATGCATCCGTGCAGGCGGTGGCGCCGCGCGTTCTGCTGGTGGACCAGTCTTCCGGTGTGCTGCAAAGTGCATCCGCCGAGCGTCCGCTGCCGCAGGGTTCGGCGCAAAATTATCTGTATGTGATCTACACCTCCGGCTCCACCGGCAAGCCGAAGGGCACGGCTGCCTATCACC
>CAZBII010000305.1:0-2911 GCA_964491665.1 uncultured Moraxellaceae bacterium
CCTGCTGATGGGCGTCCCGCACCTGCTGGTGGGCCAGCTGCTCGGCGGCTAACAGGCCCTGGGTGCGATCCAGCTCCCCTTTGCAGGACTCCAGCTGGCGCTGCAGATCGGACAGACTCGTTTCCAGGCCGGCCACCTGCTGGGCATGGCGCTGTTCCTGCTGCTCCAGCGGCGCCTGGGCTTCGGTCTGCAGCTGCACGGCCAGCCGCTGCACCATCTCCTTGAGGGTGGCACTCAGCAACGGATGGTCACCCAGTTTGGTCCCCTCCTCCTCTTCCAGCTCCCGCAGATAGCGGTGGATAGTGGAACGGGAACCGGTGTTCCCCAGGGCCAGCCGCACGGCATCGATGGAGGGGTGCAGCCCTTGCGCCACCAGCGCATCCCGCTCTCTTTTCACCTGAAATTTGCTGATTCCGGTCCGCGCCATGGCAGGTGCCTCACTCAAATAGCATACTGTGGTACATACCGCATTCTACTGTACTATTTAGGTTGGCTCAAGAAGGCCTTTCCGATAGAAAATAAACATGGGATAATGGTGAATTATCGGATGTCATACCCAATTGCCGGGATTTTCGCGAGGTTGACCAGTACGTATCACCTGATTCCGGGTGCTAACCGGAAAACGAACCGTACAGGCCGATCGGGTTCAGGCTGTACTGGTACACATCCCACTGATGACAAGACGGGAGAAAGCGCACGCCATGAGTTCCGTCGAGCACTACCGCCAGGCGGCCACCCGCGCCAATACCCAGCGCAGCTACCGGGCCGCCATCGAGCATTTCGAGGTGGCCTGGGGCGGCTTTCTGCCGGCCACCGCCGACAGCATCGCCCGCTATCTCGCCGATCACGCCCAGTCTCTGGCGCTCAACACCCTGAAACTGCGCCTGGCGGCGCTGGCCCGCTGGCACCAGGAACAGGGCTTTCCCGACCCCACCAAGGCGCCGCTGGTGCGCCAGGTGCTGAAGGGCATCCGCGAGTGTCACCCGACGCAGGAAAAGCGGGCCAAACCCCTGCAGCTGGAAGCGCTGCGCACGCTGGTGGAGTGGCTGACGACCCAGGCAGATGATCCGCAGCAGCGCTTGCGCGCGACCCGCGATCGGGCGATGGTGTTGCTGGGGTTCTGGCGCGGCTTTCGCAGCGAAGAACTGACCCGACTCCAGGTAGAGCAGATCCAGGTGTTTCCCGGTGAAGGCCTGATTCTCTATTTGCCGCGCAGCAAGACCGATCGCGCCAGCCGGGGCCGGGAATTTCGGGTGCCGGCCCTGAGCCAGCTGTGTCCCGTGGCCGCTTACCAGGATTGGCTGGACCTGTCCGGCCTCACTGCAGGCCCGGCGTTCCGCAGTATCGATCGCTGGAACCATGTGGCAGCGTCAGCCCTGAATCCGCAAAGCATCGTGCCGCTGCTGCGTTCAATTCTGACCGCTGCAGATGTGGTCGATGCCCATCAGTACAGCAGTCATTCGCTGCGCCGTGGCTTCGCCAGCTGGGCTGGCAGCAACGGGTGGGATGTGCAGGCCCTGATGGAATACGTGGGCTGGAAGGATATCAAATCCGCAATGCGCTATATCGAACGCGGTGAGTTTGCACGCGGGCAGATAGAGGCTGCATTACCTCGGTACAAAGAAGATGATGAAGAGGATAGCGAGAATTCTATCCCCTTGCTCTCCAGAGCACTTTGTCGTTTTTGGACGGAAGATCCCTAGAACCCCAATTACCCAGTCACTGCAACCCTCGTCGCTCCACCATGCTGTGTTACCCGTGGCCGACATCTGAACTTTACCGCACCTTTCGAGAAAGACTCATCAGTAGCCTTGCTGGACCAGATGTAGGCCTCGCCTGCTTTTAGAAGCGCCATCCTTTCTGGTGTTAAGTTGCCCAAAGCAGCATTGGCCTTCTGGATATGCTTAAGCCAGGCAGGCGAGTTGAACTTGTGCAAAATGATCTGGCTGGACAACTCGATCAGGCTCACTGGAACTGACGGCGGATCTTGGCTAGCCACCATAATGCTCACGCCCTTATGCCGCATTTCCCGAACAACTTCGATTAGCCCCGCAACTAGATCAGGGCTCTCGATGTATTTGTGTGCCTCGTCAAACACCACCAATTTGTTGAAGCTGCGCCCATCGATTCGAGCGTCTGCAAATAGCTGTAACAGAACGACAAAGAGCCCAAGAGCCTCATCTTTCTCGATGAATTCGTCACGAAGGTCTACGATAATCAAACGCCCTGGCTTGACAACCTCAGTGAGCGAAGCCGAATCACTAATGTACTCCGCAGCTAAGTCGAGCCGCATCCTCGCCAACTCTTTTAAATGATCCGGAACGGACGAAGCATCAACGCCAGCACGCAACCCAGCCACGCTGATGTCATCACGCATGGATTTCATGATGCGCATAATCTGACGAATATAGTTGGCTTGATTGCCCACTGCTCCCATTAGGAACTTCCAGTGTGAGGCCTTCAATTCAGATGCGGAGAATTGTAATGGCAATACCTCGATATCAGGGTATTCTGCACGCCGTTCTTCGATCTTATCGGCAGGAACAAGCAGCAGGACATCAGAGAGCGCTTTCGGCTCCGCGCCGTAAATTTCCTTCAGCGTTCGAACCTGATCCTCAACGCTATTAGCCCCCACCATCGACGTAAATTCGGGCTTGTAGTCCATGGTTGGGCTGTAATGGAAGATTACAGTAGACAAGGGCTCTGGAAGGCAATTGATTCCTGGGATTTGCAACGAAGCCATTTCCGCAACACTTCCCAAGGTGTAACTCTTACCGCCTCCCTGCACACCAAATAGACTGATGGTATGAGTTTGGTTCAGATCTAGGGCAACCTTGCGGCCTGACACCTCCCCCAACAATCCAGAGGGTGGAGTCGACCCGGTGGCTCCAAGCAGGAGGTCGTATTCAAC
>CAZBII010000306.1:0-2847 GCA_964491665.1 uncultured Moraxellaceae bacterium
ATCGACAATCGCTTCCAGACCCCGCCGCCAGCATCGGCCAGGTGCACAAGGCAGTGCTGCGTGACGGCCGTGCGGTGGCGGTGAAAGTGCAGCGGCCGGGTCTGGAAGCGATTGTCGATCTGGACATGTCGCTGCTGAAACTGTTCCTGTCCAGCATCGAATCCCTGCTGCCGCCCACCGATCTGGACACCATCACCACTGAAATCGAGCGCACCATCCGCGAGGAGCTGGACTACCGCGAGGAGTGCCGCTGGATGCAGCAGATCGGCGCTTTCCTGCAGGACGTGCCGGGGGTGATCGTGCCGCGGCCGGTGCTGGCGCTGTGCGGCAAGAAAGTGCTGGTGAGCGAGTTCATCGAAGGCCGCAAGCTGACGGCGGAACTGGATGCCCGCATGGAAAGTGGCGACAGTGCCGGTGTGGCCGACCTGCTGGGCCGTTTGCTGGACCTGTATCTGCGGCAGGTGTTGCAGCACGGTTGTTTCCAGGCCGATCCCCATCCCGGCAACCTGCTGGTGACGCCGGACAACAAGCTGGTGCTGCTGGATTTCGGCTGCACCATGCAGCTGTCGGAAAGTTTCCGCAGCGGCTATTTCACCGTGCTGGGCGCCGCCATGATGGGCGATCGCGAGAAGATGGCGTCCACTCTGGCGACCCTCGGTTTCCGCACCCGCAGCGGCAATCCCGCCACCCTGCTGGCGTTTGCCGACGCGCTGCTGTCCAGCATCCGCAACACCGCCATGACCGTGGGCGACCAGCAGACCTGGCCCAGCGCCGACCAGATCCTCGAGCGGGGCAGGCAGCTGTTCGCCATGGCCGATGCCGACCCGGTGGAAAAACTGCCGGCGGAATTCATCATGCTGGCGCGGGTCTTCACCACGCTCGGTGGCCTGTTCATCCACTACAAACCGAAACTCGACGTGACGAAATATTTGCTGCCGCACCTGATCGGCCCGGCCCTGGCCAGTGCCTATGCCTGACAGGAAACGGTGACGGGCAGTGATTCTGTCCCGCAGCGTGTAAACTCCGGAGCACGGCTGGCGCGTTGGGGCGCTGGCCGACAAGCCTGTCTTCCGAGAGTGCCGATGCCCGAATCCCGAAAGCCGCCCCGAACGTCGCCGTCCCCCGCTGATCTGGCTCCGGCCCGCAAGCGTGGTCGCCCCCCGGCCAGTCCCGAGGTGCATGCCGGCATGCGTCAGCGCCTGCTGGAGGCTACCGGCGCCGTTTTCGCCCGGGTGGGTTACCACGGTCTGAGCGTCGAACTGATCCTGGCGGAAGCGGGGCTGTCGCGGCCCACCTACTACAAGCATTTTCGCAATGCCGACGAACCCATCCGCATCCTGATCCAGCAGGTGAATGACCGCCTGATCGACCGCATCCTGGCGGCGGCCAGCGGCAGCGGCGATCCCTTCGCGGCCGTGGAAGCGGGCCTTACCGCGTGGCGCGACTGGGGGGCGGAGCTGGGCCCGATGGTGCGGCCCCTGTTTGCTGAGCTGCACGACCCCCACTCACCGGCCTCGGAGTATCGTCGGCGCACCCTGGCCATCCTGGCCGATCAGCTGAGTGAATTGATCCAGCGGTTTGGCGGCCCCCGTCCCACCCGGCTGCAGGTGGACGCCCTGCTGCACGGGGTTGAATACCTGGGTTACCGCTTCCACCTGGATACTCCCGGTGGCGACGCGCACTGGAAGCAGGCCCGCGACGCCATGTTGCGGCTGGCCATTGCGCTGCTCGGCGGTCCGGAGGAGTGGCAGCACGCGGCCAGGCTGGCGCAGCATCTGGGCATCGAGCTGGCGCCGGAGGAGCTGGGGGGTTCTTCTGCTAATTGACCTAACACATGTGTTAGCGTAATTTGGCCGGACTCAACCGCTATCCACGGGAGTCCGCTCATGGCCTTTGCCGGCGAAAACGCATCCCTTGCCGAACTGAAACGTCTTTTTTCCACCCTGTCTGCACCGTCTCCGGAACAGCGCCAGGGCTTTTTCCGTGCGCAGTTCGTGGGGCCGGCCTGGCTGCGTCATTCGGCCCGGCCCAGTCTGGAGCTGTCCGGGTTGCCTGGCTGGCAGGGCAAGAAATTCCTCGATTGCGACAGCGCCACCAACGTGCTGAAAAAGGGCGGCGTGCTGAGCGAGGCGCTGCGGATGCAGGTGGTCCCCGGCCTGTCCCGGGTGGATGGCAAGACCGGCGTGGCGCTGCATTATCTGCCCTGCGACGGCCGTCCGGCGCCCTTGCCCTGGCGCTGGATACAGGACGAAATGCGGGTGCTGGATGAGAATACCCTGCTGTGCATGACGGTGATCGATCTGCCGCTGCTGCGGCATCTGGCGTTTCCTTTCCTGCTGATCCGGGAACGCTGAGCCATGCCCCTCTTCGATACTGACATCGCCATCATCGGCTCCGGATTCGGCGGCAGCGTCAGCGCGCTGCGGCTGGCGGAAAAGGGCTGGCAGGTCACCGTGCTGGAGCAGGGCCGGCAGTTGACCGACGCCGATATTGCCGCCGCCGGCAGCGATCCGAAAAAACTGGCCTGGGCGCCGGCACTGGGTCTCAAGGGCTTTTTTGCGCAGGATGTGTTTCGCCACATGGGCATCGTGCGCGGCATCGGAGTGGGGGGCGGTTCCAACGTCTACGCGGCAGTGCTGCTGGAGCCGGGGGACAATTTCTACCGCGATCCGGCCTGGCGGGCGCTTTCCCCCGACTGGCAGCAGGAACTGGCACCGCACTATGCCACGGCCAGACGCATGCTGGGGGTGACTCCCAATCCGTATCACGGCCTGCAGGACGACTGGCTGCGAGCCACGGCGGAACGGCTGGGCGCCGGCCACAGTTTCGACACCGTGCCGCAGGGCA
>CAZBII010000307.1:0-2800 GCA_964491665.1 uncultured Moraxellaceae bacterium
TCCTGTGGGACGAGGCCACTTATTTGCGCAACACCGAAGGCTCGGCGATCCGCCGCATCGGTTATGAACGCTGGCAGCGCAATCTGGCAGTGGGACTGGGCAATGCGCCGTTTGCCGAAGCGATTGTCGCCGCGCTGACGGAACGGCTGGCCACGGCAGGCGACCTGCTGCGGGAACATCTGGTGTGGGCGCTGGCGGAGCAGGCTGCCAAGCGGCCTTGCTAACGACAAGGGTAACAGTTGGCGCGCCGGCGACTGCAATCAACGCCATCGCCAGCACGCAATACACAGATCAAAGTTTGAAAAAACGCTCGCGGTAATGCTTCAGTTCAGCAATGGATTCGCGAATGTCGTCCAGCGCCAGATGGGCGCCCTGCTTGTTCATGCCGGCGAGCACATCCGGTTTCCAGCGCCGCGCCAGCTCCTTCACGGTGCTGACATCCAGATTGCGGTAGTGGAAAAAGGCTTCCAGACGGGGCATGTAGCGGTAGAGGAACCGGCGGTCCTGGCAGATGCTGTTGCCGCACATGGGCGAGGCACGGTTGTCGACCCATTGCGCCAGGAATTCGATGGTGCGGCGCTCGGCTTCCGCCTCGCCCACCTGGCTCTGCCGCACCCGCTCGGTCAGGCCGGAGGCGCCGTGGGTGCGCACGCACCAGTCGTCCATTTTCGCCAGGGTTTCATCGCTCTGGTGCACGGCGAACACCGGCCCCTCCGCCAGTACATTCAGGTGGGCATCGGTGACGATGGTGGCGATTTCGATGATCACATCGCTGTCCGGGTCCAGACCGGTCATTTCCAGGTCGATCCAGATCAGGTTGTTTTTCTTGTCGGTCATGGGGAATCCTTGGATTTGAAAAACCATGATCAATAATAACGTAGAATACCGGACCGCACCGGATTTCCGCCGGCATCCATTCCACACCGAGAGCTTATGAGCAAGCGCAAGCTGACCCGCCAGCAGAACTGGCGTATCCAGAAGATCCAGGAAGAGAAGGCCGCCCGGCTGGACCGCAAGTCGCAGCGCGTGGAAACCGACGGCGAGGAACTGGGACCGGAGCAGGAAGGACTGGTGGTGGCGCACTTCGGCACGTTGGTGGAAGTGGAGCCGCAGGAGGCGCCGGGCACGTCCGTGCAGTGCCACTTCCGCGCCAACATCGGCGCTGTGGTGGCCGGCGATCGGGTGGTGATGCGGCAGGGCCAGTCCCACGGCGTGGTGGAAGCGGTGCTGCCGCGCACATCTCTGCTGTCGCGCCCCGATCCGCGCGGCAATCTCAAACCGGTGGCAGCGAATATCGATTTCATCGTGCTGGTGATCACGCCGGAGCCGGCGCCGTCCAGCGTGCTAATCGACCGCTATCTGGTGGCCGCCGAGCTGCAGAAAATCCCCATCAAGCTGCTGCTCAACAAGACCGATCTGCTCACCGACATGAACGAGGCCGAGATCGACGCGCTGCTGAACATGTACCGCGCGATTGGTTACCCGGTGCTGGAATCGTCGGTCGTTACCGAACACGGGCTGGATGAACTCAAGCAGCAGCTGGACCAGCACATTTCCGTTTTTGTGGGCCAGTCCGGCGTGGGCAAATCCTCGCTGGTGAATGCGCTGCTGCCCGGTGTGAATGCCAAAGTCGGCGAGCTGTCGGAAAATTCGCGACTGGGCCGTCACACCACCACCAACGCGCGCCTGTTTCATTTTCCCAGCGGCGGCAGCCTGATCGACTCGCCGGGCATCCGCGAATTCGGTCTGTGGCATCTGGAGCCGGACAATCTGATCGAGGGCTTTCGCGATTTCGATGCCTGGCGTTTCGACTGCCGCTTCCGCGACTGCAAGCACCAGAACGAACCGGGCTGTGCACTGCATGCCGCCAGCGAGCGCGGCGACGTGCATCCGCAGCGCCTGAAAAACTACTTCGCCATCCTGCAATCCCTGTACGAAATCCGGTAGACTGAAATCCAATCCCTGACCGATGGACGTTGTCTGCCGTGGACCTGACCTACACCGCCCTCACGATCGGCGCAGTGCTAGTGCTGCTCAGCGTTGTGCTCACGTCCGTCTCCTCGCGGGTGGGATTCCCGCTGCTGCTGCTGTTTCTGGCCCTGGGCATGCTGGCCGGCGAAGACGGCCTCGGCAAGATTCCCTTTCACAATTATCCCGCCTCCTTCCTGATCGGTAACCTGGCACTGGCCATCATCCTGCTGGACGGCGGCATGCGCACGCGCGTGGAATCGTTTCGTGTGGCATTGTGGCCGGCGCTGTCGCTGGCGACAGTGGGTGTGGTGCTGACCGTGGGCGTCACCGGCGCGTTTGCCGCGTGGCTGCTGGATCTGCCGCTGTGGGTGGGCATGCTGCTGGGTGCGATTGTCGGTTCCACCGATGCGGCAGCGGTATTTTCACTTTTGAATAACAGCGGCGTGCATCTGCAGCAGCGGGTGGGCGCGACACTGGAAATCGAATCCGGCTCCAATGATCCGATGGCGGTGTTTCTCACAGTGGCGCTGCTGGAAATCACCCTGCACGCGGAAAACGGTTTTGGCATGACGCTGCTGCTGAGTCTGGTGCAGCAGTTCGGCATCGGCGCACTGATGGGCGTGGGTGCCGGTTATCTGCTGCTGCGGGCGGTGAATGCGCTGCATCTGGCAGCGGGACTGTATGCGCTGCTGGTGTGTTCCGGCGGCGTGCTGATTTTTGCCGCCACCAGCGCTGTGGGCGGCAGCGGCATTCTGGCGGTGTATCTCACCGGCATCCTGCTGGGCAACAAACGCCTGCGCAACAAGCAGGGCATCCTGCAGATGCTCGA
>CAZBII010000308.1:0-2771 GCA_964491665.1 uncultured Moraxellaceae bacterium
GCGCACTTGCATGGGGTGCAAGGGGTCGAAGGTTCAAATCCTTCCGTCCCGACCAGATAAACGAAAGCCGGCCGGCTCAGTCTGCCGGCTTTTTTGTTGCCCGTATTTTTGACCTTGGGTGGATTTGCACCCCGTGCAAGGGGTAGCTGCACGGTTTGTCCGGTTTCCAGTGTGAACTATCTCTCTGTTTTCCGGGGCGCTGATAGGGGCATAATTCGCTCCGTAGCAGTAACCCCAATCGTTCTCATGGAGGAGACGACATGTCTTCCATGGCTTCATCCGGTTCTGGCAACCTTCTCGTTCTCAACAGTAATTCCATTGTTCGTTCCTGTCCCAGTGCATCGCTGCAGCCCGCCGAATTTGCCCGTTTTATTGTGTTGTCGACCCCGCTGAGGGGGATGGAGCTGGTGCTCAAGCCCAAGCGTGGTCACCTGCGCTGGAGTATCGGTTCCGGCGCCAGCGCTGATTTCACCATTACCGACGCGACCTTGCACCCAACCCATCTCGTGGTTGAGCGTGCGGGTGATGAATGGATTGTGGTCTGTCACCGTGATTGCTGGGGATTCTATGTGAATGATGAGCCACTGGAGACGGCGGTGCTGGATAGCGGGGATCGCCTGCGTATCGGGCGTCATGAACTGATTTTTGTCGGTGGACAGGTGGGGGAAGAGCTGGGGGAGGACAGTCAGCCAGCTTCCTGGTGGTCGCGCTGGTTTCATCGCGCTTCCTGATGGAAGGATTATGAATGCCAAATAGAAAGGGCCTCACACAGGAGGCCCTTTTCTATTGTCTGAAAAAAACTGATCAGGCGGCCACGGCAGCAAAGTTCAGGTTTAACAGTTGCAGACGCTTGCGCTGCATTTTCAGCATGTATTCCATTTCCATGAACCGGGTGCGCACTACCATGTGCTGCCATTTGCCTTGCAGCTCCTGTTTTCTCTCGGCGAATTCCTGGCGTTTCTGCTGGTACCACTCGGCCCGTAGCTGTTTCCAGTCGGCCAGGGTCTGCATGAACTGCTGATATTCGTTTTCGAGCGTTTCTTTCCAGGCTTCGATGTTGGGCAGGTGACTGGTTTTCTTGAGTTGTGCCTGAGCCTTTTCAAACTGCATCTGAACCAGCGCTTCCTGAATCTTGAAATCCGGAACCCGGCGCAGGTTGCCCGCCAGCTTGACCCACGACAGCGCGTTTATCAGCCACTTGGTAGGGTCGAATTGCCACCAGCGCACACCATTGCGGTAGTCAGTCTGAAAGTAGTGATGGAAGTTATGGTAACCCTCGCCATAAGTGACCAGAGCCAGCAGGAAATTGTCCTTTGCGGTGTTGGTGTTGGTGTAGGGCTGGCGACCCCACATGTGGCACAGGCTGTTGATGAAGAAGGTTACGTGGTGGCTGACCACCAGACGCAACACACCGACCAGCAGGAATGTGCCCAGCATGTCACCGTGGAAATAGCCCAGCAGCAGCGGAATGCCAATGTTGCTGGCCAGCACCAAGGGAAGGTAATAGTTGTGCTGGAACATCACGATGGGATCACGCTGCAGATCCTGAGAGTTGTTCAGGTCTACTGCACCGCTTTTGTAATTACGCAGCATCCAGCCAATATGGGCAAACCAGAAACCACGGTTGATTGAATAGGGGTCTTTCTCGTTGTCATCGACATGACGGTGGTGGCGGCGGTGGCCAGAGCCCCAGACCAGAATGCTGTTCTGCAGTGCGCATGCGCCCCAGAAAGCAAAAAAAGCACGTACCAGCGGGCTGGCATCATAGGCGCGATGGGACCACAGGCGATGATAACCGGCAGTAATGGAGAACCCGCAAAACGCCAGAATCACCACGAACATCAGCCACTGATAAAGGTCGTAGCCGACCATGAATCCATAAACCGGAACAGCGCTCACAGCTACAGCAAAAGTGATGCTGAACAGCAATGTGGTTACCCAGTTGCGGGGGGCTTTTTCCTGGACAGCTTCTGACATAAAACTCTTTCTCAAGCGTTTGGTGGAATCGTAATCAGTATAGGAGCTGGGGAGCCAGCGCGCATGGGCGCGGCGAGAGAAGGGCAATATTACAGGATTTGCAGTGACAGGTATATGTCGTACGGACGTGCAAACAGAAAGGCGACCAGTGCCGCCTTTCTATTGTTTTATAAGGATATGTGCTGATTGCTCAGCCAGTTATTCCTTGGTGGAACCCAGCTCGACCAGTTCGTTGAAGTACTGCTCGCCGGCTTCGCGCGCCTTGACTACCAGACCCAGAGAGGCGTTCTTCAGTTGCTCCAGGGAGCCTTTGACGTCTTCGAACGGGGTGGTGATGTCTTTTTTTAGCTGAATCAGCAGGGGCTCGTCTGCAGCTTTCTGCGCTTCGCCTGCCTTCACCAGTTCGTCGAACTGTTTGTTGCTTTCTTCCTTGATCTTGAGATAAAGACCGCGAGAAGCGTTGATGATCTGGTCAATTGAACTGTTGAATTGATCCAGCTGTCCTTTTACGCGATCCGAAAATTCGCTCATGGTGTTCTCCCTCGCACGCGATTGATGCTTCGATTGACCTCATTCGTATTCCCGTAGCGCTGACTCATCTCTGGCAAGAAAAGCTTGCCGACAACGGATGGACATCACAGCGGTACAGGCCGGCGATGGTATACATAAAAATTAGAATGTTAATCCTAAAAACAGGCGCGCGGTCAGATACTTGCCGCTTCAGGCCACGCTGACGTCGTTCTTGCGGCGTTTTGGCAATACCCCCGAAACCAGTTTCTTGGCCGTGCCATAGG
>CAZBII010000309.1:0-2754 GCA_964491665.1 uncultured Moraxellaceae bacterium
CGGAGAGGGCCTTGTCCTCGAACGCTTTCAGTTCCGGTGTGATGTAGCGCTCGGCGTTTTTCAGGGTTTGCCGGCGCATGTAGTCTTCCGGTGCCTGTTTGGCCTGGGCGCGGCTGATTTCGATGTAGTAGCCGTGGATGCGGTTGTAGCCGACCTTGAGAGTGGATATGCCGGTGCGGGCTTTTTCGCGTTCTTCCAGATCCAGCAGGAACTGGCCGGCGTTCTCGCTGAGGGCGCGCAGTTCGTCCAGTTCGGCATCGTAGCCGGTGGCGATGACGCCGCCGTCGCGCATCAGCACGGGCGGGGTTTCCACCAGGGCCTTGGTGAGCGTTTCCGCCAGCGCGGGATACAGGCTGATGCGCTCGCCGAGTTTGGCGATGACGGGCTCGGCGAATTGGGCCAGTTCGCTCTGCAGTGACGGCAGCAGGTTGAGTGCGTCGCGCAGGCGTGACAGGTCGCGCGGGCGGGCGGATTTCAGGGCGATACGTGCCAGGATGCGTTCGATGTCGCCGATCTGCTTCAGTACTGCCTGCACCGGCTCGTACTGGTAGTTCTGCAACAGGGCGGCAATCGCATTCTGGCGATCCAGCAGCGGCTTGCGTTTGCGCAGCGGACGGTTGATCCAGCGTCGCAGCATGCGTCCGCCCATGGCGGTCTTGGTTTTGTCGAGCACCCAGGCCAGGGTGTGCTGGTCGTCGCCTTTCAGGTTTTCGGTGAGTTCCAGGTTGCGGCGGGTGGCGGCATCGAGGATCACGCAGTCGTCCTGCGCTTCCAGGCTGAGGCCGCGGATGTGCGGCAGGGCGGCGCGCTGGGTTTCTTTCGCGTATTGCAGCAGGCAACCGGCGGCAGCGATGGCGAGCGGCAGGTGGTCGCAGCCAAAGCCAGTCAGGTCCTGCGTTTCGAATTGCTGGATCAGGGCGCGGCGGGCGGATTCGGTGTCGAATTCCCACACCGGGCGGCCGCGCACGCCCCGCCGGTTTTGCACTTTCATCAATATGTGGCTGTCTTCCGCTACCAACAGCTCGGCCGGATTGATGCGGCCCAGCTCGGCTTCCAGCGCGGCCTCGCCTTCCACCTCGCAAACAAAGAAGCGGCCGCTGCTGATGTCCAGGTGGGCGATGCCGTAACGGTCGGCGTGCTGGGTGATGGCGCAGAGCAGGTTGTCCTGGGATTCGTCGAGCAGGGCTTCGTCGCTGATGGTGCCGGGGGTGACGATGCGCACCACCTTGCGTTCCACCGGACCTTTGGCCAGCGCCGGGTCGCCCATCTGCTCTGCCACGGCCACGGAGACGCCCAGTTTCACCAGTCGCGCCAGATAGTTTTCCGCTGCGTGGTACGGAACGCCCGCCATGGGGATCGGTGCACCACCGGACTGGCCGCGGGCGGTGAGCGTGATGTCGAGCAGGTCAGCGGCCTTCTGGGCGTCGCCGTAGAACAGTTCGTAGAAATCCCCCATACGGTAGAACACCAGTTCGTGGGGATGCTGGGCCTTGATGCGCAGGTATTGCTGCATCATGGGCGTGTGCTGGGAGTACTGTTCTTCGACGATCGACATGGGGGTGGCGAATCCGGAGTGGCTCGGTCAAAAGCGGTCATTGTACGCGTTCGGAGCGGCTTTGGAACCGCTTGACAGAGCGGCATTTCCGGCCGGTCGGGTGGACGTTCCGGGGCGGGAAAAGCCGTGGTCCGGTCAGGGGGGAACAGGTACAATCAGGCCCATTTTCCGCCACCCGTTTCCCCTACCAGAATGGATTTCAATGCTCTCCTACGCTGACCAGACCCTGTTGATCGAAGCACTCGCCACCCAGTTGGGCTCGCTTTTGCGTGGGCGCGGTCTTTATGTTGTGACGGCAGAATCCTGCACCGGCGGCTGGGTGGCGGAGGCCATTACCCAGGTTGCGGGCAGTTCCGGCTGGTTCGATCGCGGTTATGTCACCTATTCCAACGAGGCCAAGCGTGAAATGCTGGGCGTGCGGCCGAAAACGCTGGACCAGCACGGAGCGGTCAGCCGGGCGGTGGTGGAGGAGATGGCAAAGGGGGCGCTGAAGCGTTCCCGTGGCACGTTCGCGGTGGCGATCAGCGGCATTGCGGGACCGGACGGTGGCAGCGAGGACAAGCCGGTGGGCACGGTCTGGCTGGCCTGGAGCATTCAGGGCCGGGTGGACAGTTGCCAGGTGTGCCTGCCGGGCGAGCGGCGCGACGTGCGGTCGGCGGCGGTGTCGCTGGCGCTGCAGGGCCTGCTGGTGCGGATTCGCGACTGGCTGGATCTGCAGCCGGCGCAGGATTTTGTCGAAACATTGTCTGAATGACGCTTGAACAATTACAGTTATACTGTTTAAATATACAGTACTTGTTTGGGTGATCGATAACTTACGGCGAGGAAGATTCAAATGGACGACAACAGAAAGAAAGCCCTTGGCGCAGCGCTGGCCCAGATCGAGCGGCAGTTTGGCAAGGGCGCAGTGATGCGCATGGGCGACCAGCAGCATCAGGCCATTCCGGCTATTTCCACCGGTTCGCTGGGTCTGGATATCGCGCTGGGCATTGGCGGCCTGCCCAAGGGGCGCATCGTCGAGATTTTCGGGCCGGAATCCTCCGGTAAAACCACCCTGACCCTGAGCGTTATTGCCGAAGCGCAGCGTTCCGGCCTGACCTGCGCTTTTGTGGATGCCGAGCACGCGCTGGACCCGATGTATGCCGGCAAGCTGGGTGTGAATGTGGATGATCTGCTGGTGTCGCAGCCGGATACCGGTG
>CAZBII010000310.1:0-2704 GCA_964491665.1 uncultured Moraxellaceae bacterium
CGGAACAAAACCTTCCTTCTTGGAGTTGTTGATGAACGCGTTGAGGTCGTCACCGATCACTTCCGCCATGCAGGTGGTGGATACCGCAATCATGTCCGGCTTGTAGGTGGCCTTGCAGTTCTGCAGGCCGTCCTTCATGTTCTGCTGGCCGCCAAATACCGCCGCATCTTCCGTCATGGAATCCGAAACACAGGCAATCGGTTCCTTGAAATGACGGTTGAAATAGGTGCGGAAGTACGCGACACAGCCCTGCGAGCCGTGCACATAAGGCATGGTTTTCTCAAAGCCCAGCGCACACAGCACAGCACCCAGCGGCTGACACGCCTTGGCCGGGTTAACGGTGAGCGCTTCGCGCTGGAAGTTGAGCTCCTGGTATTCCTTGGTGGTGGTCCACAGGAACACTTCGTCGATTTTTTCCTGCGGATGCTTTTCCTCGAACTCGTCACGCTTGCGGGCAAGCATGTCGCGGTATTCCTCGTCGCGGAACAGCGGGTAACTGGGCTTGATGTTATCTACTTGCTGACTCATATCGATTCTCCTGCCGCGCCACTCATCTGTGGACTGACGGTCATAGGGTTTCGTTTGGCGACAGCGGTACTGCACGCTCCGCTGCCGCCGCCCGAAAGGCGATTAGGAAGGTTTTCGGTCAGGCACTGGCCGCGATTTTTTCCACCGCCGCTTCCTGCTTCTGCCACGGCGCAACCAGTTTCTTCCAGCATGGATTATTCAGGGTCATATCCATGTCACGGGCGAAAATGGCGAAGCCATCAAAGCCGTGATACGGGCCGGAATAATCCCAGGAATGCATCTGCCGGAACGGAACGCCCATCTTCTGGAAAATGTATTTTTCCTTGATGCCGGAGCCGATCAGGTCAGGCTTGATCTTCTTGACGAACTCCTCGAACTCATAGCCGGTGACATCGTCATACAGCAGGGTGGCGTCACCCATTTCTTTCAGCGTGCGATCGTAGTCGTCGTTGTGACCGAATTCATAACCGGTCCCCACTACTTCCATGCCCAGATCTTCATACGCGCCGATCACATGCCGTGGACGCAGGCCACCGATGTAAAGCATGACGCGCTTGCCTTCCAGGCGCGGACGGTACCTGGCAATCACGGCATCCCACTCCGGCTTGTACTTCGCGATCACTTCCTCGCACTTCTGCTGGATGGACTCATCGAAGAACGCGGCGATCTTGCGCAGGGACTCCACAGTCTTGGTGGGACCGAAGAAGTTGTACTCCATCCAGGGAATGCCGTACTTCTCTTCCATGTGACGGGAGATGTAGTTCATGGAACGGTAGCAGTGCACCAGGTTCAGCTTCACCTTCGGTGTCAGCTCCATTTCGGAAATGGTGCCATCACCGGACCACTGGGCCACCACGCGCAGGCCCATTTCTTCCAGCAGGATGCGGGAAGACCAGGCATCGCCACCAATGTTGTAGTCACCGATGATGGCAACGTCGTAGGCGGTCTGCGGGAAACTGTTGTCGTTGTCGCGCTTGCCCAGCACCCAGTCACGCACGGTGTCATTGGCAATGTGGTGACCAAGCGACTGCGACACACCACGGAAACCTTCGCAGCGCACCGGCACCACGGTGGTTTCATGTTCTGCCGCCTTTTTCTTGGCAACCGCTTCAATGTCGTCACCGATCAGACCAATCGGACATTCCGACTGGATGGTGATGCCCTTGTTGAGCGGGAACAGCGTTTCGATTTCGTCGATCAGCTTGGCCAGTTTCTTGTCGCCACCAAACACGATGTCCTTTTCCTGGAAATCCGAGGTGAAGTTCATGGTGACAAAGGCGTTCACACCGGTGGTTCCGATGTAATAGTTGCGACGGCCGGCGCGGGAATACTGGCCGCAGCCAACCGGGCCGTGTGAAATATGAATCATGTCTTTGACCGGACCCCACACCACGCCCTTGGAACCGGCGTAGGCGCAGCCGCGAATGGTCATCACACCCGGCAGGGATTTCTTGTTGGACGTGATGCACTTCTTCGACTGTTCAAGGGATGGATCGTTGGGCGAAAGATGCTTGGCGCGATCTTTCTTGGCTTTCTCCGGATAGACTTCCAGAACTTCCTGAATGAGGCTTTCAACCTCTTCGCGTGACATGCCAGACATAGTGATTACTCCTGAAAGTGTAGATTTGCGGGCAACAGGAGCACCGCGTGGATGCTCCTGACAAGGCCAATCTGCCTGCCCCGGCCTTTTACTTCCTCAGGATCAAGCGACGGCTTCTTCAGCTGCCGTTTTACCCACGATGGACATATCTTCTTCGTCCATAATGCCGAACTCCATCAGCAGTGCTTCCAGTTCATCCATGGTGACCGGCGTGGGGATGATCAGCTTTTTGTTCTCGATGATCTTGCGGGCCAGCGCGCGATATTCATCTGCCTGCCTGGCTTTCGGATCGTATTCGATCACGGTCATGCGACGGATTTCAGCGCGCTGCACCACGTTGTCACGGGGAACAAAGTGAATCATCTGTGTGCCGAGCTTGTCCGCCAGCGCGATGATGAGTTCATCCTCGCGATCGGTGTTACGGCTGTTGCAGATCAGGCCGGCCAGACGCACGCCACCGGAGTTGGCGTACTTCACGATACCCTTGGCGATGTTGTTGGCGGCGTACATGGCCATCATCTCGCCCGACACCACGATGTAGATTTCCTGGGCCTTGTTTTCACGAATCGGCATCGC
>CAZBII010000311.1:0-2694 GCA_964491665.1 uncultured Moraxellaceae bacterium
CTTTTTCTTTTCAGTTCTATCAAGTCACATCTTATTGAAACCATCTGATTGAGCGCATAGAAACTCTATTGTGAGACCTATGTCCGTGTGTGTCCGGTTTCAGGGGGCACCACGATTTAAAGCCAGGAATGCATCCACGGCTGCCCGCAGGCGCTCAGTCCAGAAGGTTTCCCCACCCTTGCTGCCCTTTCCTCCTCGCGTTATCAGCCGCCTGTCGGCAATCTCCGATACCCTGCGGCTCGCCACCTCGTTGTTCCTTTGCCGGCATAGGTAGGCAATCTGCATCGTCAGGGCGATGTAAGGGTAGGGGCTGTCCATGGCGACCATGAACATAACCTCGTATTCCCAGTCCTCAATGTACCTAGTACGTGCTTTCTCTTCATTCGGGTCTACCCCTGCGCAGAGGTTGTCTTCGATGCCTTTCTGTCGCTGAATGGCCCAACTGTAGACCGCCTTCAGGAACTGGATTCGGCGGTTTGCTGCAACCGGCGAATCCGCGGCGTCCAGGTTTATGCGGTTGACCTTCTTCGAAATGTCCTTCAGAACGATATCGCCGAACCATCCGCTGCATTTGAGTGGGAGTTCGGTAAGTTGCCGTGTGTATCTCGTTGCGACAGAGGGTGTAACTAAATCTGCTGCGCTGTAATTGTCTCTCGTGGGAGGCTTTCCTCTACCAGTGTTGTGTCGCAGGCCATGGGCCTCGCTGATTCCAGTGTTATGGAGAGCAGTGCGCTGAAAACAGCAGCAATCAAGGTACATGAATCTGAGTTCAGGGAGCGACTTCCAGGCTGATGACGCGTTATTTTATGGCGGTCAATTACGGCGACGATGAAGGAGCGGCGCGAGGTGATAGCGGAGATCAACCGCTTCAACCAGAAAAACATGGGGGTTCGAATTTCCCCGGTGAGCCTCCGCCGGAGCATGAAGGCAAGGCGCCGATCTGCGCGGGAGAGGCGCAACGGCATCCGGCTTTCTCGCTCGATGCGCCACTTCTACGACAACATCGATTATGCGAACAGATATGGGGGTGGCTTACCACTGGGCCGCCTTCCATCCTTTCTCCCAATCGACAGCGTCGGCGGTGCCGCGGCTGGAAACGGATTCAGCGTTCTGTCGTTCATGCTGTCATTGAACCCGGTGTGATAGGCCGCGCTGGGTTCTGGTATGTCCGGTCGCTCAAAAATCCATGCAATTAAACAATTTAACAGGCTCATTACTCCCCCGATGATTGCTGTGTTTGTGTCGGGGGTGATTGTCTTCAGGCGGTGATCGCGCCGCATTCCAATTCAATTGGAAGCGGATACGAATATTTCGTTTTTGTTGCGTCGGGCGGGGCTGATTGTAAAGAAAACCAACGGTTTTTTTCGGGGTTGAATTCGCCTATAGTTCAGGCTCTTTTAACTTTCGCAATGGGGATGGGTAAACATGAAAATGTTATCCGGAGCCGCCATGCTTTTGGCGGCAAATGTGTGTTCAGCAGTAACAATTACGCAGGCTCCTGCAGATTGGACGACCTATCGTGTTGATTTGGTTGCAGACAGCAACTATGAAGCCTTCGGTGGCGGGCCAGCTGGCGATATTTTCCACGTTTATTTTGATTTCAACCGTGCCTATCTTCCGTATATAACATCATTGGTTACTGACGGCTGGGACTGCGGAACATACGGTGGATTCGGTGGTATGACGTGCTTTGACGGGACAACGGAAGACCCAAATGATCTTGTCCAGTTTGATGATCTTGCAATTCATGGAAGCCGAGCAACGTTTGAAATAAATGGTCGTTTTATCCTTAGCGGCAGCCCCTATGCTATTTATGTTGATAGCGGCGCCATTTCCTCTATCGGTATGCATAATCTTGTTTGGGTCCAAGGTGAGCCCACTGATTTCAGAGTGGATGCGACCGAATTCTACTTTATTGAAGCTGCAATGACTCCAGGCTATGAAAGAGTCTCTGGACATGTCGCTGGAATTGTAGATTTGGGGCGTCTCACTCAAGTCCCTGAACCCGGCACCATGGCTCTGTTCGGTCTTGGTCTTCTTGGCATTGGATCCCGCGTTGTCCGCCGCAAAGCAGCCTAACCAGTCCTGTGCTATGGTTTCGGAAAAAGCCGGAGCCATAGCATGTGTGGGTACCTGCAGAGAAAACCGGAGCGCCTTTCCTCCGAACAACTTCTGGAAACGCTTCGGATCTATAAAGACATCATCCCGTTGCTGAATGGCGGCGACTTCTACCCCGGCTCGCTGGTGGATATTCTGGTTGCCGATCCGGAGCCGCGAGCCTTCAGGTCGATCTGGTGGTTCCTTCTGGGCCACGACGGAAAGCCCAACTACAAATTCGCGACCTTCAATGCCCGCCACCTGGACGGTAAGTTGTGGCGCGATCCCATCAAGACCGCTCGCTGTGTGATTCCTGCCACTGGTTTCGGTGAATCGATAGGGGAGGGCAAGGACAAAAAATCATTCCTGCTGGACGGCGACCAACCTTTCTTGCTTGGCGGCCTATACCGCCACTACGAAACCGACGCAGGCCCACTCACCGGTTTTGCCGTGATTACCTGCAATCCCCACAAGCGGCTTTCGAAATACCACGACAAAGCATGCCCTCTATTCCTTCCGTTTGTTGCAGCTACCGTTGAGCAGTGGCTTGTTCGGCCCGCGATATTCCTGACCTGATCGATCACCCCCCCAGCTTCC
>CAZBII010000312.1:0-2679 GCA_964491665.1 uncultured Moraxellaceae bacterium
ATGTGGAAGGCCACCTGCCGGGGGTGTTCAGCCTGCTGTTGCTGACGCCGCTGGCCGGTGGCGCCGGCATGTGGCTGCGCAGCCGCGAACTGCATCTGCAGAAAGCGCGCCTGCAGCAGGCGTTTGGCAAGTATCTGCCGGCGGAGGAAATCCGGCGGCTGGTGACGCAGACGGAACTGCCGGCGAGCCAGGAGCATCATCACAGCGTGTGTCTGGTGACGGACGCGCAGGGCTATTCCCTGCTGTCGGAGCAGTTGTCGCCGGTTGAACTGTCGCAGCTGATGCAGGACTACTATTCCGCAGTGATTGGCGCCATTCGGGCCGGCAAGGGGCTGATTTCCGATGTGGCGGGCGACGGCATCATCGCGCTCTGGCCGCATCTGGAACCGGAGCAGGCCTGGCCCACCCTGGCGCCGGTAATCGATGCCATCCAGCAGGCCGTGCAGCAGTTCAACGCGCGCCATCCGCAGCAGCGACTGCCCACCCGCATCGGCCTGCACGCCGGCAACATCGTGCTGGGGCATTTCGGCGCGCTGGACCATTACGAATTCCGCGCCATGGGTGACATCGTCAACACCACGGCGCGACTGGAAGGGGTGAACAAGCAGATTGGCACCCAGGTGTTGCTGAGCGAGGATTGCATCACCCGGCCTGATGAAAAAGTGCGCAATCTTGGCCGCTTCCGTTTTGCCGGCAAGCAACATCCGCTGCGGTTGTACTCTCCCGTCAGTGATGAGCCGCCGGAACTGCTGCGCAAGTTCGATCTGGCGCGCGAGGAATTCGAGCAGGGGCGCTGGCCGCGGGCGGCACACCTGTTCAGCGCGATTTCTGCGCAATTCCCGATGGATGGCCCCAGTCTTTTCTTCGCCCGCTTTCTGTCAGCGCCGGAATTGCAGGGCGATCTGCAGGCGTCGCTGGATGCGGGCGTAATACCTCTCATCCACAAGTAGCAGTATTCACGCCGGGGTAATGGCGTCGCCGCGCAAATGGATAGACAATGTCCAGACATCTTCACGATCATGATCTGCTGTTGTACGCACTGCGACACAGAGACTCTTTATCTGGCGGTTCGTGGCAGGATGAGGCGGCATCACGACGGACATTCAGCGGGGCAAGACAGTGCGCAACCACCAGCATCATTCCGGGTTATCCATTCCTTCCATTCGTATTGTGCGTCTGTTGCACTGGCTGTTTTTCGCCGCTGCCGGCTGCAGTGCTTCGGCAGCACTGGCCTGCGACGACTGGCTGGCAAAAACCGTGGCGGCCACCGGCGCTGTCGAGCGTCGTGCCACCGATGGCGACTGGCAACCGTTGCTGGTTGATCAGACCGTCTGTCCCGGCGACAGCGTACGGGTCGGCGCCAGCAGTCGCGCGGCGCTTTACCTGCGCAACAACACCTTCATGCGGCTCGGTGAAAACAGTGCCGTGCATTTTCCCGCACCGAAAGACGAGACCGGTTTCTGGCTGGAGGTGTCCGCCGGCCTGGCACACTTCATCAGCCGCATCGTCAACCGTTTTGAAGTCAGCACGCCTTATGTGAACGCCGTAGTGGAAGGCACGGAATTCGTCGTGGGCGCAACGCCGGCGCAGGCCAGTGTTGCGGTGCTGGAAGGCAAGGTGAAAACCTGGAACGACGCCGGCACTGAATCCGTCACGTCCGGCCAGCAGGTGCAGGCCAGTTCCCGCAGTGGCGCGCTCACCCGCATCAATGTTGCGTCTGCCAGCACGGTGGAGTGGGCCATCCATTATCCGCCGGTGCTCACGCTGCAGAATCTGCACGCGCAGGATGCCGCCGAGCAGGCGCGGCTAAACG
Source organism: uncultured Moraxellaceae bacterium (assembly GCA_964491665.1). Classification (GTDB taxonomy): domain Bacteria; phylum Pseudomonadota; class Gammaproteobacteria; order Pseudomonadales; family Ketobacteraceae; genus Ch67. The sequence goes on from CAZBII010000312.1 coordinate 1,814, forward strand.
AACTGGCTGCGTTCCTGCAGCAGAACCGGCCCGATCTGGCACTGCAGACGCTGGAACAGAATCCGCAACCGTCGCCAACGCTGGCGATGGCCCGTGCCGCGCTGCTGCTGCATGTGGCGCGCGTGGATGATTTCGATGCGCAGATCGCCGCGTTGCTGCAGGGTCCGCAGGCCGGATCTGCGCATGCACTCAAAGCGGTGGCCGATGCGGCCCGCAATCGTTCCGAACCGGCGCTGGCATCGGCCCGCAAAGCAGTTGCGCTGGAGCCGCAACAGGCAGCCGGCTATCTGGCGTTGTCCTGGGCGCAGCAAGCCGCGCTGCAACTCGATGACGCACTGGCCAGCGCGAAACAAGCCGCGCAGCTGGAACCGCAGAACACACTGGCCTGGCTGCGCGTGAGCGAACTGCACCTCATGCAGGGCGATACCGGTGCCGCGCAAAAAGCACTGGCCAAGGTGGAAAAAAATCCTGCCGACAGCGCGGCACTGCAAGCACAGGTACAAAGTGCCCGTGGCTTCGTCAATCTGTTCCGCCTGCAGATAAAAACCGCACGCGCGAATTTCGAAGACGCACTGCAGCTGGATTCCACTGATCCGCAACATCATCTGGGACTGGGCCTGGCATTGTTGCGGGACGGCAAGCTGGAAGCCGGGCGCCGGCAGCTGGAATATGCCGTGAGTGTCGATCCGCTGCGCAGCACCTTGCGCTCCTATCTGGGCCGCGCCTATTTCGAGGAAAAGCGCGATCACGAAGCCATCAAACAGTGGGAGCTGGCCAAGCAGTTCGATCCAAATGATCCGACGCCGTATTTCTACACCGGCGTGCACAAACTGTTTGCCAATGATCCGGTGGGCGCCATCGATGAA
>CAZBII010000313.1:0-2627 GCA_964491665.1 uncultured Moraxellaceae bacterium
AATTTCATCCCGCCCCAGTTCGCCGATTCTTCTTCCTTTATCTCGAATCGTCCCTCAACAAATTCGAGGCAAGCCCGCACTCTTTGCTGTCCGTCGATGATAATGTGCCGTTCATTACCCCCTTCGTCTACAAACTCTTGCATGTAGATGTCAGGGATGGGGAATCCAGTAAGAATGCTATCGACCAGATAGCTCTTTTGCGGATGGGTCCAAACTGGGTTTCTCTGAAACGGCGGTTTCATCTGAAGATCGCCGCTGTCCTGAGCCTTCTTGAACCAAACAATCGTCCTATGCGTCGTGTTAAGAAACCTCGACATCTCATACTCCTTTTTCAATTTCGTTCACTCGCAGATTTTTAAGATTCTCTACTTGATATGCGCGCAAACTGTCAAAGTCACGGTAGATCCTTGCTTTGACGATTCTTCCCCGTGTCGGAGGCGTATTCTGCATAGTCTCAATGGCAGCTCTCCATTCTTTTGCAAAAGGGAGGATGTGCAATATCCGATCTGTCGCTATCGTTCCCCAGTAAATGTACCTCTTCACGTGTTCTTCGACAGATTTCTTTGCTGGCGTCGGGAGGCTGTGAATTTCCGATCCGAGATTGCGAAGCGCCCGCCATGCGCTTGTGAAGTGATACTCAGACACTACCGCAACATCGATATCTGACCTCTCGTCGAAGAACTTGTAGTTCTTATGCGGATTCAAACTCACACCAAAAGAGCTACTGCCCGTAATCACAAGCGATGAGGCATCTACTCCGAGCCCCCTAGCGAACGTACGCCTCCACTCGGCATAGCCTTCTCGGCTCTCGTCGAATATGAGGGGAATTCGATCGATGATCCATGTAGAAGCGAGCAATTCCGGAGGCTTACTCAAAAGCTCTGAAATGAATGTGTTTTTCGTTTCTTCCATTTACGTAGTGCCCTGACTCCGCTGCACCTAACAGCCAATCATGAGAAGGCGGCCTATTTAAATTATTTTCGGGCCGGCCATGACAACCATAACCAATTGATAAAATAAGTAATATTATCGAATTTATACTAAACCACTCTGCCAGTCTGGTCCATGTTGGCACCATCCGGCAAATCTGACCAATTAGAGTGGCAAGCCAGAATACCTGACAAAATAGCTAAAAATGAGACTCGGTATAGCTGGCATCTGCTATCCCTTCCGCAGTCAGATGAACTGACGGTATTTATAGGGGGCAGTTACGTCGAAGGTCCGCAACTGGGGCGAGCATTCTGTAGAGTTAGCCAGAGATTCAATGTCTCCTTCCAGCTTTAAGAAGTTGGTTCGTTTGTATCTGTTCTGGATGCGCCTGAAATAGTTGATCGAACTTGTAGTGAATGTTGGGACTTATTGCAGGCATGAGGTCCCTGAGCCTTACTTGTACGCAGTATCCCCATGAACTTCAGCGGCCATTGACCCAACTCAATAGGATTGGAGTTTGCGTCAATGAAGCCATTACGCACCAGAAATCAATGTGTTTCCGGGTGTCAGAATGGTGCCACAGACACCTCCTGCTGAATGCGCCGAGCTACAACTACCTGTTCAGTGCGCAGATGAAAGTGATTACCATTGAGAGCCAGTAAATCCGTTGATCGTTACTCCGCAGCAATCCCAGCACACACCCGCTCACGCAACCACATAGCCTCTGAATCGGTAACTGCGTCTGCTCGCCATATATAGACGAATTCAAATGTTGGCACCTCCAGTGGTGGTTGCACCACAGCCAGCGTTTCCGGCAGGATGGCTGCCTGCAAGATGCGCGCGGAAACTGTAAGCAGCAAATCGGTTCCCTGCAACAAATCCAGCGCCGTCATCCAGTACGGCACCACCAGCGTTAATCGCCGCTTCAAACCTTGTGCACCCAGCGCCAAATCCACATGGCTGTGATGCAGACCTTCGGTGGAGACATGCACATGCGGTGCGCGCAGGTACTGCTCCAGATCCAGATGACTATCCTGCGCGAGATTCCTGCGATCCGTAATCACCACGAAACGTTCCTCGAACAGAACGTCATGAGCCAGCCCTTCCGGCAGCATGGGAAATACACCGGTAGCGCCATCGACTTCACTTTCAGCCACCTGGCGCATGGTTTCCAGACGCCCTCCCTTCACCACGAAAAGATCCACCGACGGCGCCAGCGTGCGCAAATCGCGCAACAACGCTGGCAACACCAGGGCGCAGCCGTAGTCGGACATGGCCAATCGAAAAGTGCGTGTGCAGCGCGCAGGGTCAAAGGGTGCAGGCAGTACCACATCCCGCACACGGTCCAATGCTTCGGCTAGCGGACCCAGCATCGCGCGGGCACGGGCGGTCAGACGCATTTCATTGCCCACACGCAACAGCAGCGGATCTGCCACCAGATCCCGCAAGCGGGCCAGGGCGTGACTTACGGCCGGCTGCGTCATGGCAAGACGCTCGGCAGCTCGCGACACGCTACGCTCACGCAACAGTGCATCCAGCACCACGAGCAGATTGAGGTCTATTTTTCTCAGATCATGAATATTCTGCATAGGCGCAATACAAATTCCGAATTTCCCAAACGGACCCGTCTGTCACAGACTGGCGCCGACTGATTTTACGCCTATTGGCAGGTAATGTATGAGAATCTCCCATCTGCT
>CAZBII010000314.1:0-2621 GCA_964491665.1 uncultured Moraxellaceae bacterium
GCCGTGGGCTTCCGCCGACTTGCGCGCACGCAGGCTGGCCTCGAAATAGTTGCGGGCCTGTTCCCACCGCTGCAACTGCAAGCTCAGGCGGCCCAGTGTCAGCAGCAGCATGGCGTTGTTGGGACGTTCCTTCAGCCAGTTTTCGGCCCACAGCAGCTGCTTTTCCACGTCACCGCCACGCACCATGCCGTACAGGCGGGCGAGATTGTCGTCCCAGTCCTTGCGCAGGGCGTCGGTAAGCAGATGCTCGGCCTCGTCGCCGGCGTTGAGCTGGATCAGCGCGTCGACATAGGTCTGCAACAGCGCCGGATCGTGATGCAGCTTGCGCGGTACCGCCTGCCACGCCTGGCGCAGGTTGCGCAGACGGTCTTCCTCGCTGCCGCGCAGGGACTGTTTCAATTTACCCTCGTGGCAGCGGCGCGACAGTTCGTCGTGCTCGGCCTGATCCACCACCTTGCGCTTCTGCAGTTCCGGCAGCAGCTCCAGCAGGCTGTCCCAGTCTTCCAGGCGGATGTACACCTGCGACAGCATCTTGATGACGGTGGGATAGCTGGGCAGCTTGTGGTCCTGGCGCAGCACCATCAGGGTGGCCAGGCATTCTTCCCACTGTTCGCTGCGGTATTGCAGGCGGGCCTTGGTGAGGGCGATGGCGCTCTCCACCCCCTTGGTGGACTGGTGCGCCAGCCGCAGGTAATCGTCGCGGCGGTCTTCCTCGCCCTGTTCGTGGGCGGCCTGGGCGGCGGTGAGATAGTTGATCAGCGCCACTTCGTTGCCGGACGCACCCTTGGCCATCAGCCGCTCGGCATTGCCCCAGTCACCCTCGGCATAGGCGATCAGTCCCTTGATGGTTTTGAGGTTGGCCTTGCGCTGGCCGCGCAGCGGATCGAATACCCAGCGCAGGAACAGCCAGAACCAGTACAGCAGCAGGATGAAACCCACCAGCACTACCAGTCCGATCAGCAGACTGGTTTCCAGGGTGTAGCGGCCGTGGGCCAGCAGGACATAACCGGGATCGCGCGCCACGGCCTTGAAGAACAGCGCACCCACCAGGCTGCCCATCACCAGGAACATGACGGTGGAGGGCTTGAAGGCGATCAGGCGGATCAGTCGGATCACGGCTTGGCCTCCGCTGCTGGCGTCGCTGCGGGAGACTGAGTTACCGGAGCCGGCGCAGTCGTGCCGGCCGGCGAAGATTTATCGATCTTGCGCACCAGCTGCTCGCGCTCGATCTTTTCCTTCGCCCAGAATTCACGGAACGCCCGAACCGCGCGCACCGAATCCTCAATGGTGGGCACCGGCGGCCGCAGTTTCACCGCCGCCAGCGCATCCAGTTCGGTGAGAAATACTTTCGATTCCTGGGTCTGCAGGTTGATGTAGCCATCCACGCGCCGGCTGGCCTCGATCAGGCTCAGGCGATAGGCCTGGCTGTCACCGCGCAGCAGCGCCAGCTGTGCCTGCTCCAGCAGCAGCACGATGCCCTGGGCGGCGTATTCGCGCTCCACGGTGAGCAGCAGCGGCTTCACTTTTTCATGCTTCTGGAACCGCACCAGGGATTTGACGAAATCGGTGAACCGGCGCCACAGCAGGGGCAGGCCGTCTTCCGGCAGCGGCTCGGCGGAATCGGCGCCGGGTGCCGGTTGATGCAGTTCATAGCGCGGGATGTTGAGCGCCGGCACGCGCTGCACCAGCTGTTCGAGGCGCAGGAAAATGCCGTCGGCGTCGATATGGGTGTCGGCGGCCAGTTTCAGGTTGTGCATGTCCTTCACCAGCGCGTCGCGCAGCGGACGGGCCGCCGGTTCCTGCATGTCACGCACGATGTCGTCCGCTTCCTGCAGCAGTGCCAGCGCGCCGGACGCATCGCCGAGCAGACTCAGGCGGCGCTCGGCGACCATCACGAAATGCTCCACTTCCTGCAGCATCCAGTCGATGCGGTGAGCGCCGGTGACCTGGGCGATTTCCTTTTCCAGCGCGGCCATGCGGCCCTGCAGCTGGTTGCGCGATTCAGTGGCTTTCACCAGCGCGGCGCGGTCCTGCGCCAGTTGCTGGGTGGCCTGTTGCAATTCATTCTGCAGGCGGGTGATCTGGGTGCTGCGCTCGTTGAGCGCGTTGTGCAGGCTGAGCTGGTCTTCGGCGTAGGTCACGCGCTGCTGCTGCAGCCAGTAGAACAGGTAGCCGGCGCCCGCCGCCGCCGATGCGGCCAGCAGAAACGCAAGGAACAGGACGAAACGCGCGCCCATGCCCAGTCTGGCTTTCACGGGTGCCGGTTTTTCAGGTTTGGGCGGTTTGCCGGGCTTTTCGGATTTGACGGCTTTTTCTGCCGCCGCCCTGTCCGGCCTGGAATCGCTCGGCGGCAGGCCAGAGGGAGACTGGTCAGCTGAAACGGATGCAGACGGCGTCGCCGGCGTGGAAGGGTTCTTGTTCTGTTCGTCTGTCATTCGCCTACCTGTGTCCTGGAAATCCCTGAAGCAGTACCGGTGCGGTGGCCGGCTTCAATGCAGTGCCGGATGCAGCGCCCGGTTCAGCGCGGCCATCATGTCGGCGGCGGAGGGGCTGGCAGCTTGCCACACGGTGGCAAATCCCTGCGTGCGGGCGAATTCCGCCAGCCGGCCACTGATCACCAG
>CAZBII010000315.1:0-2575 GCA_964491665.1 uncultured Moraxellaceae bacterium
AATCGTTGTAGTTCTTGAAGAAATCCACGTCCACCAGCAGCAGCGTCACGGACTTGCGCTCGCGGAAGGCGTAGTAGATCAGATGGCTCAGCTTCTGGTTGATGGCGCCGCGGTTGTACAGCCCGGTGAGCGGATCGGTCTTGGCCAGATTCTGCAGCGCACCCCGCTGCAGAAAACTCAGCCGCACCCGGTATTCCAGCGTAAAACCGCTGACTGCCCCCACCAGCAGGGTGGAGAACAGGAAAAAGTAGTGGTGGTAGAAATGGGTGTCGTCGGGCAGGAAGCGCAGGGTCAGTGTCACGTAGGACAGAGCAATGATGGTGGCGCAGGTGAGTGCCTGCCGGAACTGCATGCCGCCGAGCGAGAATGCCACCATGATGATGATCAGCAGGCTTTCGTAGGGCAGCTGGAATCCTTCCTGGCGGGTGTAGACAGTGACGCTGGCGTTGATGACACCGATCAGCGTGATCAGGCCGAAGCTGAAGGCGGGAAAGAAGCGGCGCAACTGCGGCCGGAACGTCATGATCAGGGCCAGCAGCAGGACCGGCACGGTGATCCAGATGCGGGCCAGCAGGTAGAAATCCAGCGACGAGGTGCCCTTGATGAAAATGATGTCCAGAGGGGCCAGCAACAGCAGCAGCAGAATGCCCACGATGATGGCGCCGCGCTGCATCACCACATTGCGGGTATAAAAATACTGGCGGAATTCTTTTTCCAGCTCAGGCGTGAAGCGCAGGGCGGCAAAGCCCCGCTTCAACTGCTGGTTATAAACCTGTAGTTCCTGTTCAAAGCCCTGCATGTGGCTACGACTACCCGGCTAACTGTTTCAAAAGTATAGAAGAAAAAGCGCACTGCAAGCGCTGCAGGTAGACGCGGGGGCGGGTTGGCGGCAAACCGCTTACTGGAACAGGGTCAGCGCGGTCTGCCGGTCGGCATTGGCCTGGGCGCCCAGGGCGCTGGCCGGCTCCTGCCGCAGCTGGTTTTGCACCTGCCGGGTCAGTTCGCTGGCCTCGCGGCTGGACTGCACGGGTGGCGAGCGTTCGCTGGTTTGCGGGTAGGGGAAGTCCTGGGCCAGCGTCTGCGCCTGCGCGCCGAGGGTGGCCTGACGGGCGGGATCATCCTGCAGGCTGGCCTGGGCGGCTTCGTTTTTGCCCAGATCCTCAACGACTTGCCGGCGCTGCAGCTGCAGGTCGCGGCCCGGTGCCGAGTTGCTGAAGGAATCGGTGCGGGGCTGCGGTGCGCTGATGGCCTCGTCGTCCCGTCTCTGCTGGGCGGGGAGCGGGGCCTGCACGCTGCCGGTGCGGGACGAAACGGCACTGCTGATCGGGTCCATAGACGTCAACTCATGGCAATGGGACAGGGTGAATCTAGACGGGCCGGGCGTGCCCGTCCAATAGCCAGCGGTAGGGCCGGCACGGTGCATTTAGAAGCAGAAGGAACAACGAATCCGTTAAGGGTTGCGTTTCAATACCATGGAGCCGCTGAGACGATCCTGCAGCAGGCGGCCATCCCAGATCAGCAGGTTGATGATCACGGCAAAAAAGATGAAGCGCATGCTGATGATGAACAGCACCGTGCGCGCGGCGGCGCGCCAGAGCGCAATGCGCTTGCCGTCGCGGTCACACACTTTCATGCCGCACCAGTATTTGCCGGGGGAACCCTGCAGGGGCGAGGCCTCGAACAGCGGGTTCAGCAGCGCATAGCTGAAGACAGTGAACAGAAGGGCGAATACGACCATGTCCTCCTCGAAGCGGCCCACCTGATTGGCCAGCACGCCGGCGCCCGCCAGCAGCGCCCCATCCACCAGCAGTGCCAGCCAGCGCCGGTAGTAGTTGGCGTAGGGTGGGGGCGGCGCGGTTGGCGCCTCCGGTGCGCTGGTGCCGGTCGTGGCGGGCGGCGGCTGCCACCAGGCCAGGAATTCGTCCAGTTCGTCCGGCTCGAAATATTCTTCCAGCTGCTGACGGCGCTCGTCCCACCAGAAGGTGCGGTTGAGATGCTGCACGGTGTCGGGCAGCAGGATGGCGATGCCGTCTTCTTTCTGCTGCCGGTACAGCTCCACCAGCCGCTGCAGGAAACGCAGGGAAAATTCCGCCTTGAACTCGATGTCCATGAAGGCTTCGGAGTGGGTGAGGAATTCCCAGGCGGCCGGCAGGTTGCGCTGGTCCGGCTGCGCGAGCAGCTGCTCCACCCCGTCCACCAGGCTGTCCCATTGCTGGTCGAGATAGTTTTCCCAGGCTTCTTCTTCCGGCGACAGGGGTTCTTCGGTGTCGAAGTCGTCGATGGCGTCGGGATATTCGGGCTGGATCAGCGGCGGCGTGGATGAGGGCGCGGCGGGGTTGGGCAGCGGTTCTGCCGTCACCGGCTGCAGCAGTTCGGGCGAGCTGGCCTGTGCAACAACCGGTTCGGTTGCGGCGGGCGACGTGTCGGGTGGCAGCAGCGTAACCGGCGCGGGCCGGCGCACCGGTTCTGCATCGGCGTGACGGTCGGCCCAGTCCAGCGCCTGCTGGTAGGCGGCGTGCAATTGCTGGAAGCCGGCCGGATTTTCGTCGGGCTTGTTCAGTTTTAACAGCACCGC
>CAZBII010000316.1:0-2570 GCA_964491665.1 uncultured Moraxellaceae bacterium
GGCACGCCAATGCCGGCAACGATACGGGTGGTGCAGATGGAACCGGGGCCGATGCCAACCTTGACGCCGTGAGCGCCCGCTTCCGCCAGGGCCAGCGCCGCATCACCGGTGGCGATGTTGCCGCCGATCACCTGGATATCCTTGTAGGTCTGGGCGATCCAGCGCACCCGCTCGATCACACCCTTGGAATGGCCGTGGGCGGTATCCACCACCAGCACATCCACGCCCGCTTCCACCAGCGCCGCCACCCGCTCCTCGGTGCCCTCGCCGGTGCCCACGGCCGCGCCGACCCGCAGGCGGCCCTGGTCGTCCTTGCAGCCGTTGGGATAGGCCTCCGCCTTCAGGATGTCGGTATTGGTGACCATGCCTTTCAGGTGGAAGTTGTCATCCACCAGCAGGACTTTCTCGATGCGGTACTTGTGCAGCAGGGTCTTGATTTCGTCAGTGCTGGCGCCTTCCTTCGCGGTTACCAGCTTTTCCTTGGGGGTCATGATGCTGGACACCGGCAGCTGGTAGCGGTTTTCGAAGCGCAGGTCGCGGCTGGTGACGATGCCCACCAGCTCCTGCCCCTTCACCACGGGCACCCCGGAAATTTTGTGGGCATTGGTGAGGTCCAGCAGCTGGCCGATGGTGGCCTCGGGATTGATGGTGATCGGGTCACGCACCACGCCGCTTTCGTATTTCTTCACGTTCCGCACCTGGCGGGCCTGTTCCTCGGCAGTCATGTTCTTGTGCAGGATGCCGATGCCGCCTTCCTGGGCCATGCTGATGGCCAGCCGGGACTCGGTGACCGTGTCCATGGCGGCGGAAATCAGGGGAATATTCAAGGTGATATCGCGGGTCAGGCGGGTTTTCAGGTCAACGTCGCGCGGCAGGATGTTGGAGTAACCGGGGATCAGGAGAACATCATCGAACGTAAGGGCTTCCTGGGCGATGCGCAGCATGGGTACCTGCCTTCTGAGGGGGGGATGCGATTAAACGGCGGATTATAACAAAGGAGCGTGACCGTTGAAATAAAAGTCAGGGCCAGGGCAGCTGCAGCCGGCTGGTGAAGCAGTGCGCCACGCCGGTGACCGGATCGGTGAACGCCAGGGTCTGCGCCAGTAGCTGCAGCGGCTGGCTGAAATCGTCACGGGCGCGCGGCGTTTCCTGCGGGTAATAGGGGTCATTCAGGATCGGCAGCCCCAGCGCACTCATGTGCAGGCGCAGCTGGTGGGTCTTGCCGGTCACCGGCTGCAGGCGGTAGCGGGAAAAGTCACCGCGCCTCTCCAGCAGTTCGATATGGGAGACGGCATTGACCGGCCCCGCTTCTTCCTGCCGCCGGTAGAATTCCGGTGCAGGCCCGATGCGGCTCTCCCGGGTAAGCGGAAATGCCAGATCCGCGCGGAACGGGGCGATGGCTGCGTAGGTTTTCTGCAGGCGGTGCTCGCGGAACAGGGCGTGATAGGCATCGCGGCTGGCCGGGTTCTTCGACAACAGCACCAGCCCGGCGGTCTCGCGGTCGATGCGGTGCAGCACGATCAGCTGCTCGCAGCCGGTGCGCTGGCGCAGGCGGGTCAGCAGGGTTTCCTGCAGATACTCGCCGGAAGGCAGCACCGGCAGGAAGTGGGGTTTGTCGGCAACGAGAATGTGGTCGTCTTCGTACAGGATCTGCTCCCGGAATGGCACTGCGGGTTCACAATCCACGTCACGGTAGTAGTAGATGCGGCTGGCAGGACGGTAGGGCGCATCCGGAGGCAGTGGCTGACCGGTGGCATCCAGCACATCGCCGCGCTCCATGCGCAGGTGCCAGCGCTGCCGGTCCACGGCGGGAAAGCGCTGCGCCAGAAACTCCAGCACAGAGTCACATGCCGGGGTCTGTGCGGGCAGAAACAGAGAATGCGGATTGAGGCCGTTGCGCTGCGGCAGCGCGGGCGGCTTGCGTTTTTTTCTCACACGGAATGGACCGGACCGGAAACGATGGCGCGATTGTAACGCATCGCGCCCCGCTCACAGCCGCACGCGATAGACTTCCGCCAGCGAAATGCGCCCGGCCCGCGCCGCTTTCAGGGCGTTCTGGGTGAGCGGGGTCATGCCGTCCGTGATGGCCTGCTTTTCGATGACATCCGCCGCCACATGCTGGCCGATCCACTTGCGCAGATCCGCCGTGACTTCCAGCAGTTCATACACGGCCATCCGCCCTTTCACGCCGGTGTTGTGGCAGCGCTCGCAGCCCTTGCCGGCATAAAACACTTCATCGGCGCCCACCCCCAGCACGCGGCGGATTTCCGGGTCGACAGTTTCCGGCTGCTTGCAGTGCTGGCAGTTGCAGCGTGCCAGCCGTTGCGCCAGAACGCCGATCAGCGCGCTGTTCACCAGATAGGGCTCCACGCCGATTTCGATCAACCGTGTCACCGTGGTGGCGGCGTCGTTGGTGTGCAGGGTGCTCAGCACCAGATGGCCGGTCAGCGCACTTTCCACCGCCATTTTCGCGGTTTCCTGATCGCGGATTTCGCCCACCATGATCACGTCGGGATCGTGGCGCAGGATGTGGCTCCGCGCGCGGGCAAAACTGTCGCCGGTGTCGTGAG
>CAZBII010000317.1:0-2570 GCA_964491665.1 uncultured Moraxellaceae bacterium
CAGCGTGACATTGCCGTTTTTGGCCTTGTCGAACAGGCGGTCCTGCATGATTTTTTCGGCGCGGAAGGTGTCGCGGCGATGCACGACGACAACTTCGGCAGCGATGTTGGCCAGATACAGGGCTTCCTCCACCGCCGTGTTGCCACCGCCGATTACTGCAACTTTCTGCTTGCGGTAAAAGAAGCCGTCACAGGTAGCGCAGGCGCTCACGCCCTTGCCCTTGAAGGCTTCCTCGGAATCCAGACCCAGATAGCGGGCGGAGGCGCCGGTGGCGATGATCAGCGCGTCGCAGGTGTAGGTGCCGGAGTCGCCGTAGAGGGTGAACGGGCGCTTGCTGAGATCGGTTTTGTTGATGTGATCGAACAGGATTTCGGTGTCGAAACGCTCGGCGTGGCGTTTCATGCGCTCCATCAGTTCCGGGCCGTGCAGGCCTTCCACGTCGCCGGGCCAGTTGTCGACTTCGGTGGTGGTGGTGAGCTGGCCGCCAGGCTGGATGCCGGTGATCAGAAGCGGTTTCAGGTTGGCGCGGGCGGCGTAGACAGCAGCGGTGTAGCCGGCGGGGCCGGAGCCCAGGATGAGCAGGCGGGTGTGTCGGGTTGCGGTCATCGGGTTGAGTCCGTCAATCGGGTTGATCAGGGAGAGTTCAAAGCGGTTGGTGTGTCGTTATACGTCTTTGCCGGAATCGACGCAAATAGTTCGTACGAATCATGCATATAGGGAGCAACTATACTGACTATTCAGTAGTGCGCGGGATGTGGAGGCGAACATGAAGATTGGTGTGCCGATGGAAACCAAGCCGATGGAAGCGCGGGTGGCGCTGATTCCTTATGCGGTGACGGAGCTGGTGCGAGCCGGGCATGAAGTATTTTTGCAGGCGTCGGCAGGAGTGTTGAGCGGTTATTCTGACGAGGAATTTACGGCCGCTGGCGCCACGGTGCTGCCTTCCGCCGAGGCTGTGTTTGCGTCCGCCGACCTGATCGTGAAAGTGAAGGAGCCGATTGCGGGCGATCTGGCGTTGCTGGAGAGTCGGCATCTGCTGTTCTGCTATCTGCATCTGGCGCCCAATCCGGAACTGACCCGTCGTTTGTGCGACATTGGTCTGACGGCTGTTGCCTTTGAAACAGTGGTGGAAGGCGGCAAGCTGCCGCTGCTGGCACCGATGAGCGAGATTGCCGGCCGGGTGGCGGTGCAGGCGGGGGTGCATTATCTGCACCGATCGATGGGCGGAAAGGGATTGCTGCTGGGTGGAGTGCCCGGTGCAGAGAATGGCAAGGTGGTCATCATCGGTGCCGGTGTGGCCGGGCAGAATGCAGCCAAGATGGCGGCGGCGATGGGAGCTTATGTGACTGCATTTGACCGTTCCCCGGATGCGCTGCGGGCGATCGAGTCGATTGCGCCGAATATCACCGGGCTTTTCGCCTACCAGAGCGCGATTGCCCAGGCCATGCGCGATGCGGATCTGGTGATCGGTGCCGTGTTGATTCCGGGCGCCAAGGCCCCCCGGCTGGTGACGCGGCAGATGGTGCGCGACATGCCGGATGGCGGTTTCATCGCCGACATTTCCATCGACCAGGGCGGTTGCATCGAAACCATCCGCGCGACGGATTACCGCAATCCTGTCTATGTGGAGGAAGGCGTGATGCACATGGGCGTGACGAACATGCCGGGCGCCGTGCCGCGGACGGCCTCGCAGGCGCTGTCCGGCGCGATCCTGCCGTATGTGCTGAAACTGGCGGGCGGACAATGGCAGCAGTTTCCCGCGCTGCAGCAGGGGGTGAATGTGGCGGGGGGTAAAATTGTGCACCCGGCTTTGTTATCCTGAGCGCCGGATCAGTACAATAGCGAGTTATCGCGCAAACCTAAGGCAGTTTTGTCCAAAGTTTGTGCAAATCCATGATTTATCGCTAGAATGGAATGATGGATAACATCCCATTGCGGCTCTGTCCGGTCCGGCAAAGTCGACTCAAAGGACGCATGTTTTGAAAAAAGAACAGGTTCAACCGCATATTCCCCAATGGTCCGTGTTGCTGGTGCGTGGCGTGCGTGAAGGCGCCATCATCGCGCTTTTTTTCCTGTCGATTTATCTTCTCGCGGCGCTGGCCACGTTTGATCCGGCTGATCCGGGCTGGACCAGTCTGGGCAGCGGTCGCAGCGTGCATAACCTGGGTGGTCCGGCTGGCGCCTGGTGTGCCGACGTCCTGATGTCATTGTTTGGTTATTTTGCCTATCTGTTTCCCGTTCTGATTGCCTGGCGCGCCTGGCTGGTGTTCCGCGACAAGAGTTCGCAGTGGAGCTGGCTGATGGCGTCGCTGCGGTTCCTCGGTTTTGTGATGACGATGGTGGCGGCCACTGGTCTGGCGTATGTGCATTTCAAGGTGATTCCCGGCACTTTGCCTGAGATCGATTCCCTCGGCCGCAATACTGCGGGAGGCATTCTGGGAATTGAAGTGGGGCGCGCGGCACTGGCGAATCTGAATGCGCTGGGAGCGACGCTGCTGCTGCTGGCCACTTTCCTCACCGGCATGACCATGTTCACCGATATTTCCTGGCTGAAAGTGATCGATGGCACC
>CAZBII010000318.1:0-2549 GCA_964491665.1 uncultured Moraxellaceae bacterium
CCCGATTGTTGACGATGGTGTTGTTGATCACCTGCGCATGATTGCCCTGCGGCAGGGTCAGGTTGATGGCCCGGCTCTGGTTGTTCTCAAAAATGTTATTGGTAATGACCGGCTCCGAGCCGTTGACGAAGGCAACCACTCCGGACAGAAACTGCATGTCGCTGCTGTTGTTGCGAAAGATGTTGCGGTCAATGACGGGACTGGCGTTATTGCCACCGATGGCAGCACCGTAACCACCGGCACCCTGGGCATTACCGCTGAAGACATTGTTGCGGATCAGTGTGCCGTCACCACTGACTTCCATGCCGGCACCGAAGGACGCCGAACCTCCGGTTATGGTGAAACCCTGGATCGAAGCGGGGCCCTGGATTCTGACGGTAGTGTTGTTGTTTCCATCGATCGTGGTTTTGGCCGGGCCGCCAACGGCAACCAGATGGAGGGTCTTGTGCAGGAAGTCGATGTTCTCGGTGTAATAGCCGGGCTGTACCTGGATTTCATCCCCGTCGACGGCGGATTCGATCACACTCTGGATGCCGGTTGTGGTGTCTGCCGTCAGTACGACGGCCTGGGCTGCTGCGCAGGTCAGCCACAGCAGGAACGCTGCAGTTAACGAACGTTTCATGATGTACATTCCATTGCTCCAATCAGAAGAAAGATGACGGTTACATCGGGATAGATGAATCACTTCACGGGCAAGGCAGTATACAGGGAATTCACAACAGAACAGGTGAGCACGGGTGGCGCTGCAAGCGGAGGTGGTTGCTCTGGCAGACCTGACAGGTGTTACAGACGCCGGTGCCGCACAGCCGGCCGTCTGTAACAGGGCAGGAGCAATCAGAACACTTCGAACAGTCCCGCCGCGCCCATGCCGCCGCCGATGCACATGGTGATCACCACATACTTCACGCCGCGCCGTTTGCCTTCCAGCAACGCGTGGCCCACCATGCGCGCGCCACTCATGCCGAACGGGTGGCCGATGGCGATGGCGCCGCCGTTGACGTTGAGTTTGCTGTTGTCGATGCCCAGCTGGTCGGCGCAGTAAAGTACCTGGCAGGCGAATGCTTCGTTCAGTTCCCACAGGCCGATGTCATCCACCTTCAGGCCGTGACGCTTGAGCAGTTTCGGCACTGCGAACACAGGGCCGATGCCCATTTCGTCCGCCTTGCAGCCGGCCACGGCCACACCACGATACGCACCCAGGGGTTGCAGGCCGAGTTTTGCAGCGAGCGCGCCATCCATCAGCAACGACGCCGACGCGCCGTCCGACAGTTGCGACGCATTGCCGGCGGTAATGAACTGGCCCTGCTTCACCCACTGGCCGTCCTTCCACACCGGTTCCAGCTTGCGCAGGTTTTCCAGCGTGGTGTCGCCGCGATTGCATTCGTCCTGCGTGAGCGTGACGGTCTGGTAGGTGGTTTCGTTGGTGTCCTTGTTGAAATTGGCTTTCTGCACGGTCATCGGCACGATTTCGCCGTCGAACAGTCCGGCCTGCTGCGCGGCAAAAGTGCGCTGCTGGCTTTGCAGGGAATAGAGGTCCTGCGCTTCGCGGGAAATATTGTAGCGCTGCGCGACGATCTCCGCCGTTTCGATCATCGGAATGTACGCGGTGGGATCGATGGCGGTGACGGTTTTGGAAACATTGCGATAGCTGTTCTTGTGTTTGTTCTGGGTGAGGGAAATGGATTCCACGCCACCGGCCACGGCCACATCGTATTCGTTGCAGAGGATGCTTTTGGCGGCGGTGGCGATGGACATCAGGCCCGAGGAGCACTGGCGTTCGATGGCCATGCCGGCGGTGGTGTCGGGCAGGCCACCGGCAATCGCGCACAGTCGGCCCAGATTGTAGGCCTGTGTGCCCTGCTGGGCGGCGGCGCCGAAGATGCAGTCGTCCACCAGCGCGGGATCGATGCCGGCGTTGGCGATGACGGCACGCACCACATGGCCACCCAGGGCCGGTGCTTCGGTGTCGTTGAAGGCACCACGGAAGGATTTGCCCAGCGCAGTGCGGGCGGTGGAAACGATGACGGCTTCGCGCATGACGAGATTCCTGTAATTCGGTTGTTGGTGTTTATTGGGCCGGAAAATAGCGGGAGATCGTATCCACCACACAGGCGGGACGATCGCTGCCTTCGATTTCCACGGTGACGCGCACAGTCGACTGCACGCCGCCTTTCACATTTTCCACGGCGATCAGTTCACCCACGCCGCGCACCCGCGATCCCACTTTTACCGGCGACGGAAAACGCAGTTTGTCGGCGCCGTAATTCACGCCCATGCTGATGCCCTGCACGTCGATTATTTCCGGCAGGAACATGTTCACCAGCGACAAGGTTAAATAGCCGTGGGCGATGGTGCCGCCAAAGGGTCCGTCCTTCGCCTTTTCCGGATCGACATGAATCCACTGGTGATCGCCGGTGGCATCGGCAAACAGATTGACGCGCTGCTGGTCGATGGTGAGCCACTGGCTTTCGCCGAGCCGTTCACCAACGGCAGCTTCCAGTTCAAACGGGGTTTTGAATACTCGTGGCATGGCAGTCCTCACGCGCGCT
>CAZBII010000319.1:0-413 GCA_964491665.1 uncultured Moraxellaceae bacterium
AACAGGACCGAGATCGGGTTTTTATCGGCACATTCGCGCCAGCTTTGAAGCATTCGTCCAAAGCTTGCCAGGCGGGCGGCTTCCCTGCCGAGGGCTTCCTGCCAGGTTGGATTGCCGTTCGCCAGCCCCAGCAAAATTTCGCCGGCACTCAGGTTTTCCTGGTTGCCCAGAGCTAAAAGTTTTTCGATGGTCTTATCGCCGATACCTCGCGAAGGCAGGTTGATCACCCGGCGCAGGCTGACCTCATCCAGCGGGTTATAGACCAGGCGCATGAAGGCGATTATGTCCTTCACCTCACGCCGTCCGTAGAAACGCTGCGCCCCCACAAGGCGATAGCTCAGCCCCACCCGCCGGAAAGCTTCTTCCAGAAGGCGCGATTGCGCGTTGGTGCGATACATGATTGCAAACGCCCC
>CAZBII010000319.1:423-2399 GCA_964491665.1 uncultured Moraxellaceae bacterium
GGTAATGGCTTTTTGGATGGCACTCACGACCATATCCGCTTCTTCGCGGTCGTCCTGAGCAATCAGGAAGTTGATCTTTTCACCTTTCGTCGCGTCGGTGAAGAGTTTCTTGGCAGTACGGTTGCGGTTATGGTCGATAACCGCCATGGCACCATCCAGAATTGTTTGCGTGGAGCGGTAATTTTGCTCGAGCAGGATGGTTTTTGCGTCTTTGAAGTCCTGCTGGAAGCGCAGGATGTTGCGATAATCCGCGCCGCGCCAGCGGTAGATGCTCTGGTCTTCGTCACCGACCACATAGAGGTTGCGGTTTTTCTGTGCCAGCAGGCGCAAAATGGCGTACTGTGCCAGGTTGGTGTCCTGGAATTCGTCCACCAGGATGTGTTCAAACTTGTGCCCGTACGTGTCGCGTACGACAGGATGAGCTTCGAGGATCTGGTTGGTATAGACCAGCATGTCATCAAAGTCCATAGCGTTGTTTTTGATCAGTCGCTGCTGATATTGGATGTAAAACCGCCGCACCTGTTCATCGCGGAAGTTTTTTACCGGATAGTCATCCGGCTGGATTAAATCGTTCTTGGCGCGCGAGATTGCGTCCAGCAGAGACGCAGGGCGATAAAGTTTTTCATCGAGATTGCTCTCGCGAACGATTTCTTTCATCAGGGATAGCTGATCGTCGGCGTCGAAAATTACAAAGTTCTGGTTCACGGGCAGCAAATCCGCTTCGCGCCGGAGAATCCTGCCGCAAACGGAATGGAAGGTGCCCAGCCAAAGACCACTTGCCTGCTCGCCGATCAGCTTCGTCACCCGGTCGTCCATCTGGCGGGCGGCTTTATTGGTGAAAGTCACTGCCAGAATACGGTACGCCGGCACGTTCAACGCGCCAATCAGGTAGGCAATGCGGTACGTGAGCACGCGGGTTTTTCCGGAGCCAGGTCCCGCCAACACAAGCGTGGGTCCCGCCGGGGCGGCCACAGCCTGCTGCTGCTGAGGATTAAGTAAATCAAGCAAGTCATTCATAGACAGATTATTGTACCAAAGGCGGGTAAGGTAGCTGCCAACTAAATCAGCGCTCTAATCAAACCCATTGCCAGTCCCGTCAATACCAACATGTACGGTTGAGCCTTAAGCAAAACCAGCCCCAGCACCCCCGCGACTAATACCGCCACCGTCCAGACGTCCACAAGAGCATTTTGCGCCAGGTTGACACACACCATCAGAATCAGCGCCACCACTGCCGCGTTCACGCCCCCCAGGAAGGCGCTTGTGATTTCATTTTCACGCAGTTTTTTGACCAACGGTGCTGTACTCGCCACGATGATAAATGAGGGCAGAAACACCCCCACAGTGGACGCGATCCCACCCCAAAACCCACCGGCGATAAAGCCCACAAACGTACTCGATGACAGCACAGGTCCCGGGGTAATCTGCCCGACGGCAATCGCGTCGGTTAGCTGTTGCGTGGTGAGCCAGCCAAACCGGTTGACCACGTCTTTTTCAATCAACGCGATCAGAACCAGCGACGAGCCGAACAACACCGCGCCAGTGCGCAAGAAATACCAGAAGATATGCCAGGCGCGTTCGCTGACGGTCTCGAGCATCATCTTGATTGCCATCCCAATCAGTGGGAGGGGAACTATCGAGAACAGCAGATTGCCTGGTGTGCCGGATTTTCGCTTTAGGGCATAATACACCAGGACGGACAAAGCGCCGCAGCCGAGCATGATCAGGACCTCGTTGACGTTTAGCAATTTGCCAGCAATCGCCAGCCCAAAGAGTGTGTACTGTTCCCAACTAGTGAGGCTGCTCCTGCCAATGCGCCAGGTGGTCACCAACACAATGCCCAAAACCAGTGGATTCAGAAAGTAAAACAGCCCTTCAATTTGAGGAAGGCTTCCAAATCGCACATAAACCCAGGAAAGCACCATGCTGGTGATGAACGCGGGGCGCACAAGGGGAAGGACGATAGTGCGGAACAC
>CAZBII010000320.1:0-2363 GCA_964491665.1 uncultured Moraxellaceae bacterium
CGCACCGTCCACGGCGGTACCTGCCAGCGAACGCGGCGGCGCACCCAGCACTGCGCCCTGCTGCGCCCACTGCAGAAAAGCGGCGGACGGATCGCTGTCCTGCCCCGTGGAGTGCGGCACTGCGGCGGGCGCCGGCAAGGCCTGCACATCCACCGTCGCAGCGGATTGCCGGTGCGCCAGAGGCGCCAGCAGAATCCAGGCACACACCACCAGCACCGCAACCCCGAACAGCGCTCCCTGCACTTTACTGTTTTTCATGCCGGACGATTCCCTGCATCCATGTTGTTATGGTTTGTCGTTCTGCCTTTAGTCGCGCGCCTGCGTCAACGCACTGAATTCCCCTGACACCACCCGGTTGCGTCCCTCCGACTTGGCGCGGTACAGCGCGCGATCGGCACAACCGGTGTAGTGCTCCACCTCATGCCAGGCTTCCGGCACGCCACCGCAGACGCCGATGCTGATCGTCAGCGGAACGGCGCGGCTTTCCCACTGCATGTTCATCTGCTGCACTTCGGCGCGAATGCGTTCCGCCACATGCAGGGCACCGTCCAGATGCGTGTCATACAGCACCACCACAAACTCCTCGCCACCGAAACGCGCGACAAAATCCTGCGGCCGCGTCACCCGTTCGCGAATCAGCGTGGCCACCCGGCGCAGACACTCATCGCCCACCAGATGCCCGTAACGGTCGTTCACCTGCTTGAAGTGATCCACGTCCAGCAGCAAGACCGACAACGGTCGCATTTCGCGCCGGCACTGCGCCAGCAGCTGCACGCTGCGCTGGTTGAAGGCCCGGCGGTTGTACAGATGCGTCAGTTCATCCAGCTGGTTGAGACGGTCCAGCTTTTCATTCACCCGAGCCAGATCCTCCACCACCTTCGCCAGTTCACGGGTGCGCTGATCCACCCGCTGCTCCAGTTCCCGGTTCGCCTGTTCCTGGGCCGAACGCAGGATCTTTTCCTGCTCCACCAGTTTCTCCTGCGCCGCAAGGGTCTGCTGCTTCATCAGGTTGATGCGATCCGACATGGCGATGGCGAACAGCAGCGCCTCCATCGCGGCACCCACCTGCAGGCCCCATTTCGACAGATAGGAACCCTGCACCACCCCCAGCACTTCCAGCGCAAACACCACAATCGCGATGAACAGCGTGATCCAGGCCAGAAAATAGTAACGCGCCGGCGGATAACCCTCGACAAACGACAGCAGCCCCGCCGCCATCATGAAAAAGGCCATTGTCATCACCACCACGGCCGTGGTCAGGAACGTCAGATGGAATGGCAGGAAAGGGAACAACACCACGCAGCCGGCCTCCAGCACCAGAAAGCCGAACAGGATGCGATCCAGTCGCGGGTGACGGTTTTTCAGGTCCAGCAGCTGACGCGAGAAATTGTTGGCGGCCATGGCGGAAATCATGAACAGCACCGGCACACCACCGGTCTGCATCCACAGCCAGTCCGGCCAGAAATAATGGAATCCCACGCCCGCCAGATGCATGTTGCTGAGCACGAAGGTCAGGATGTACGCGCAGTAATAGAGATAGGCCTGATCGCGCACGTTCAGGTACAGGAACAGGTTGTACAGCATCAGGAACAGCAGACCGCCCCAGAGTCCGCCCAGCAGCAGCCGTTCCGACTCCTGCTCCTCGATGAACGCGGTTTTGGACAGGATTTCCAGCGGCACGATGATGGTGCCCTGGGTCTGCACCCGCAGCAGCAGCGCGGTCTTTTCCTGCGCCTGCAGGGGCAGCGGCACCAGAAAGGCGCTGTGCTTGATGGGCCGCACATCAAAGGGTAACTGGTCACCACCCTGATACAGCGGCGTCAGGTCAGTGGCGCCACGCACCTGCCAGACATCCAGATGATCCAGCGAACTGAAATCCACCTTGAGCAGCCATTCCTCCGCCTGCGGCACCGCATGCTCCAGCTCCAGATACAGCCACCAGGCCGACTGGTTGGCACCGCGGGTCAGCTTGTCCTCCGCCAGCGGCACGAACTGCTCCAGCCGCTCCAGCACATCGATGGCAGAGGCCTGTGCCGTCGGATCTTCCCAATAGCGCACAAACTGGCCGGCAGCATAGCGCTCCACGGCTGGCAACAGACGCAGTTCCAGCGCCGATGCCTGGGTCGACACCAGACACCATCCCAACAACAGCCAAGGCCACACCCGTATCATGTTGATTCGCAAACTCCTTCAAGCGGTCTTTTCATGTTAGCAGGCAAAGCCGGCGGTCGCGGCCGACATCCGGGGCGACAAATCCCTTATAATGACGGCCCGCTAACCGCCAGCCTGGAACCCATGTCCACCACCGAAGACACCCGCGATTCCGACGACAAGGTCCGCCTCGACAAATGGCTGTGGGCCGC
>CAZBII010000321.1:0-2328 GCA_964491665.1 uncultured Moraxellaceae bacterium
TACATCCGCAATGTGGTGAAGCAGTTGCACGACGCGCTGGCGCGCATGGGCATCTAGGCGGAAATCAGCGGGCGTGCCAAACATATCTACAGCATCTGGCGCAAGATGAAGCGCAAGAACATCGATTTCTATCAGGTGTACGACATCCGCGCCGTGCGCGTGCTGGTGCCGGAGATCCGCGACTGTTACGCCGCGCTGGGCGTGGCGCACAATCTGTGGCAACACATTCCCAAGGAATTCGACGACTACATCGCCACGCCGAAGGAAAACGGTTACCGCTCGCTGCACACTGCCGTGCTGGGACCGGATGGCAAAGTGCTGGAAGTGCAGATCCGCACCCATGACATGCACGACGAAGCCGAGCTGGGCGTGTGCGCGCACTGGCGCTACAAGGAAGGCAGCACCGGACGCACTGGCAGTTACGACGACAAGATTGCCTGGCTGCGGCAGGTGCTGGAATGGCAGGAAGAGCTGGGTGATTCCGCCGTCAGCAGTGTGCTGTCGCAATTCAGCGAAGACATCGTCGACGAGCGCGTGTATGTGTTCACGCCGGACGGTCACGTGGTGGATCTGGCGGCCGGTGCCACGCCGCTGGATTTCGCCTATCACGTGCATACTGAAGTGGGCCACCGCTGCCGTGGCGCGAAAGTGAATGGGCGCATCGTGCCGCTGAACTATCGCCTGCAGACCGGCGAGCAGGTGGAAATCCTCAAGGGCAACGAATCCCGTCCCAGCCGCGACTGGCTGCAACCGTCGCTGGGCTTCCTCGGCACCAGTCGCGCCCGCGCCAAGGTCATCCACTGGTTCAAGGCGCAGGACCGTGGCCGCAACATCGAGGACGGGCGCGAGATTCTCGAGAAGGAATTCCGTCGCTTGGATGTGGGCAAGCTGAATCTGGACCGGCTGGCGCAGGTGCTGGGCATGAAAGCCGCCGAGGATCTGTATGCCGCGGTGGGTGCCGGCGACGTGCGCGTCAGCCAGGTGCTCAACGCCATCGAGAAACTGGAGGGCGACCAGCCGCAGCAGGAATTGCTGCCGATCGACACGCGGCGTCCGCGCATCAATCCTGTGACATCGGAATTCAGCATCAATGGTGTGGACAATCTGATGACCACCATCGCCGGCTGCTGCAAGCCGGTGCCGGGCGATGAAGTGGTGGGTTACATTTCGGTAGGGCGCGGCGTCACCGTGCACCGCAAGAACTGCAAGGAAGTGACGCGGCTCATGGAACTGCACGCCGACCGCATTGTGGACGTGAGCTGGTCTGCCGAGGCCGGGCATTTCTATCCCGTGGATATTTACATCAAAGCCTTTGATCGGCAGGGACTTTTGCGCGACATCACGCAATTGCTGGCGAGCGAAAGGGTTAACGTTACCGCTGTCAATACCCTCTCCGACAGAAGTGACAATACCGCCACCATGGCGTTAACTATCGAAATCAACAGTCTGGCGTCACTGGGTGACGTGCTGGCGCGGATCAACCAGTTGCCGAACGTGGTGGAAGTAAAGTGTTCGCACCAGGGTCACTGACATGAGTGAGCCGGTGAATGACATTTTGCAAATGGATCTGGCCAGCGCCACGCCCATCGAGCGCATCCGTTATTTGATGGCGCGCCTGCGGCAACCGGAGATCGGCTGTCCGTGGGACGCGAAACAGACGTACCGCACCATCGCGCCTTTTACGATTGAAGAAGCCTATGAAGTGGCGGACGCGATTGAAAAGGGCGATCTGGATCATCTCAGGGAAGAGTTGGGTGATTTACTCTTTCAGGTAATTTTCTACTGCCAGATGGCGCAGGAAGAAAACCGTTTCGATTTCAATGCAGTGGCACGGACGCTGGAGGAAAAACTGGTGCGCCGGCATCCCCATGTGTTTCCTGCGGGAACCCTGGCCAGCCGGATCGAACCGGGGCAACAGATGCAGGGTGACGCGGGGGAAACGACGATCAAGTCCAACTGGGACGCGATTAAACTGCAGGAAAAGGCGGAGAAAAAGCAGCTGGGCGAATCCATTCTGGATCAGGTGCCCGCCAGCATGTCGCCACTGCGGCGGGCGCAGAAAATCCAGACGGTGGTTGCGAAAAAAGGTTTCGACTGGGAAGATCCGTTCAAGGTGATGGATAAAATCCAGGAAGAGCTGGGCGAGTTGCAGGATGAAATGCACAGTGCCGCGCCAGTGGAGAAAATCGCTGATGAACTGGGTGATCTGATGTTCTGCTGCGTAAATCTGGCGCGGCATTACAAACTGGATGCCGAAATGGTGATGACGAAAGTGAACCAGAAATTCGAGCGCCGCTTTCGCGCTCTGGAAAAAGATCTGCTGCAACG
>CAZBII010000322.1:0-2287 GCA_964491665.1 uncultured Moraxellaceae bacterium
ATCGGCATGCATGCGGCCTGGGCGTTCTCGCGTTCGCAGCTCACGCTGGCGGTGAACGGCTCGCGCACCTGAAAAGCGAAGCGCTTCTCGACCTTGTTGACGATGCCGCCGGGCGTTGCCACCCCCTTGCCGTACACCAGCTGCACGCGGCTGTCGGGCGTCAGCCGCCGGTTGCACGCCAGTGCCACGTAACGCCCTGGCGCCTGGTCCGCTTCCGCCTGCATGTGCAGGGCTTCGAGCAGCGCGGTACGCGGCTCACCCGTCACCATCCGGATCGGTACCCGTTCACCCAGACCATCGACCTGGCACCACAGGTTGGCCTGCAGACTCTCCGGCGTTGCCGCACCATTGAGCCGCAGCACGAACACCTGGTCTTCCTCGATCCGCCGCGAGGTTGACGGCGTGACGCGCTGGACAAACGGCCCGCCAGTATTGAATTGATAGCTGCTCGCGCCCGTCAGGATTGCGCCAGAGGCCGATTTAAACCCTGAAACCGCCTCCGCCCGGCAGCGCACGCCCGGCGGCAGATCTGCCGCAAACTCATAGACCCATTCCCGCGCGCTGTTCCAGCGCCCCTGGCCACGCGAAGCCTCGGCCTGGTCGCAACTGACCGTGAAGGGCGCAGCCGCCCTGGGGTCGCCGAACTTGACCGCGTCTTCGTTGAACCTGGCAACGATCTGGCGGACGTTGGCGACTTCGCCCTGGGGGGTGAGCGAGCTCAATGCCAGTGCGTGAGCAGGCAGGGGGGCGAGCATGGCCGCACCCAATGCGATGGCAGCCCCCAGCAGGGTTCTGAGGCGACCGGCAAACCGATTCGGCAACATACAAGCCACGCCAACTTCACGATCTTCCGGGGCGAAATCAAAGGCAACGAACGGAAAGGCGGTTGGCACAATAACTCGATGTATTAACAGGATGCAAAATTTCTCTGAGACTGATATTCGATTGGAATTCAATGAATCCAGGCGCCCAGTGCATTGGTGTCGTAATAGCGAATCAGGAGTTTTGATGTGGCATTCAAAGAATAGGTTGCAAAAATAAACAGCAAAACCAATTCGAACTTTGAACGCTTGCGTATGACGGTATCCAGCGGTCCAAGAGAAAATGCCGCGATGACAGCGACAGGGATCATGTAGCGCCCTTGAATTCCAATGATATGAGGGGCTGGGTAATCATTATAACTTACTGCAAGAGCAAAAAATGCCACCAGGACGCTGCATAGCGCCATCATCACACCGCTAACGCGAATCAAAGGGTAGCGCCAAGGCTTGCCCGTTGCGATGATCAGCAACAATCCCGCCAGAAGAAGATAGTATAAATCTTGGGCCTTGTTTTTTGTCAGTGGAATATTGATCCAGCCAAGCAGGCCTATAAAACTCCGATGGTAAAAATCCAGCAACTCTTCTTTTGCAAATGTTCTCTTGAGCAACTCGAAGAATTCACCTGGATCTTGTAGATAAAGAAAAATAATTTCCTTGGTTGAGTATTTTCGATTGAGAAATGCCTGCCCTGTCGTGCCGGCGGCAAATGCCTGCCAACCCAGAACGCAAACGAATAAGGTGATCAAGGCCGTGAGTCTGGCCCACGAGAACCGGTGTACCAACAATGTCACCGGGATCAGCAGAATCGGCAGGAGATGGGTGCGAGTGGTGCAAAGCACGAACACGATCAGGTACAGCAGCACTTCATCCTGGTTACGCGCAGGGCTTTCGTCGCGCGCGATACGCAGCCAGAGCGCGAGCAGCAGCAAGAGCAGTGCGTTGCACAGCCCGTCGATGGTTGGAGAGAACCACTGGAACAATGACATGGGCGTCAGCAGCAGCATGAGCATCAAGGCATTGGGTGTGCTGATAAGGCACGCATACAGTGCGATGCTGAGCGCGGTACCGACAACGAGGGCGCGCGTCAATTCATAGCTGTCCAGCATGGACAAATCAAGTTTTTGTGCGACCCATAAGCCCAGCGCGTGCGGGACATAGATGATGGGTGTGTAATAGCCGGTACCAGCGGCGTTGGCATGGATGAGTTTGCCGGACCACGGTGTGCGATCGAGTCTTTCGAGGGACTCGCCCAGCGCGCTGCCGGATGGGTGCACGCCAATCGGCGGCAGCGAGGCAGCCGCTGTCGCGAACTTGACGAAATTCTCGTCGACAAGACCACTGTCACGAACCTTGTGGCCCGAGGACTCCATCAGGATCTGACCGTTGGCGATCATCGCGGCACGCAACAAATGGACGTTTTCGTCCGGCGATTGAAACGGGGGAATCAGTCGGGTGAATATAAACCC
>CAZBII010000323.1:0-2249 GCA_964491665.1 uncultured Moraxellaceae bacterium
GACAAAGCGGGCATCATTCACTGCACTGTTGGTCAGGTCGGTTTTGCCCCCGAAGCTATCAAGCAGAACATTGAAGCCCTGATGGCTGACCTGCGCAAGGCGAAGCCGGCGACATCGAAAGGTACATACATCAAGCGCATCACGCTGTCCTCCACAATGGGACCGGGTGTTGCTATCGATCAGGCAAGTCTGGAAGGTTAATCCAGGCTTGAACGGACTTTGAGCCCTTCCGTCGCAAGGCGGAAGGCGCGTTAAAGACCGCAGGTGCAGATGTGGTTTCGGCCACGGATTGCTTAAACAGGCCTGCGCAGACGCGGTGGTTCAAGATTCAGCTGTAGAAAACTGGGTCGGACGCCGCAAATCCTCGCAAGAGGAAGACGTAACTGAGGAGGTAAATCAGTGGCACTTAATCTGGAAGACAAAAAGGCAATTGTTGCCGAAGTCAATCAGGCCGCTACTGGTGCACTGTCCGCTGTTATTGCCAACTATCGTGGTCTGACTGTTTCGCAGATGACCAGTCTGCGGAAACAGGCCCGCGAGCAGGGCGTGTATCTGAAAGTTGTTCGGAACACACTGGCCCGCATCGCGGTGAAAGGCACTGAGTTCGAGTGTCTGCATGACGCACTGGTTGGCCCGACCATTTTGGCATTGTCCATCGAAGATCCGGGTGCAGCTGCCCGTCTGATGAAGGATTACGCCAAAACAAACGACAAGTTGGAAGTGAAAGCCCTGGCGGTGGGCGGCGTTGCTTATGGCGCTGCTGAAATCGATCGTCTGGCTACTCTCCCGACCCGCGAACAGGCCCTTGGTATTCTTGCTGGCACTCTGCAGGCTCCGATTTCGAAGTTTGCACGTACCCTCAACGAAATGCCCAGCCAGATCGCGCGTGTGTTGGCAGCGGTCAAAGACCAGAAAGCAGCTTAATTTTGATCCTATTTTTAACGAATTGAAAAATTCAGGAGTAATGAACCATGGCTCTGTCCAAAGACGATATTCTGAACGCTATTGCTGAAATGTCCGTAATGGATCTGGTAGATCTGATCAAGGGCATCGAAGACAAATTCGGTGTAACTGCTGCTGCTCCCGTTGCTGTTGCTGCTGGCCCTGCCGCTGCTGCTGCTCCGGTTGAAGAGAAGACCGAATTCAACGTAGTTCTGGCTGCGTTCGGCGAAAACAAGGTTAACGTAATCAAGGTAATTCGTGGCATCACCGGTCTGGGTCTGAAAGAAGCCAAAGACATGGTGGAAGGCGCGCCTGCTGTTGTTAAGGAAGGCGTGAGCAAGGACGAAGCTGCCAAGATGAAGAAAGAGCTGGAAGAAGCCGGCGCTAAAGTGGAAATCAAGTAATAGCTTGGCAAGTCTGCGTTTTCTGACGCAATTTGCTGACGGGGCTGGTGGCATTGGCCACCGGCCTTTTGCCGTTCAGAGGCTTACTCTCAACGGTTAGACAATCTGAATTCAGGTGCCGGCACTTTCTTGCAAGGTGAGGCGCCGAAGCAAGGAACAGAATCAGGACCTGTTGTCGAAGATCTGTTCTGGCTAAACCCCCGGGCGGGATCAACACGAAGTTAAAAACTTCGAACTGGCAAAATCTAGATTTTGCAGAGTGAAAAAACTGAGGAACTCAGATGGCATATTCTTTCACCGAAAAGAAAAGAATCCGTAAGGACTTCGGTAAACTCACAGATGCGATGGAAGTGCCATACCTTTTGGCCATCCAGTTGGATTCATATCGCAAATTCCTTCAACTTGATGCAGCAATTGAAGACCGGATCGACGAGGGCCTGCAGGCCGCGTTCAAGTCTGTGTTCCCGATTCAGAGCTATTCCGGCAATGCTGCGCTGGAATTCGTGGATTACATTCTGGGTACTCCGGTATTCGATGTGCACGAGTGCCAGATGCGTGGTGCGACCTATTCCGCGCCGCTGCGGGTGAAGATCCGTCTGATCATTTATGACAAGGACTCGTCCAACAAGGCCATCAAGGACATCAAGGAGCAGGAAGTGTACATGGGCGAAATTCCGCTCATGACCGACAACGGCACTTTTGTTATCAATGGCACCGAGCGCGTCATCGTGTCGCAGCTGCACCGTTCTCCCGGTGTGTTCTTCGATCATGACCGCGGCAAGACCCACTCTTCCGGCAAGCTGCTGTATTCCGCCCGTATCATTCCTTACCGCGGCTCCTGGCTGGACTTCGAGTTCGATCCGAAAGATCTGGTGTTTGTGCGTATCGACCGTCGCCGCAAGC
>CAZBII010000324.1:0-2245 GCA_964491665.1 uncultured Moraxellaceae bacterium
AGAACATGGTGGACAGCGTGATGGTGGACGTGTCATGCGCCGCCATCATCAGGAACACCATGTGGTTCACCACGTCATCATCGGAAAAACGCTGGCCATCTTCGGTTTCCGCACGACACAGCTGGCTGAACAGATCGTTGGCGTCGCTCTTGCGCTTGGCAGCCACCCGCGCATGGAAAAATTTCTCCAGCACCTTGCGTCCGTCCAGACCTTTTTTCCAGCGACTGCCTGGCAGCGCAAAACGGATCGGCGACGACCCGGCACGCACGGTGTCGACAAATGCCTTGTTGATATCGTCCGCCTCGCGCCCCAGTTTTTCACCCATGAACACTTCAGTCGCCAGATCCAGTGTCAGCTTCTTGATATGGGTGAGAATGTGGAACTCTTTCGAGGGCTGCCAGCGCCGGATGCCGCGCGCAATCGGGTCATTCATTTCCTTCAGGTACTCCACCAGTACCGGCTTCTTGAAAGCATTCTGCATGATGCGGCGGTGATGGCGGTGCTCTTCAAAGTCAAGGAGCATGATGCCACGATGGAAGAACTTGCCGATGAAGAAATCCCAGCCCTGGTTGTTGGAAAACAGGTCGCCACGATTCTGGAAGACGAACTGGTTGGCGTCGGGACCGATCATGCTCACCATGCGCAGGCCGAGCACATCAGCCCAGGAAATGTCGCCGTATTTATGGTAGCGCTTGCGGGCGAATCCGATCGGGTCCAGCACCGTACTCAGGGTGTGGCCGATGATCGGTAAACCGCTGTCTCCAGGTATCTGCTTGTACTGAACGCCCTGCTCCGCCACGCCAAAGGCTTCTGCATGTGTTGACATGATCCCGCACCTCTTTCTTGTTTGAAGGAGAACAAATAAACGACTGCCAAATGTTGCATGGTTTACAGAATAAGCAGACTATCTGGGCAATACAACCCTGTATGTTTTTGGTCGGAAAGCAGGCAAATGGCGCAGGTAAGAAAGGAAGACTGGATCCAGTCCGGTATCAACCAGTTACGTAACGAAGGCCCGGCGGCGATCTCCGGCGAGAAGCTGGCCCGGAGACTGGACGTTACCCGGGGCTCGTTCTATCACCACTTTCGCAACATGGATGACTACATCGAGCAGCTGCTGGAGGCGTGGGAGCGGACCCACACCCTGTCGGTACTGACCCAGGTGCACGATTCGGCCCCTGACCCGGCGGCGGAAATGGCCATGCTGCTGGAAGCCGCGTGGAATGCGGATGTGGACCTGGAGATTGCCGTGCGCCAGTGGGCTTTCACCAACGATCGGGTGCGTCAGCGTCTGGAGCAGGTGGACGCAACCCGGCTGGGCCACATCACCCAGCTGTACAGCACGCTCATCGGTTCGCCGGACAAGGGGGCCAAGCTGGCGAAGATCGCCTATTTCGGGCTGCTGGGCAGGCTGCACGCCCTGCCCCGCCCCGGCCGCGAGGATCTGCGTGCCCTGATCCTCGAAATCCAGGTCCTGCTGCTGACCGAGCTGTAAGAACTTTTGGCAACCTAACCCGTTGTAACTTTTGCAAAAACGGGATTGCACATTACACTGTAAAAACGACTTCAGCCCCAACAGCACAAGACTCTCGATCGGAACAGGGAAGCGGACTACGACTCGATGAAACAGCCGGGCCCAAACAAGCAGTATTGGTTCCGATGCGTGATCGCATTGTGGCTGCTGTTCGCCTCCAGTGTCCCCCAGGCCAACGTACCTGGCGAATACGACGTCAAGATCGTCTACCTCTACAACTTCACCAAATTTGTCAGCTGGCCCGACAGTGCCTTCGCCAGTGAAACCGCTCCGCTGAACATCTGCATCATGGGCGACCTGCCGTCGACCGAATCGGCTCACACGCTGGAAGATAAAAAATCCCGCAATCGCAACATCGCGGTGCGCCTGCTATCCCCCCACGGCAGCGGACAGGATTGCCACATTCTGTTCATCACCAAGTCGGTGGACTATGCCCTGTCGCGCAAGGTGGTGCGGGAACTGAAAACACCCACGCTGATCGTGGGAGAGACCACCGGTTTTGCCAAAAGTGACGGCACCATCGGTTTTGTACTGGACGAACGGCGCAGGGTGCGCATTGAAGTCAACCTGGTGAACGCCAAAGGCCAGGATCTCACCATTCGCGCGCAGCTGCTGGAAATTGCGCGCAAGGTTTACCGGGATCAGGAGGGTACGTGATGTTCAGTATGCGTAAACTCTCTCTCCGTTTTAAAACAGTCATGATCGCGATGA
>CAZBII010000325.1:0-2162 GCA_964491665.1 uncultured Moraxellaceae bacterium
GGGTGCCGACATAGCGGATTCGGGCAGCACCCGCTTTTGTGTTGCCAGATGATGGATTTCACCGTCCAGCTGGCGATTCACATCACCCACCACGGCCAGAAAGGTCTCTTGCTGATGTGCGATGCGATCTAGGCGTTCCTCAATGCTCGCGGTGTAAGTTACCTGCGCAAATGCGCAGTGCTGCAGTACCTCAAACAGCGCAATTCCCAGCTCGGTTGCGTGCAGTTGACAGCTTATTATCTCCATGTATCCCCGATTCAGCAGCCCCTGCATGATTGCGGCATACGTCGAGGGGCGGCCAATGCCCTCGGATTCCAGCGCCCTGACCAGAGACGCCTCGCTGTAGCGTGCCGGGGGCTTGGTCTTGCACGTCACGACCTGGCCGCGATTGGAGCTGATCGTTTGTCCCGGCGCCAGCACCGGCAACGTCAGATTGATCGGAAGGCCGTGGCTTGCCATCTCGGCGTCATTGTCGTTCCGTGAGTCTTCCAGTTCAGTACGATCCGCAGACATCATTCGCAACCAGCCTGGATAACGCAGCGCTCGTGCCCGCGCCACAAACCGGAGCGTTTTGGAATCGAGTTGTGCCGACAGGTTCAGCGTCTGGGTATCATATTCGGCGGGTTTCAACTGGGTGGCCAGAGCCCGCAGCCGGATCAGGTCATACAGCGCCTGCAGTGAACGCACATCCGGGACATCCAGAGTGTGAATGTTTTGTACATTGAAATCGGTGGGGCGGATGGCTTCATGTGCTTCCTGTGCGCCGTCTTTGGATGCCCAGCGGGGAATGTCCTTGGCGATATCCTGGGCGTACCCATTGGCAGACAGCCATTGCCGCGCCATCTGAACGGCATCCTCCGACAGATTGGGATTGTCTGTGCGCATGTAAGTGATCAGGCCTTGTTCGTACAGGGTTTGGGCCAGTTTCATGGTGTTGGCGGGAGATAGCTTCAGCGCCACGCTGGCGGCTTGCTGCAGCGTGGACGTGATGAAGGGTGCCGGTGGCCGGCGCAATTCCGGCTCGGCCCTGTATTGATCTACAAGCACAGTGCGCACTTGCGCTACTTGCTGGGCAAACGCCCGATCCATCCAATGGGTCTGCTTTCCCGCCAGCAGGTTCTGCGGTTGCCATTTTGCGCACCAGGTGTTTCCCGCTCTTCCCGCCTCGGCTGAAAATATGAGATAGACATCAAAATAGTCCTGGGCAACAAAGGTGCGAATGGCCAGTTCGCGTCCGACCACCAGACCAAGTGCCGGTGTTTGTACCCGGCCAGCAGACAGCCCTCGGCGGTTAAATACCGTGCTCACCACGGGCGATACTCGATATCCCACCAAACGGTCCAGCACCCGTCTTGATTCCTGTGCCGCCACCAGGTCCATATTTAGCTGACGTGGATGCGTCAGGGCTTTCTGGAGGGCGGATTTGCTGATTTCGGCAAATGTAATGCGTTGATAGGTTTTCAGATCGAGTGCAACTTTCAAATGCCAGGCTATGGACTCCCCTTCACGATCCATATCAGTGGCCAGATAAATAACCTCAGCTTCCTTGGCACATGCCCGCAGCTGTTTCACTACGCTGGCACCACGCTCAGTCAGTACATAGTGCGGACGAAATCTGTTTTCGACATCAATGCCTATGTCGTTGACGGGTAGATCACGCACATGGCCAACGGATGCTTTCACCGTCCAGCCTGCGCCCAGCAGGGATTGTATTTTTTTTAACTTACCGGGCGATTCCACAATCATCAGCTTCATCGCAAACCTCACACCTTGATGTTCAGGACTGCCCTGCCGGGCGTAGATGACGATCAACAACCCATCAGGCCTCGCTTCGTTTTTTGCCCCGTGACTTGTCGTTGTCCGGTGCGGAGTCCGCTCCCACAACAGGATGCACGCCATTGGAAAACGGAATGTCGGTGTCCTGGGTGGGATCAGCGGCGCTTTCGTACTGTTCATAGTCCGCTGGAGCAGCTGGCGGTATGTTGCTTTCTGGTGCAGATTCCCGAGCATTTTGCGCTTGCGAGCGAGCCTTGTAACGGAATGATTCCAGGCTGCGCAGATCGGGAAAAATCAGCGCGACGCGCAGCTCTGGGCGCGAACGGGATTCACCCGTTTCCTTGTCGGTCCAGTGGCCCGAGGATAAGTCACCGACAACATACACT
>CAZBII010000326.1:0-2108 GCA_964491665.1 uncultured Moraxellaceae bacterium
CCAGCGTGGTGTGCAGCGACTGGTAGCCGTTCGACTTGGGAATGGCGATGTAATCCTTGAAACGGCCCGGCACCGGCTTGTAAAGATTGTGCACGGCGCCCAGCACGCGATAACACATGTCCACCGAGTCGACGACGATGCGGAAACCGTACACGTCCATGATCTCGTTGAACGGTTTGCGCTGGGTCTTCATCTTGCTGTAGATGCTGTACAGGTGCTTCTCGCGCCCGACGACCCGGGCGGTGAGGCCGTCGCGGGCGATGCGGTTGGTGATCGCGTCCTGGATCTTCGTCACCATGTCCTTGCGATTGCCACGGGCGGCCTTGATGGCCTTCTTGATGCGGGCGGCGCGCATCGGGTACATGTGGGTGAAGCAGAGGTCTTCCAGCTCCACCCGGATGTTGTTCATGCCGAGGCGGTTGGCAATGGGGGCGTAGATTTCCAGCGTTTCAATGGCGATGCGGCGGCGCTTCTGCGGATGCAGCACGCCCAGGGTGCGCATGTTGTGCAGACGGTCCGCCAGCTTCACCAGCACCACGCGGATGTCTTTCGTCATGGCCAGCACCATCTTGCGGAAGTTTTCCGCCTGGGCCTCGGCCTTGGATTCGAACTTGATGGCGCCGATCTTGGACACACCGTCCACCAGGTCGGCGACGATGGTGCCGAAGGCGTCGGTGAGGGCTTCCTTGGAAACGGGGGTGTCTTCAATCACGTCATGGAGCAGGGCGGCCTGCAGGCTCTGCGCGTCCATGTGCATGTCGGCGAGGATCTTGGAAACGGCCAGCGGATGGATGATGTAAGGGTCGCCGCTGCGGCGGTACTGGCCTTCGTGTGCGGCTTCGGCAAAATGGTAGGCGCGACGCACGTCCTCCGCCACTTCCGGTGGCAGGTAGTGCAGTTTTTCTATAAGTGTTTCAACTGTTTGCAAGCGCCCAATCCCTCTTGTTCATGCCAGTGTAAAAGGATTGAGCGCCTGTGAGAAGGGTGTGAAACCGGGCGGAAACTTATTCGTCGTCGTCATCCGGAATGGCGGAGAAGGCGTGACGGAAGGAAACGGGTTCCTTGTATTCCTTCGGCTCCGGCTTGCGGCTCAGGATGGACTGGTCCACATAGCCTTCGGCGATTTCGCGCAGGGCCACGACGGTCGGTTTGTCGTTTTCCCACTGCACGTAGGGGTCTTTGCCACCTGTGGCCAGTTGGCGGGCGCGGCGGGCAGCCACCAGCACCAGCGAGAATCGGTTGTCTACTTTGCCCAGACAGTCTTCAACGGTAACCCGTGCCATTGTTCTACCTCGGTTGGATTTTAAGGCAAGCCGCCTAGTTTACTGGTTTCGCGCGTCCTGACAAGGGCTGTGCTAGGACAGCAGCGACTTGATGAGGGTGGAATGCCGGTCGCACTGCTTGAGAATGCGCAGGCGCTGGGCCAGGACGACGGCCTGCATCTCCTTCAGCGCCTTGTCGAAATCGTCGTTGATGATCAGGTAGTCGAACTCCACATGGTGGGATATCTGCTCGTTGGCCTGGGCCATGCGCTTGCGGATGACTTCCACCGGATCGCGGCCCCGGCCCAGCAGGCGCTGCTCCAGCACCTGGCGCGAGGGCGGCAGGATGAAGATGCTGACGGCCTCAGGGGCCTGGCGGCGGATCTGCTGGGCGCCCTGCCAGTCGATTTCCAGTACCACGTCCACGCCGGCCTTGAGCTTGGCTGCAACGGTGTCCTTGCTGGTGCCGTACAGGTTGCCGAACACCTCGGCCTGCTCCAGAAACGCGCTGTCATTGATCATGGCGGCGAACCGGTCCTGGCTGACGAAGTGGTAGTTCACGCCGTCTTCCTCGCCGGGACGCTGGGGGCGGGTGGTGTGGGACACGGAGACATGGATGTTGGGGGTGGAGTCCACCAGCGCCTTCACCAGGCTGGTCTTGCCGGCGCCGGAGGGGGCGGATACGACGAACAGGGTGCCTTGCATGCGGGGCCTTTCGGGTCAGTCGGTGTTAATGGGCGTAATTGTTCAAGTATAGCCGCTGCGGGCTACTCGATATTCTGGATCTGCTCGCGCATCTGCTCGATCAGCACTTTCAGTTCCACCGCCACCTGGGTGGTCAGGGTG
>CAZBII010000327.1:0-2080 GCA_964491665.1 uncultured Moraxellaceae bacterium
GTCGATCACCAGTGCGCCCGTTGCGAGGATGGTAAAACCGTGCAGCTCACCGCCATCGAATTCCGTCTGCTGCGTTATCTGATGCTGCACCCCGAGCGCTTTCATTCCAAAACCGAACTGAGCGAACACGTTTACGAGGAAGATCAGTTGAAGGACAGCAACGTCATCGAAGTGTACGTGAATCGTCTGCGCCAGTATTTCGGCAAGGATTTCATTGAAACCCGGCGCGGCCAGGGTTACCGGCTGCGGACTCCGGCGCCATGAGTTCACTGCAGCGGCAGTTGCGCCGCAACATGCTGCTGACCCTGCTGCTGACGCTGGCCGGTCTGCTGGCGCTTGTGCATGCCGGCGTGCAGCAGATCATTCACGAATATGTGCTGTCGCGTCTGCAGCATGACGCCGAAAGCATCATCGTGGCGCTGCAGCAGGACACTGACGGCCAGTGGCAGCTGGATGCGGCGCGGCTGTCGGCCACGTACGGCCGGGTTGGTTCGGGGCATTACTATCGTGTGGTGGCGGCAGATACGGATCTGCGCAGTCGCTCGCTGTGGGATTTTGAGTTTGCCATGCCGGTGCTGGAATCCGGCGCCCGCTGGAGTGACTACCGTGACGGCCTGGGCGACGAGCGCTGGCTGATGTGGAGCGAGGCATTCCGCAAGAACGACGTGCTGCTCACTGTGTGGGTGGCGGAAGATATCCGCACGCTGCAGCAGACCAGTCTGCGTTATGCACTGTGGGCGGCGCTGGTGCTGCTGGCGGCACTGGTACTGCTGTTGCTGGTGCAGCAGTGGATTCTGAAGCGTGGTTTTGCGCAGCTGGATTTCGTGCGCGATGCGATCCGGGGCTTGCGTACCGGTGATCGCAGCGCGCTGCCGCAGCAGGTGCCGCTGGAAGTGCAGCCGCTGGTGGCGGAAATCGAACGTCTGCTGGAGCGTCTGCAACAGCGCGTGTCCCGTTCCCGCAATGCGCTGGGCAATCTGGCGCACGAAATGAAGCGTCCGCTGGCGCGCCTGCGCTTGCTGACAGAAGCGCTGCCCGCAGATTCTGCCCGCGAACTGCAGGGCCTGCTCAGCGACATCACCCGCATGGTGGAGCGGGAGCTGAAACGGGCGCGCATCGTGGGCATGTCGTCGCCGGGTCGCCAGACGGTGGTGCGCGACGAACTGCCCGGTCTACTGGAAGTGCTGCAGAAAATCTACCCGCACTGCGCACTGAAAGCCGAATATCCCGACACGCTGGTATTGCCGCAGGATCGCGACGACATGCTGGAACTGCTGGGCAACCTGCTGGACAACGCCTGCAAGTATGGCGCCCGTTCAGTGCAGGCCACGCTGCAGGAAAACGCGGCCGGCTGGCTTGTCCGGGTGGAAGACGATGGCCCCGGCATTCCCGAGCCGGCCCTGCAGAATATCCAGCGCCGTGGCGTGCGTCTGGATGAAAGCGTGGCCGGCTCTGGCCTGGGGCTGGGCATCTGCGCCGATGTGGTGGCCAGTTACCAGGGCCAGATGCATTTTGAAAACCGGCCGGAAGGCGGGTTGCGGGTCACGGTGCAACTGCCGGCGGGGGAATAGCCGCGTCTGGCCGTTGCGGCACCCCTGGGGCACTTGCCCACCCACCGGGCATCGCATAAGGTGACGGCCAGTCCACTCGCGTGAAGGTGTCGTCCCATGGAACAAATCATCGATAAATCCCGCCCGGTCATGGTTACCGGCGCTTCCGGTTACATTGCCAACTGGATTGTGCGGCTGCTGCTGGAGCAGGGCTGCACCGTGCACGGCACCGTGCGCGATCCCAACAACGAAAAGACGGTCGGGCCGCTGCAGAAGATTGCCGCCGCCGCGCCGCAGGGCACGCTGAAACTGTTCAAGTCCGACCTGCTGGACAAGGCCAGCTTCGACGCGCCCATGCAGGGCTGTGAAGTGGTGATTCACACCGCTTCGCCATTTGTGGTGCGCGGTTTCAAAAGCGCGCATGAAGCGCTGATCCGGCCGGCGGTGGAAGGCACCCGCAACGTGCTGGAAGCCGTGAACCGCACCGATTCCGTTAAACGCGTGGTGCTCACCAGCAGCGTGGCGGCGGT
>CAZBII010000328.1:0-2051 GCA_964491665.1 uncultured Moraxellaceae bacterium
CAGGCGGTGCAGATTTTCGATACCTGGGGTGGTGTACTCAGCACCCGCTGCTATCAGGATTTTTCGCTTCGCTACATGGAAAAGATCGTGAAAGGCCTGATCCGCGAGCATGATGGCCGCACCGTGCCGGTGATCCTGTTCACCAAGAACGGCGCGCAGTGGCTGGAACTGATTGCCAACACCGGCTGCGACTGCGCTGGCCTGGACTGGACCAACGAAATCGCCGCGTCACGCGCCCGTGTCGGCGATCGCATCGCGTTGCAGGGCAACATGGACCCGTCTGTGCTGTATGCATCCGAGCAGGACATTCGCGCTGAAGTGGGCCGCATTCTGGCGGGCTTCGGCCAGGGCAACGGCCACGTGTTCAATCTGGGCCACGGTATTGCGCTGGATGCCGATCCGGCCAAGGCCAAGGTGTTTGTGGACGCAGTACACGAGCTGTCCGCTCCGTATCACGCCTGAACCAACCTTTCCAAACATTCCGCCAATAAAAAGGGCAACCTTGTGGGTTGCCCTCCGTGCCCGCAAAACGGTGAGAACCGCGGGCGTTAACCTTGCAAACGCTTACCGGCCGTGTGCACGGGCCTGATAACGGGCGGAAGTCGTCGCAACCACTTCGCCGCTCTCGTCTTTCAGTTCCAGGTTCAGGATGTACACGGATTTGCCCTTCTCGGCGACTTCGCTCTTCACGCGCTCGATTTCTTCGTCGCTCAGGGTCGCTTCCACGGTGACGGCAGTTTTGGCGGGCTTCAGGAACTTGATCGACATTTCGGTGACGATCGGGTAGCACTTGGTCACGTCGAAAGCGCTGAAGAACAGCGAGCCGCCGGGCAGTTCAGCGATGGTGAACAGCGAACCGGCGTACATGATGTTGACGTGGTTCTGGTTGCCTTCGAAGGGAATGCGCATCTTGACGCGGCCGCGCTCCAGTTCGATCAGTTCGGCGCCGGCAGCTTTGGCCAGCGGGATGGAGCCGGTGGTCATCTGGTTGATCTGCTTGATATCGAGAGGCATGGAACTCATGAAAACACCTGTTATTCGGTTGATGTGAAGTGCTGATGTTCCGGCGGGGAGCCGGAATTCCCCCTGCAAAAGAAGCCGTATCCTATCAATTCGGGCACCCCTTGGACCAGATGGTCACAGGGGCCTGGCGGCAGATTGTTCATTCTGGTTAATGATCTGTCGTCAGAGGCAGCACCGCCGGCGCGGGGCCGGCGGGTGGGCGAGGGGCGGGGGTGTTCAGACTGCTGGAATTCAGGCCTGCTGGATCAGTGCCAGTTCCTTGTCCGGGTCGGGGGTGCCGACCTCGAAACCGCTCTCGCGGCAGTGAAAGGTTTCCATCACCTTGTCGTCCTGCACCGAATCCAGATGCACGTCGAACTTCCACAGCCGGCGCAGGTGCTTCAGCACTTCCTCGGCGGATTCCTTCTCCAGCGGGCGGCGGTTGTGGCGCACATGCCGCATGGTGAGCGAGCGGTCGCCGCGGATATTGACGTTGAACACCTGAATGTTGGGTTCGTTCATCGACAGGTTGTACTGCTGCGACAGCTTCTCGCGGATGTAGCGGTAGCCGGGATCGTCGTGGATGGCGGTGATTTCCAGTTCGCGCTTGGCATCGTCGTCCATGATCGAGAAAAACTTGAACTCGCGGATCAGGCGCGGCGACAGGAATTGCTGGATGAAACTTTCATCCTTGAAATTCTGCATGGCGAACTGCAGCGTTTCGTTCCAGTTGCTGCCGGCGATTTCCGGGAACCATTTTTTGTCTTCGTCGGTGGGTTTTTCGCAGATGCGGCGGATGTCCTGCATCATGTTGAAACCCAGGGCGTACGGATTGATGCCGCTGTAGAACTTGCTGTGGAACGGCGGCTGGTAAATCACCGCAGTGTGCGACTGCAGGAATTCCAGCATGAAACCGTCGGTGAGTTTGCCGTCTTCATACAGCTGGTTCAGCAGCGTGTAATGCCAGAAGGTGGCCCAGCCTTCGTTCATGACCTGGGTCTGGCGCTGCGGGAAGAAGTACTGCGCGATCTTGCGCACGATGCGCACGA
>CAZBII010000329.1:0-2049 GCA_964491665.1 uncultured Moraxellaceae bacterium
TTGCCGGTGCCGGACTCTCCCAGGATGAGAACGGTGCTGTCCCATTTGGAGACGCGGCGGATCTGGTCAAACACGCGGCGCATGGCGGGCGTGTGTCCCACCACCATGTTTTCAAAACCGAATTTGGCGCGCACTTCCCGGCGCAGCTCGTCGCGTTCATCCGCCAGCTGTTCACCGCGCTCGACATTGACGGCCAGCCGCACGGTTTGTGACAGCAGGTTGGCCACGGCTTCCATGAAGCGCGCGCGGTCGGCCAGCAGGTCGTCAGCGGGGGATTGCGGCTGTGCGG
The DNA here is from genome assembly GCA_964491665.1 of uncultured Moraxellaceae bacterium. Classification (GTDB taxonomy): domain Bacteria; phylum Pseudomonadota; class Gammaproteobacteria; order Pseudomonadales; family Ketobacteraceae; genus Ch67. Next base: position 290 of record CAZBII010000329.1, read on the forward strand.
CCAGCACGCCGATGGTGGTGCCTTCCGCGTTTCGGATGGGAACGCCGACAAAAGGCAGTTCCAGATCATAGAGCGCCAGTCGGTCGAGAAAGCGCGGTTCGGAGGAAATGCGTCCGAGCACAATACTGTTGCCATGCTTGAGAATGCCACCAATGATGCCTTCGCCGATGCGGTAGCGCACAGAGCCGGACGCGCGGGTGATGGATTCGTTTTCACTGTGAATCGCACTGATCTGCAGGCTGCTGTGCTCAGAGTCGGAAACGGTGACCAGGCCGTGTTCCATGCCGGCTTCATTGTGCAGTACGGCCAGCACCTGCGAGAGGGTTTCCTCGATCTGTTGCGAGCGACACAGGATGCGGGAGATCTGGCACAGGGCGTTGACTTCCCGTTCGAACAACTCGGAGCGGCTGATGGATCGTGGTGCGGGGCGCAGGCTCATCGATGGACTCATAATGCAGGTTCACTCCAGGGCTGCGTTGCGTTCAGGCGGCGGCTGAAAACGGCAGCTCGACCACCATGCGGCAACCATTGCGATAGGCCGTGTCGATATACACGGTGCCGGCGTGTTCCGCGACGATTTCCTGCACCATGGGCAGACCCATGCCGCGACATCCCTTGTGCGGCGGCTTGGTGCTGAAGAAGGGTTCAAAAACCTTGTAGGTCAGTTCTGCGGGAATGCCGGGACCGGAGTCGCTGATTTCAATACGCACCACCTGCTTTTCAACGTGTGTGCTGATCAGCAGTTCGCGCTGGCTGATGTTGCGACCACTCATGGCTTCTATGGCGTTGTCGAGCAGCTGTTTCAGAATGCTGCGCAGCCGGCCTTCGCGCCCCATCACCCACGGCAGGCGCATGGCGGGCTTCCAGTCCACCACGATGCCTTGTGCCAGCAGCTTGTCGATGGAAAGACTGATGACTTCCCGGATCAGCTGGTTGATGTTGACTGGCAGTTTTGCTTCCTCGGGACAAACCGGTATCGATGCGCTGAGACTGTCGAGTGCTTCCAGCCCGGCTTTCTGTGCTTCCTGCATGGCCAGCAGCACCGGATCATTCTCCGCCTGTTCGCCCAGCCGGCGTTGCAGCATTTTCAGCGCCGCGCCGATCAGGTTCACCGGTCCCTGCAGGCGATGAATCGCGCCGTTGAAGGTTTCGCGCATGCCCTCCAGCAGTTCTTCCTCCGCCATCAGCGCCTTGAGCGCATTGAGATGCGAATCCTGCTGGCGCTGGCGCAGCTCGGTGATGTCGTTGATGGACAGCAGCAGATAGCGTGCTTCCGGCTGATTGAAAAAATGATCGGCGCGCTCGTCTTCCAGCTGGATGGATATGCCGTGGCAGGCGTACCAGCGTTGTGAGTAGCCGCCGAGATCAAAGCTGATTTCCTGGCTGGAGATCCGGTCGCCGTGCTCGCGCAGGGCAGTGAAGTGTTCGCCCAGGCTGGCGCGCAGGGTGGCAACGGCGGCATCCATGGGCTGGTCCGGCGCCAGCTCTGCTGCCAGTGCGCGAAAGCTGGGATTGACCAGTGCGATGTGGTCTTCCTGGTCCAGCAGCACCATCGCCACCGGCGCGGAATTTACCACGGCTTCAATCATCTGCTTCTGGTTGCTGACCCGTTGTTCCAGTTCGTGGAGATCGCTGGAGTCGCGATGCATGCCGAGGTAATACAGTGTTTCGCCGGCTTCGCTGAGTACTGGCGCGACGGTCAGTTCCGCCAGATACAGGGAGTTGTCCTTGCGCCGGTTGACCAGCACGCCGGACCAGGG
>CAZBII010000330.1:0-2026 GCA_964491665.1 uncultured Moraxellaceae bacterium
AAGGCGTGAGGGATTGAAGCCGAATGGCCGTGACGACGAAGTCGGCACGGGGCGTAGCCCGTAAAGCCCGGCGGCGCATCGCGCCGACACGCACAAATATCTGAGAAGCAAGAAGCTGATTCTGAAATGGTGAGAAGTGTCGATTCTTATTCCAGAAAATTCAGCTTGTAGTGGACTATAGGTTTGCCAAAGCGATTGGATAGCCTTGCGCCTGCATTTCCTTGGCGAGCAATAGACCCGCATCCTTCTGCAGGTTGTCTTTGAACGGAATGTAGAGCAACCCTTGGATATCTGATGGGCGCTCCATGTCGTCCTGTTGCTTCATGAGAATGGCGACATTCCTGCGCCCGAGCAGTGTGAGCATCATGCCCAGTTCCATCACAACGTTTTGACGCGCGCGGAAGGCTTTTTCGTCCTCGTGTCCTGCACGGTACCCCTCATCGTCAGGTGTAGCGAGCACCACGGCAAACTTCACCTCTGCCGTGTATTTCTCCAACTTCTCGATGATGGTCTGACCTTCTGATGGAAGCTGATCCAATATCAATGGCTCAAGTCGCCAACGACGCAGCATCGCCTCAAGCTCGGTACGAGCAGCATTGTCATGTCCATAGACCACAAAAACCTTGCTGAGCATTGGCTTAGCAGCTACACCGTTTTGTGGAGCGGCGGCTACCGCTGCCTGTGCAGGCTGCACTCCAAGGCACTCCTTCACAGCATTTTGGTTCTTCCCTTGAACATTGAATTTGCCTGTGTGGTAGCTGTTAACGATGGCCTCATTTTGCAGGCGAAGTTGTGTTCCTGTGCCATTCGGTAGCGCCGTCTCATTTGCAATCTGGAACCCGCCCGCTTGGAGGCAATTCTTAATTTCGTCAATAGTCATCGACATTCCTTTTAAGCTCCCCAAATAGCTTTCTTAGCTGCTTCGCTGAGTACATCAACGACTATGTCACGCACGCCAGACGCGACCGAAGTGCTGACCTTTGCCATCACCTTTTTGAATCGAAGGGATGCAACTTGAGTCTTGGGGCTGTCTTTGGTCAGTTCAGTCAAATCGTCACGGAACTGCTGAACCTCCTCCAGCGACAGCTCCGAACCCACCTCCACTAGCTCAACAGCGCTAGCGATCTTGCGTTCAGTCCAAGGGAACCGGCTACCGCAGTTGTGGCAGAACGATGGAGGTTCATATTCGCCACCGAAGCCGAAAACGCCTTCGACGTGGTAATCACCACGAATGGGCGCACTGCACGAAGGGCACTGCATGATGGTCGCTTCGCCGCATTGAGAGCAGAACGCCTCTCGAAGCTCAGGATTCTGATCGGCGGCTGTGGTTGCGACATGCCCGTTAGGACAAACCTGAGCGATCCGATATGTTCCCATTGCTTTCCCTTGTTGATTTAGGCCGACACATAAGGTGCCAGTCAGTCCGGGAAATTTTAAAGCAGCAGCATGGACATTTGGGGCATGGATGACACCGGGCGCGGTCACTGCCGCGCCCGGATTTGCTTTCCACCGCGCCCAGGTCGGAACGGCCTGGGCGCGGTGCTGATCGGGTTATTCCTTCGTCTCGACAATCCACCACACAGCACGCGGCAAGGCGCGGCCTGTGATGGGATGAATGTCTGTCAGATCGGCGCGGGCCGTCCAGCCGCGAGGCGGACGGTAGCCGCGCACGTCGCCTGTGCCGTTCCAGCGGCGGGCGCGTACCGTACCGGGCGCATAGGTTGCGCCCATGCGGGACCGGTTCGTGGGAATGTGGCTCATGGGCGGCATCCTCAACGTGATGCGCCCCGGTCGGAACCGGGGCGCTCATCGGTGCAGAGTCATGCGGCGAGTGCGTGGGCCTGCTGCTGGTCGGCGTGGTCGATGGCTTCCAGTTCGTCGTCCGTCACGTCCTGCGGCTCATCCTGCGCCGTGGTGTCGTCGGTGCCTTCGACTTTGAAAACGGCGGGCATCCATCCGGTGCCATCGGCCAGCCGTTCGGCTTCGCTGGCAATGTCGGCCTTCTTCAACTTCGCCAGCCGGGTGA
>CAZBII010000331.1:0-2019 GCA_964491665.1 uncultured Moraxellaceae bacterium
GAAGCACCCGGAGGCCGGCTGGCGCATCCTGTACAGCCCACGCGCCACCCTGCTGCACCATGAATCGCTCACGCGCGGCAAGGCCGAGGGCTACGACCCCCATCCCGAGGACTCGGCCGCCTTCCTGGCACGCTGGCAGGCCTGGATCGCACAGGTCGATCCCTACTTCCACCCCGCCTACGAACCACGCCACACCTGCTGGCTGCCGCGCACCCCCCTGTCCTGCGCAGCCACTGTGCACCGGCGCATCTACCACCCCGCGGCAGCAGGCGACGGACGGCAACAATTGCAACGCACGGCGTAGGCGCTCCTGATCTGCAGCAAGCGGGCGTGCATACAAACAACACCTTCCAGAGCCTCATGCGCAGTTCTTGTATCAAAAAGCGTTCCGCACTATTTTGGTTTGTTAGACTGCGCGCGACCCGCCCCTGGTTGCTATCGGAATGCGGAGCAATTCGCGCCCCGGATCAGCAGCTTGCAGAAGGATGTTGTTTTTTCAGGACAACGCTTGACGCAGGGAGGAACGGGCGCAAAACCACAAAAAGCCTGTGCTACCATCAGCGAGCGTAATCAATCTTGGTAGTTGCGCTTTCAACTTTTAACTGGAGTTCACATATGAGAAAGAATCTTCTCGCCCTGAGCATTGCTGCCATGGTTGGTGGCCTGACCGCCGGCGCTGCTAATGCGGCCGTCCTCGTGGGTACTTCGTCCGCTACCGGCCTTCAGCTTTCCCCTACCGGTGTGGGCCATACCCTGCTGGTTCCTTATTTCTCGACTCAGGGCACCAACAAGACCCTGCTGAACATCGTCAACACTGACACGGTGAACGGCAAGGCTGTCAAGCTGCGCTATCGCGGCGCCGCCAACTCCGACGACCTGTTCGACATCACCATCTACCTGTCGCCTGCTGATATGTGGACTGCCGAAGTCGCCGTTGATGCCGACGGTTTCTCGCGCCTGGTGACCAACGACAACAGCTGCACACTGCCCAGCGCTCAAGACATCAAGGCAGCCAACAACGGCCGCTTCAAGACCCACCGCGTTCAGAATGCCGACAAGGCCCAGACCCGCGAAGGCTACATCGAGATCCTGAACACCGCCGACATTCCTCCTGGAACCGGTCCTTCCGGCGCCAACAGCGCTCTGTACACCGCTATCAAGCATGTGGGCGGTGTTGCACCCTGCACGCAGTCGGTGATGGATCTGCAAGAGAACGACCTGAACGACAATGGCGGCACCGATGCCAATGATTTTGCCAATCGTGGCTACGCCAACCCCACGGGCAACCTGTTTGCTAACTGGGTTCTGGTGAACGTTGCCGGTTTTGCATCGCACTCCGGCGATGCCGTGGCGGTTCGCGCGACTGGCGGTAACGCCCAAGGCAACATCGTCTGGTTCCCCCAGACGACGGACGCCCCCACCGCCGGCGCTGTCAACACGCTGACTGCCGATCCGCTGCTGACCTCCGCCGGCTTCGCGAGTAATGTCGCGAACTATGACTTCCCGGATCTGTCCACGCCTTATACCGGCGCGGTGACTGCTGATGCCCCTGCCGCACAGGCCAACGCCCTGAGCGCAGCCATTGCCACGGCTTCTGTGAGCAACGAGTACTTGACCGACGCCGGCTTCTCGACCGACTGGGTCTTCTCCATGCCCACGCGCCGCTACCATGTGGCCCTGGACTATGCGGCTGCCGTATCGAGCCGTCTGTTGTTCCGTGCCAACACAGCTGCTGGCGACACCACCGCTGCTGGGACTGGCGGTACCAACTACTTCAACCGTACCAACACCAGCCTGAACACCGCTGGCACGCAGGCTTGCGTGACTCCTGGCTCCGGCACGCGTGGTTATAACCGCGAAGAAGATACGCAGAGCACGTTCGTGATTTCGCCCGACACGGCCGTGAAGCTGTGCGGCGAGACCAGCGTGCTGGCCTTCAACGCCGCAGGTGCTGACTCGGTGCTGGCAGCCGCCATTGCCCGCAACGACATCAAGACCAACTTCAAGGAAGGCTGGATG
>CAZBII010000332.1:0-1944 GCA_964491665.1 uncultured Moraxellaceae bacterium
CATAGGTGGTTCGCCGGTCGCGGGGGAAAAACGGACCGATTCCCCGTACGTCCTCGGCGTCGGAAATCAGGTAGCGCTTTTCGGCGCAGCCTACGATTGCGCCGGTGATGTTGACCATGCGGGCGTCGCCAAAGGGGGTGCCAATGCCGCTGTTGAGCACCATGCCGGCGGACAGGTTGCGGATTGGATCGGCCCAGGCGCCAGAACCGCCGAAGCCGAAGTGTCCGAAGCTGTGCTGGGTGGCGTTCCCAAAGGCGAATACGCGGTGGTAACCCAGTCGCCAGTGCATGGGCACAGGTATGACTTCGCCCATGGTGCGGTTCTGGATCTGCATGATGCGATTGACGGCATCGCGCGAAAGGATGCGCACGCCGTCCAGTTCGCCGCCGTTGGCCAGCATGGCATAGAGCTTGGCCAGTGAGCGTGCCGTGAACATGCCGTTGGCGGACGGGATACAGGCGGCGGCAAAGTCCGGGCTGTTGAAATCCAGATACAGTGCACCCTTCGGCACAAGTGCGGCGATGGTTTTGTCCAGATCGATGCGGGCGACTTTCAACCCCTGCGTGACGGCGCGCAGCACCAGTTTTTGCAGTTGTCTTTCCGCCTGAATGCGGGGAGCGCCCTTGCCAATGCTGTTGACCAGTTCGGCGCGACGTTTGAGCTGGGTTTCCGGCAGGCCGACATAGAGGCCATCCAGTTCCAGCGGTCCTGCCAGTTTTTCCTGCAACACGATTCCAAACGGCTTGCCGGTCACGCGCTGGACCAGCTCGCCTATCAGCCAGCCGAAGGTGAATGCGTGATAGCCGTTGGTGGCACCCGGTTCGTGAATCGGTTTGGCCTGCTCGAGTGCGCCCACCATGAAATTCCAGTCCATCATCTGTTCCGCGTCGTCGATCATGTGACGGATGTGATAGAGGCCGGCTTCATGACAGAGCAGCTGGCGCACGGTGATGGGTTGCTTGGATTTCTGCCCGAACTCGGGCCAGTGCTTGCTGATGGGGTCGTCGTAGTGGAGCAGGCCCTGGTCCACCAGGATGTGCAGCAGGGTTGAGGCGACGCCCTTGGTGGTGGAGAAGGACAGGGACAGCGTGTCGGAGCGCCAGGCGTCACCGTCGCGGTTGCGGGTGCCGCCCCAGATGTCTACCACGCACTGGCCTTTGTGATAGACCGTCAGCGCGGCGCCGCCGGGTCGGTTGCGGGGAATCTGTTGGGAGAGCAGATCGGCAACTTTTCCAAAGTCCGGGTGTACGTAACCTTGCAGCATGGTCGCTCCCTGTTTCTGATTGTTATTTTTCTTTGAAGAGTTGTGCTTTGAAATGTATAGCAGCTTTTGCCGGTGCTGACATGAAATTGTGAGAATTTAGCAGGAGCTGGGAAGCGGGTTGTTCCAGAAATAAACAAAACGGGTTTGTTTGAGTGCGCAATTGATAATGCCAACCGAATTTTCGGGCGCTGGGGTCATTGGGTCGGTTGGCTGGTTCTGGTTAAATTGCGCCTCATTTTTCACCGTATTGGAGTGTTGCAATGAGCCAGCAGTGGTATCTCGGGTTTGGCGCCAGCGAGTCCCTTCATCAGCTCAATCATGAGTACCGTGCGTCGCTGGGGACGGCAAGCGACAGGGATCAGACGGAAAAACTGTACGCGTTGCTGGCGCAGTTTGCCGATGAGTGTCTGGACCAGTATTTCCTGTCGCCGATTGAATCCGTTCAGCTGAACGGTGTGGGCAAAAAAATCGTGCTGGGTGGCGTGTCTGCAATCAAGAAAACCATTCATCTGACGCTGAAGCAGGTGACAAAAAAGTTGTCGGCGCAGGATCGTGCGCAGCTGGCGGATTACATTAATGGGCTGATGATGCCGCTGCGGGAAAGCAAGCGTTTCCCGACTTTCGTGGCTGTGCCAATCGGAGACGACCTGCGCGGGCGTCTGGCTGCGGCAGTGGCGACC
>CAZBII010000333.1:0-1938 GCA_964491665.1 uncultured Moraxellaceae bacterium
GCGCATCTGCTCGATCAGCACTTTCAGTTCCACCGCCACCTGGGTGGTCAGGGTGTGGACGGATTTGGAGCCCAGCGTGTTGGCCTCGCGGTTGAGTTCCTGCATCAGGAAGTCGAGCCGGCGACCGCAGGCGCCGCCCTGTTTCAGGCTGCGGCGCACTTCGCGGACGTGGGTGGTGAGGCGGTCCAGCTCCTCGTCGACATCGGCTTTCTGCGCCATGTAGACCAGTTCCTGTTCCAGCCGGTCCTTGTCGGGAGCGGCATTGAGTTCGGCCAGACGGGCCAGCAGCTTGTCTTTCTGTCCCTGCAGGATGGTGGGCAGCTGGCCGCGCACGGTGGCGACCTGATCGTCGATCTTGTCCAGCCGTTCCAGAATGATCTGCTGCAGGACGGCGCCTTCGCGCTCGCGGCCGGTGATGAAGTCCTGCAGGGTGGATTCGAACAGGGCGAGGGCGGTCTGCTGGATTTCGCTCTGGTCGGCCTCCGGGGTCTGGATGACGCCGGGCCAGTTGAGCAGGGTGGCGGTGGAGAGGCTGCCGCTGTCGCCGGCCAGGGCGCCCAGGCGGTGCGCCGCGTCCAGCAGCTGTTTGACGAAGGGTTCGTTGATGTCGAGTTTGCCGGGTACGACGTTTTCAGTCTTGAGCTTGAGGGTGCATTCCACCTTGCCGCGGTCGAGGCCCTGGCGCAGCTTCTCGCGCACGGGGTTTTCCAGGTCACGCAGGGTGTCCGGCAGACGCGGCGAAATTTCCAGGTAGCGGTGGTTCACCGAGCGCAGTTCCCACGACAGGGTGCCCCACGGGGCTTTCATTTCCTTGCGGCTGAATGCGGTCATGCTGCGGATCATCGGTGGCTCCTGCGCGGGGTGGGTGGGCTTGGGCGGCTATTCTACATAAGTTTGGCAGAGGCGGGGCCGGCTTGCCGGCAGGGGTGGATTTTAGGGCCGATAAGGCGGGCGATTTTGAGTATACTGGCGGCACTTTTGCGGCAGGGTCTACGGAACAGCAGAACTGATTCTGCGCGGCACGACTCACGCAGTCATTTTGATGTGATTTTCTCAAGGAGCCCCACCATGCGTCCCAGCGGCCGTGCCCCCGATCAACTCAGAGACATCCAGATCACCCGCAACTACACCTGCCACGCCGAAGGTTCGGTGCTGGTGTGCTTCGGCAACACCAAGGTGATCTGCACCGCCAGCGTGGAAGAAAGCGTGCCGCGTTTTTTGAAAGGCACCGGCCAGGGCTGGGTCACCGCGGAATATGGCATGCTGCCGCGTGCCACCGGCACCCGCAACGACCGTGAAGCGGCTCGCGGCAAGCAGGGTGGCCGCACCCTGGAAATCCAGCGCCTGATCGCCCGCTCGCTGCGCGCAGCAGTGGATCTGAAACTGCTGGGTGAAAACACCATTTATATCGACTGCGACGTGATCCAGGCCGACGGCGGCACCCGCACCGCGTCGATCACCGGCGGCTGTGTCGCACTGGTGGATGCACTCACCCATCTGCTCAACAAGGGCCGCGTCAAGAATGATCCGCTGAAACGTCTGATCGCCTCTGTTTCCGTCGGCGTGTACAAAGGCACGCCGGTGCTGGATCTGGATTATCCGGAAGATTCCGGCGCCGAAACCGACATGAACGTGGTGATGACGCAGCACGGCGGTCTGGTGGAAGTGCAGGGCACGGCAGAAGGCGAACCCTTCAAGCGCGAGGAAATGAACGCGATGATGGATCTGGCGGAGAAGGGCATTCGCGAGCTGTTCCAGCTGCAACAGAAAGCATTGGGCTGGTAAGCCATGAGCGGAGAATACATGAAACAGTATCAACGCAATTTCATCGAATTTGCGATCGAACTGAACGTGCTGCGCTTCGGCGAGTTCACCCTGAAATCCGGCCGCAAGAGCCCGTATTTTTTCAATGCGGGCCTGTTCAATTCCGGCATGGCG
>CAZBII010000334.1:0-1927 GCA_964491665.1 uncultured Moraxellaceae bacterium
GACGTACGAAATTACTGCTTTATCCAATCGCTTCCTATAATTGAGGCAATAGCCCTTTCACGGCCGCAGCCGCAGACAGACCGCCATGGATATCACCCAGTACAAACAGTTCGAATTTCTCAAGCACCTCAGCGACCAGCAGCTCATCATGCTGGTGAACAACAGCGAGATCCTGAAGCTGAAAGGCGGGGAACCGCTGATCGACGCCGGCGACACCGACGGCTGGGAATATTTCCTGCTGGCGGGCGAACTGGACCTGATTCCGCCGGATGGGCACCCGGTGCACACCCTGCAGGCCAACAGCCCGGAGGCGCTCAAGGCGCTGGCGCGGCAGCGGCCACGGCCGGTGAATGTGGTGGCGCACTCGTCGGCCGCCGTACTGCGGGTGGATCTGGAAAACCTGAAAAACCTGCTGCGGGAAGCGCCTACCGACAGTTACGAAGTGCGCAAGGCTCTGCGCGAGGACCAGCCGGAAGACAAGCAGCTGCTGCTGGACATCTACGCCGACCTGCGCAACAACAAGCTGGTGCTGCCGTCGCTGCCGGAAGTGGCCGTGCGCATCCGCCGCCTGATCGACGAAGGCACTAACAGCGCCAAGAAAATCTCGCAGGCCGTGAATACCGACCCGGTGATCGCCGCCAAGCTGATCAAGGCCGCCAACAGCCCCCTGTTCCGCGGCACCAAGGAATTCGAAACCAGCTCCCAGGCCATCGTGCGGCTGGGCATGCAGACCACCAAGCAACTGGTCACCAGCTTCACCCTGAAGGAACTGTTCAAGGCCAAGTCCTCGGTGCTGAAAAAGCGCATGGACACCCTCTGGCAGCACAGCATCGAAATTGCCTCCATCTGCTACGTGCTGGCCAAGCACGCGCGGGGCGTCGATCCGGAGCAGGGTCTGCTGGCCGGGCTGCTGCATGACATCGGCACCGTGCCCATCCTCATGTATGCCGAGGAATACGAGTCCCTGGTGACCGACCCGGCCCTGCTGGAAAAAACCATCAAGACCCTGAAAACCGAGCTGGGCGGCGTCATCCTCAAGCGCTGGAATTTCAGCGAGGAACTGATTGCCGCCACCCAGCACTCGGAAAACTGGCGCTACCAGCACGACGGCGGCGCCGACCTCACCGACCTGGTGATCGTCGCCCACCTGCACCAGCTGATGTCGAGCGAGGAAAAGGCCGCCCAGCTGGAAAAGGTACCGGCCTTCCGCCGCCTGTTCCCCGGCGACATGTCAGCAAAGCAGCTGGCGCAGATCATGGAAGAGGCCAAGACCCAGCTGGACGAAACCCGGCAGCTGCTGGTGGCCTGAACCGCCAGTATTGACCTGCAGCAATAAGCTGCGCAGTTCCCCGGCATCCGGACGCTGGCAAGGCCGTTGTCCGGAAAATATTTACAGCGTCACAGATTTTTTCCCGAATTTTACTGTGCGATAATGCCGGCGCATTAACGTCCCTATCGGCACATTCACGATCTCCAGACGTGACAACGCGATGATTTCCCTGATCCTTCCAGACTCATTCCCGGCAGCACGCGGTCTGTCCTGCGGAACGTGACGGGGAGCGCGCGTGAAAAGCCCAATTTATCGTAAGAGCCCTGACAGACGGAGCCCTGGTTTCATGTTTAAAGTTCTCGCAAGTGTGTTGCTGGCAACGGCGGTATTTTCGGCCCAGGCAGCTGAAAAATTCAGCTTTCAGACCGTCATCGACAAAGCCCGCGACATGGCGGCCCAGCCCTATCATGAACCGGAACCCATCCCCCGCTTCATGCGCGAACTGACCTACGACCAGTACCAGGACATCCGCTTCAACCCGGACAAGAGCCTGTGGAAAGAGGGCAAATCCAAATTCCAGGTGATGCTGATGGCGCCCGGCCTGTTCTACGGCCATGCGGTGAAGATCAATATCATCGACAGCAAGGGCGCCCAGCC
>CAZBII010000335.1:0-1906 GCA_964491665.1 uncultured Moraxellaceae bacterium
AGATCTTGTCGATTTCGTCGATGTAGACAATTCCCATCTGGGCCTTTTCCACATCGTAATCACATTTCTGCAGCAATTTCTGGATAATGTTCTCGACATCCTCACCCACATAACCGGCTTCGGTCAGCGTGGTGGCGTCTGCAATGGTGAAAGGCACATTCAGCAGGCGCGCAAGCGTTTCAGCCAGCAGGGTTTTACCGCTACCAGTAGGACCAATCAGCAGGATGTTGCTTTTACCCAGCTCCACATCAACGTTGGAGCCTTTGGCTGTTTTGGCCGCACCGGAACGCAAACGCTTGTAGTGGTTATAGACGGCTACCGAAAGAACTTTCTTGGCACGATCCTGACCGATTACGTAGTCATCAAGAATATTCTTGATTTCGATGGGTGTCGGCAGTTTGTCGCTGTTCTTGTCATTGCTGTCTTCCTGCACTTCCTCGCGGATGATGTCGTTGCATAGGTCAACACATTCATCGCAGATGAATACAGAGGGACCGGCGATCAGTTTGCGCACTTCATGCTGGCTTTTGCCGCAGAAGGAGCAATACAGCAGTTTGCCGCTGTCTTCGCCTTTTCCGTCACGATCGTCAGTCATTTTTTACCTCTATCTGGCCTGCATCGGGCTAATAGAAAGATGCAGCGAAAACCCCGTTTTTGCAAGTACGAGATTCCCTAATCTTTAAAGAATATTCTAAGTTGTGGATCTAATGTATTGATTTATAAGGCTATCGTTTTTCCAGAACCGCATCAACCAGGCCATATTTCTGAGCGTCATAAGCACTCATGAAATTATCGCGGTCAGTATCCCGATCAATGGTGTCGTAGGGTTGGCCAGTGTGGTGTGCCAGAATCTCGTTCAGGCGGCGCTTCATCTGGATGATTTCGCGCGCATGAATCTCGATATCGGACGCCTGCCCCTGGAATCCGCCCAGCGGTTGGTGAATCATGACGCGGGAATTTGGCAGGCAGTAACGTTTGCCCTGGGCACCGGCGGTCAGCAGCAGGGACCCCATGGAACAGGCCTGGCCGACACACATGGTGGAAACGTCAGGCTTGATGAACTGCATGGTGTCATAAATAGCCATGCCCGCAGTGACGGAGCCGCCCGGTGAGTTGATATAAAGATGGATGTCCTTGTCAGGATTTTCCGACTCCAGGAACAGCAGCTGGGCCACAATCAGGTTGGCCATATAGTCTTCAACCTGGCCAACCAGGAAAATCACGCGCTCTTTCAACAGGCGGGAGTAGATGTCAAAGGAGCGCTCCCCTCTGGCAGTCTGCTCGATAACCATGGGTACCAACCCGGTGTTCAGGATCGGATTGCGTGCAGCAAGCTCGTTCAGCAGGTGGGACATGATGAGTTCCTTTTGATGAATATGTGAGCAGACAGGGTAACGCGGGGTTCAGGTTGAGAATATGCGGTCTTTTCGAAGCCTTTCAAGACCTTGCCACGTTTATTTTTACTATAGCCCTGTTCCCTCAAGAAACCTCAGTTAAGCACAAAAAAAAACGCGACCACAAGGGTCGCGTCTTTTCACTGGCCAGCATGGCAGATCACTCGTCGCCCTGCTCCTGATTAGGGCGCACAGCCTCTTCATAACTCATGACCTGATCGTTCAGCTGGGCCTGTTCCAGAATGACATCCACCACCTGATCTTCCAGCACCATGGCTTCAACCTGCTGCAACACCTGCTCGTTCTCGTAGTACCAGCTGATGACCTGCTCAGGATTTTCATAAGGCTGGGCAAGCTCTTCAATCGCGGTACGCACGCGAGTCGCATCTGCCTTGATCTGGCGCTCCTTGATCAGCTCTCCCAGCAGCAACGCCAGTTTCACGGCACGGGTGGCCTGGGTCTCAAACAGTTCGGCCGGCAGAGTGCGGTAGTCGAAGTTGGCACCGCCACCA
>CAZBII010000336.1:0-1874 GCA_964491665.1 uncultured Moraxellaceae bacterium
GAATGCGGATGGTGCGCGCCTGATCGGCGATGGAGCGGGTGATCGCCTGCCGAATCCACCAGGTCGCGTAAGTGGAGAACTTGTAACCGCGACGGTATTCGAACTTGTCCACCGCTTTCATCAGACCGATGTTGCCTTCCTGGATCAGATCGAGGAACTGCAGGCCGCGGTTGGTGTATTTCTTCGCGATGGAAATAACCAGACGCAGGTTCGCTTCCACCATTTCCTTCTTCGCGCGGCGGGCTTTCGCTTCGCCGATCGACAGGCGGCGGTTCACTTCCTTGATGTCGGGAATCGACAGGCCGATCTGTTCTTCCAGTGCCAGGATCTTGCGCTGGGCGCGCAGCACTTCCGGCTTCACGTTTTCCAGGGCGGCGGAATAGGGCTTGTTCGACTTGATGTGGCCGTCGATCCAGGTCAGGTCCACTTCGTTGCCGGGGAAACTCTTGATGAAATTCTTGCGCGGCATTTTCGCCAGTCGGATGCACTGGTTCATGATCTGGCGTTCGTTGATGCGGATGGCGTCCAGGGTGCCGCGGATTTCGCGCACCATTTCTTCAAACAGGCGTGGCACGATCTTGAAGGTGACAAACAGGTCGGCCATCGCTTGCAGCGCGGCTTCGGCTTTCTTGGATTCACGGCCGTGCTTGTTGATCGCCTGGATGGCCTTCTGGTGCAGCCTGGCCAGTTCCTCGAAGTTGGCGCGGGCCAGCTCGGGGTCAATGTTGCTGTCCTCGGTGGAGTCGCTGCTGCCTTCGCCTTCTTCGCTTTCTTCCTCGTCGTCGGCGGCGGCCTTGGCTTCGGGTTCCGGCAGATCCAGTTCCACTTCCACTGCGGGCGCAGGTTCGTCGGTCTGGTTGGGATCGATAAAGCCGCTGATCACATCAGACAGGCGACGTTCTTCGCTGGCCATGATGCGTTCATATTCATTCAGTACAGTCTGGATGCAGCCCGGCCAGTAGGCCAGCGAGTGCATGACCTGGCGGATGCCTTCCTCGATGCGTTTGGCGATGACGATTTCGCCTTCGCGGGTGAGCAGTTCGACGGTGCCCATTTCGCGCATGTACATGCGGACGGGGTCGGTGGTGCGGCCGGGTTCACTTTCCACGGAAGCCAGTGCTGCGGCGGCTTCTTCGGCGGCATCTTCGTCGGTAGTGGCGGCATTGTCGTTCAACAGCAGCTCATCGGTTTCCGGTGCGATTTCATGCACGGGAATACCCATGTCGTTGATCATGCCGATGATGTCTTCGATCTGGTCCGGGTCGGTGATGTCGGCCGGCAGGTGGTCGTTTACTTCCGCGTAGGTCAGGTAACCTTGCTCTTTGCCGCGGGTAATCAACTGCTTGAGCTGAGACTTTTGCTGTTCTTTATCAGTCGTCATGAAGTGCCCATTTCCGTCCAGTGCGCGAAGAACGCGGCATTATACAGGCATCGGGGTGGCCTTGCCACACGATCCCGGGGTTCTGCCGGCGCGTCCTGGCTAATGAATTAAGGTGGTTGCGGGTGCTATCGGGAAAGCTCTTTCTGTAAGTGTAGTAGCTGTTTGAAACGGTCCTTGTCTTGGACGCCGCCGGCAATGATTTGATCCAGATCCTGCTCGATCTTTTGCAGATAGAGCCGGCGCAGTGCGTCCTGCAGTTCGGGAGACTGTTCTTCGTGGGGCAGCAGGAATTCCCGGGCCGCCAGGTTGAACAGGGTGGTGCCGCCTTCCTGGTTCTGCCAGTGCCCGAGAATGGCGGCGGTGGAGGCATCCGGCTTCTGCTTCAGGTAGTTGAACAGTTCCAGCAGCAGCTCCATGCGGGGCAGGGTGAGTTGCTGCAGGTCAGGGGGAAGCTCGACGCCGGCCGCTTCCCGTGGGGCGTTCAGCAGGATGC
>CAZBII010000337.1:0-1774 GCA_964491665.1 uncultured Moraxellaceae bacterium
GGTGAAAGGCGCGAAGTTTTCCAAGCGCGAGCTGAAGGTTTCCAACGACTACATGAACGCGGATATCCAGGGCGAGCTGAAGGGGCTGGTGGAGTCCAAATTGCGCGCGTTTGGCGACTTTCGGGATGAGGAAATCGAAGTGCCGGCGTTCAACAATGGCACTGCCGCTTTTAATCAACAGGGGGAACCGCTGACGGAAAAGGTCAGCGAAGCGTCCCTGCAACGGCAGCGCAATGAGCTGGAGCGCCGCTACCTGTTCAATGTGCCGGGTTTCGGCCGCCTGATCGCCAAGGACGACAAGCAAGATCTGGAGCGTTTGGTCGCCGCCTACCGCGTGCAGCTGGAAGCCTATTCTGAGGCGATTCGGCAGAGGCTGGACGCGCAGGCGGGCAAGATCATCGATGAAGCTGCCAAGCTGATCGCCGAGCGCGCAGCTCGGACGGGCTCCAAGCTGGATGAGAAACAACTGCGGGACAGTATTCAGAAAAGTCTGGATCGGACCAAAGATGAGGTGCCTGAGGTGAAGCTCGTGTTCAAGGATGTGACCTACGAGCAAACAAAGAACCCGGAGTTTCGTGCCAAGGTTGATAAGGCATTGCCTGCTGCCAAACGCAAGCAGATGGGCGACTGGAACCATGACTTTGATGCGGCCAAGGCGGCAGAACCGGCATCTCCGCCTGAAAGCCGTTGAGCCGAGGTGTTTCTATGAACCAAGAAGAATTGCTCGCGCGGTTGAATGGCATCGAATGGAGCGATTTCGAATGCAAGCGTGCCCAGCGTGGTGTGCCAGATGACGCCTACAAAACAGTCTCTGCCTTTGCCAATACGGCCGGTGGTTGGCTGGTGTTTGGTGTCAGCGAGGTCAATGGCCGGCTGGATGTGACGGGTGTTGAAGAGCCGGACAAGGTTCAGAATGATTTTCTGGCAGTGCTGCGGGGCGGCCAGAAGCTCAATCGCATGATTGCGGTTCAAGCGCATCGCTTTGAGATAGATGGCAAGCATGTGTTTGCCTTCCACGTGCCGGAGTCACCCCGCTCAGAGAAGCCGGTCTACCTCAAGGGTGACCCGCGGCAGAGTTTCCTTCGCCGTGGCGCGGGCGACGAGCAATTCACCCCAAGCGAGTTGGAGCGCTTTCTGCGCGATGCGGCACAGGATCGTTATGACGGCGTTGCGTTGGACGACATTCCGGTGGACCAGTGCTTCGATGAGGGCACGGTCAAGTGGTATCAGGCCCAGTTTGCACGGCGCAACCCGGAGCATGTCGACATCACCGATCCGATCGCCTTCTTGCTGAATTGGAATTTTGTGGTCGAAAGGGATGGCAAGACGCTGCCGACCCGAGCTGGTGTGTTGCTGTTTGGAACCGGCCGCTATGTGCGCCAGATCCTGCCGCGCCCGGTGCTGGACTATCAGCGCATCGATGCCACTCTTGACAATTGGTCTGCCGAGCAGCGCTGGCACGACCGCTATGTGTTTGAAGAGAACATTTTCCAGACCTGGCAAGGATTGGTGTCTCGCTACATGCGCGTGGCAGAGCATCCGTTCTCACTGGACCCGGCCACCCTGCGTCGTAACGATGATCCGCCTGACTACGTGGCTTTTCGCGAAGCGGCCATCAACCTGCTCATCCATCAGGATTACGGCGATCATGGGCGTAAGGCATCGATCAAGCTGTTCACTGATCGCACGGTGTTCTGGAACCCGGGTGATGCCTTTGCCACAGAGGCCGAGTTGTTTGACGCCACCGAGAAGGAAGTGCGTAACCCGGCCATCG
>CAZBII010000338.1:0-1757 GCA_964491665.1 uncultured Moraxellaceae bacterium
TCACCATCTCCGGTTCTGATTTCGTGGAAATGTTCGTGGGCGTGGGCGCGGCCCGTGTGCGCGACATGTTCGAGCAGGCCAAGAAGCAGGCGCCCTGCATTGTGTTCATCGATGAAATTGACGCCGTGGGCCGGTCCCGTGGCGCCGGTCTGGGCGGCGGTCATGACGAGCGCGAACAGACCCTGAACCAGCTGCTGGTGGAAATGGATGGTTTCGAGCCGAACGACGGCGTGATTGTCATCGCTGCCACCAACCGTCCTGATGTACTGGATTCTGCGCTGCTGCGTCCTGGCCGATTCGATCGTCAGGTCGTGGTGTCCGCGCCGGATATCCGTGGCCGCGAACAGATCCTGAAAGTCCACATGCGCAAGGTGCCGCTCGGCGATGACGTCGATCCAAAAACCATTGCCCGTGGCACACCCGGCTTTTCCGGTGCCGATCTGGCCAATCTGGTCAACGAAGCTGCCCTGTTCGCCGCCCGCGCCAGCAAACGCGTGGTGGAAATGGTCGAGTTCGAGAAAGCCAAGGACAAGATCCTGATGGGCACCGAGCGCAAGACCATGGTCATGTCGGAAAAAGAGAAGCGCAATACGGCCTATCACGAAGCCGGCCACGCCATTGTCGGCCGTCTGGTGCCGGAGCATGATCCGGTCTACAAGGTCAGCGTGATTCCCCGTGGCCGAGCCCTCGGTGTCACCATGTACCTGCCGGAAGAAGACAAGTACAGCCAGAGCAAATTGGGTCTGGAAAGCCGCATCTGCTCGCTGTTCGGTGGCCGGATTGCCGAGGAAATCACCCTGGGCAAGGATGGCGTCACCACCGGCGCTTCCAACGATATCCTGCGCGCCACTGAAATCGCCCGCAACATGGTGACCAAGTGGGGTTTGTCGGAAAAGCTGGGTCCGCTCAGTTACGAGGAAGACGAGGGTGAGGTATTCCTGGGCCGGCAGTATACCCAGCGTCGTCATGTGTCCGAGCAGACGGCGAAGGAAATCGATGCCGAGGCCCGTGCCATCATCGACCGCTGCTACTCCCGCGCCGACCAGATTCTGAAGGACAACATGGACAAGCTGCACGCCATGGCCGATGCCCTGATGATCTATGAAACCATCGATGCCGACCAGATCGACGACATCATGGCCGGTCGCAAGCCCCGCGCCCCCAAAGGCTGGAACGATTCCAGCGATGGCACCAGCGGCGGCAGCCCGGTAGTGGAAAAGGCGCCGGTCGAGAAGGAAGAAGGCTCCAGCAAGGGCTCTTCCATCGGTGGCCCGGCCAATACCCACTGATCCAGGCGGCACGGATGCAGCAAATCCTGCGGTGTGCTGACCGCTCCTTGGATCTGTCCACGCCGCAGGTGATGGGCATCCTCAATGTGACCCCCGATTCCTTCTCGGACGGGGGTCGCTTCGTTTTGCGCGACGCTGCGCTGCAGCAGGCCCGTTCCATGGTGGAGCAGGGTGCGAGCATCATTGATGTCGGTGGCGAGTCCACCCGGCCCGGCGCGCAGCCGGTGTCGGACCAGCAGGAGCTGGATCGCGTCGTTCCGGTGATTGAATTGTTGCGGCGCGAACTGGATGTGGTGCTGTCGGTGGATACCAGCAATCCGCAGGTCATGCGGGAAGCAGCAGCTGCCGGTGCTGGCCTGATCAATGACGTGCGAGCCCTGCAGCGTCCCGGCGCGCTCACCGCTGCGAAAAATTCCGGCCTTGCTGTGTGTCTCATGCACATGCAGGGCGAACCCTCCTTCATGCAGA
>CAZBII010000339.1:0-1614 GCA_964491665.1 uncultured Moraxellaceae bacterium
CGCAGCGGCAGCCGCGCCAATACGGCCCGCATCAGCCCCTGCAGGTGCGGCGCCACCAGCACCCCCGCCAGCCCCACTGCCCCCAGCAGCGCCATCCAGCGCACACTGCTGGTAATGGATTCCGGCATGCCCTGAATCGACATCAAAGACAGCGCGCTGATGATCACCAGCGCCACCACATCCACAATCCGTTCGGTCAGCGCGGTGGCCAGCACAAAGCTGACGCTGATCCCCGCCTTGCGCCCCAGCATCACCGAGCGGATCACTTCGCCGGCGCGCGCAGGCAAAAAGTCATTGCCCAGGTAGCCCACCAGCGTCGCCCAAAAGACAGTGGCGCGCGCAATCACCTTCTCGGCGCCCAGCAAAATACGCCAGCGCATGGCGCGCAGAAAATAGTTGACGCTCATCGCGGTAAAGACCACCAACAGCAGCTCATAGCGGCCGTTTCGAATGGTATGCAAAAAGGCGCGCCAATCCACACCGCGCAGGGCAAAATAGAGCAGCGTGGCAGCCAGCAGCATCGTCAGCGCCAGCACCAGGCGCGACCGGCCGCGATTATCGCGGCGTTCAATGGGTTCAGTGGAAACAGGTTCAATCATTGCGTACACAGGCCTCAAATTCTGCTCCATTATAGTCGTTTCTGGCTTCCGGCGGTGAAAATCGGCCTCCACAGCGCAGAATGAGCGGGAACACGGGTATAATCGAGAAAAACCTATTAAAGGCGCCCCCAATGAAACAACTCCTGCAAAATTTACGCGATGGAAAAACCACCGTTGTTGATGTTCCCACCCCCGGCGCGCGTCCCGGAACCGCCCTGGTGCGCACAGCCGCCTCCCTCGTTTCCGCCGGCACCGAACGCATGGTGGTAGAGTTTGCTGAAAAAAGCCTGGTAGGCAAAGCCCAATCACGCCCCGACCTGGTACGTCAGATTCTGGATAAGGCCCGCCGCGAAGGGCTGCTGCCCACCATCGAAGCCGCCTTCAACCGGCTGGACCAGCCCATGCCGCTGGGCTATTCTTCAGCGGGCGTCATCGCAGAGGTTGGCCGGGGACTGCAGGGCTTTCAGGTCGGCGACCGGGTGGCCTGCGCGGGCGGCAACTTTGCCGTGCATGCCGAATACGGCATCGTGCCGCAAAACCTGCTGGTGCCCCTGCCCGACAACGTCGATTTTGAATCCGGCGCGTTCACCACATTGGGCGCCATCGCCCTGCACGGTTTTCGCCTGGCCCAGCCGCAGCTCGGCGACCGGGTGGCTGTCATCGGGCTGGGTCTGCTGGGGCTGTTGGCCGTCAGCATTGCCCGCGCCGCCGGCTGCTCCGTCTTCGGCATCGATATTGACCCGCGCCGTGTGGCGCTGGCACAAAAAATGGGCGCAACCGCTGTCATCCGCAGCGAGGCGGAAAGCAGCACGCTGGCCTTTACACACAATGCCGGCTTCGATGCCGTGCTGATCTGCGCCGACAGCCGCTCTTCCGACCCGGCCGTGCTGGCCGCGCAAATTGCCCGCGACCGCGGCTATGTCATCTCCATCGGCGCAGTTGGCCTGGATCTGCCGCGCAAACCGTATTACGAAAAAGAGCTGCATTTCCTCGTTTCGCGCTCCTACGGCCCCGG
>CAZBII010000340.1:0-1592 GCA_964491665.1 uncultured Moraxellaceae bacterium
AGTGGCGCCGAGGATGTCGTGCTGGTGGATATGGCGGCCAAGCTGGGCAAACCCTTCCGCGTATTCACCCTGGATACCGGTCGTCTGCATACCGAAACCTACCGCTTTCTGGAAAAAGTCCGCACTCATTACGGCATCAAGCTGGAAGTGACCTTCCCAGATGCGGCCGCCACCGAGAAGCTGTCCTCGGAAAAAGGCCTGTTCAGCTTCTATGTGGACGATCACAAGGAATGCTGCGCCGTTCGCAAGGTTGGCCCCCTGCGTCGCAAGCTGTCCACCCTGAATGCCTGGGTCACCGGCCAGCGCAAAGACCAAAGCCCCGGTACCCGCGTGGAAATTCCCGTGGTGCAGATCGATGGCGCTTTCTCCACACCCACCAATCAGCTGATCAAGTTCAACCCGCTGGCCAGCTGGAGTTCTGCGCAGGTATGGCAGTACATTCGCGCCAACAACGTTCCCTACAACGAACTGCATGAAAAAGGCTTCATCAGCATCGGTTGCGATCCCTGCACCCGCCCAGTTCTGCCCGGCCAGCACGAGCGCGAAGGTCGCTGGTGGTGGGAAGAAGCCACCGCGAAGGAATGCGGTCTGCACGCCATCAACGTGGACAAGAAGTAACAGGACCCGCCCATGAAAATCACACTGGTGAAAAAAATCCTGGCCGACGGCTCGCCCTGCAAGAAATGCGGAGACGTGCTGACACGACTGGAAGACTCTGGACAGATCAAGCGCATCGACGAGATTCTGGTGGCGGATGAGCGTGATCCGACCAGCGCCGGCATGCTGCTGGCAGCAGAGCTGAACGTTGATCGTGCGCCGTTTTTTGTGGTGACTCACGATGACGGCCGGCAGGATGTTTACACCGTGTATTTCAAGTTCGTGAAGGACGTGCTGGATCAGATCATCGAGGAAAAGGATGAACTGAAGGAAATCCTGCAGAACAATCCGGATCTGGATTTTCTGTAAACAGCCCCCGCACGCACAATAAAAAAGGCCACACTACCCGAAAGTAGCGTGGCCTTTTCGTTTCGCTGAGGAACCGTTTCAGTAAGTCGGCAGATGGATGTGGCTGAACAGCTCATCCAGCTCGGAACGGGTATGCCGCTCCACTGCCTCGTCCACCACGGCCTTGGTCAGGTGCGGTGCGAACATTTCAATGAAATCGTACATGAAGCCGCGCAGGAAGGTGCCGCGCCGGAAACCGATCTTGGTAATGCTCGGTTCGAACAGGTGCGATGCATCCAGCACCACCAGATCGGGGTCGTTGTCGTTGCAAGCCATCTTGGCCACGATGCCCACGCCCAGTCCCAGTTTTACATAAGTCTTGATGACGTCGGCGTCGGCGGCGGTGAAGACCACCTTGGGTGAGAGGCCCTTGTCGAGGAAGGCATCGTCCAGTTTCGAACGACCGGTGAAACCGAAGGTATACGTCACAATCGGCTGGCGCGCGACTTCTTCCAGTGTCACTTTGGACGACTGCGCCAGCGGATGGTTGCGCGGCACGATAATGGCCCGGTTCCAGCGGTAGCACGGCATCATGATCAGATCGCCGAACAGTTCCAGTGCTTCCGTGGCAATGGCGAAATCCACTG
>CAZBII010000341.1:0-1543 GCA_964491665.1 uncultured Moraxellaceae bacterium
TTCATGGCTCCATTCTCTCAAAGATTGGAGCCTCCACGAAACCCGGGGCGGTTCACTCGACCCGCCCCTGATCCTGTGGAGCCTCGCCCGCAACTCCGCCAGCCTGCCTGCATTCATGGCCTGCGATTACTTTTCCGTGCATGTGCTTTCCGTGGCGCAGCAGGCACTGTCCGACCGCTTCTCCCGCAAGGGAACCGACAAATTCGCCCAACTGCCCGTTCAGCGTGGCCCTGCAGGCATCCCGTTGCTGGCTGACTGCGCCGCCCGCTTCATCTGCAGGATGACCTATCGCTACGAAGGCGGCGATCACATCATTCTGGTGGGGGAAGTCATTGAATTCGATCATTCCGACCAGCCTCCCCTGCTTTTCCACAGCGGAAAGTATGGCCGGGTCATTCCCAAGCTCACTTCCCCAAACACCCCTGACACTGACGATGACATCAGCGACTATCTGGGTCTGCTGCTGGGGCGGGCATCACTGCAACTGTATCAACCGGCAAAGAAAAACTGGCAGTCTCTGGGCCTGACAGAGAGCGGCTACTATGTGCTGATGGCGCTGGCCAGCGGGGAACCCCGCTCGCACACGTCCGTGGCCGAATTGATTGGACTGGGAGGATTCAGTCTGGCGGATGAGGTGATTGCTCCTTTGGCAGAGCAGGGTTTGCTGGAAATGGCGGATGCTGAGGCCGGACCAGCCCTGAAGCTCACTGGCGCGGGACTGGATTTGATGGTGCAGCTGGCAGCGCAGGCCAGGTCAGCTGAAGAACAGGCCATGATCGGCATGGATCTGGAGGACCGCCTGCTTTTAAAACGGATGCTGAAAAAGATCTGCCGCAATTCTGCGCCAGGAACCGCGACGTAACCGCGCAGGTGGATTGCATCTGTGAGGCAGGAAGAAGGAAAAGAAAAAGGGGTTACGTTTCCGTAACCACTTCTTTTATATGGCGCGCCAGGAAGGATTCGAACCTCCGACCGCCTGGTTCGCCCAGAGCGGATCAAACTACGCGGCGACGGAAGACGCGATAACCAATACCCAGCAAGCCGAGGACGAACAGTGCCATGGTGCCGGGCTCTGGGACTTGAGCGACCTTGCTAAGATCAACGATATCAGTTACATGACCAGTCACAAAATTTGAGCCGGAAGCATAAAAGAAATTGTTGTTTCCAATCCCCATAATTCCGTGGAGGGTACCAACAGAACTGATCTCGCCATCCGTGAAACGCACTGCAAATGGAGTCCACCCACTGAGGGTCGTTCCGTTGAAATCCCAAGTATTGGCTCCCCTGGTAAAGCCTTCAGTGAATACCAATCGATCGGTAGGATCTTCGGTTAAGTTGTTGAGGATGCCGAGTGATGTATACATTTGCATCCCGCCTTCAGTATCCAAATCATATTGGTTGGACACATACGGCAGGTAAGCTCTATTGAAATCGAAGAAAAAGTGGAACACATCACCAGCGCTGCCGCCACCATATATGGTGTAGTCATTATCGACCATCAGGAGTCTCATGATTCTAAGTCCTTGATTTCATTAATGTTTTC
>CAZBII010000342.1:0-1522 GCA_964491665.1 uncultured Moraxellaceae bacterium
CGGGTGACGCATTCACACGGTCAAGGCTTTCAGCAACCGCCTTCGACAGGCTCAGGCTGCGCCGGTGGCTGAGCGTGTCGAAGCCGGGCCAGGCACATTCCGTAGGGGTTGACCTATGTGTCAACCCCGGTGCCTGTGTGTCACCCCGGCCCAGGGCAGACACGTGGGTCTGCTGTTCCAACTAATTCAATTTCGGGTGACCTTGCGGCGTGCATAGCGGGGTTCCTGGACCAAACAAAGGTCGGGAGGAATTGGGCGATAGTCAGCGAGATCGACCGGGGGCGTTTGGATGCGGATACGACGAGATGGGCGAATAAAGCCAGCCTCCCGACCGCGCTCAATCATCATGGCGATAAAATCCACCTTGGGCCAGGAAGGCAGATACTCGACCAGCAACGGCAACGAAACATCAAACGGATCAACTCCGGCCTTGGCAGCAATCTCCAACTGCAGGGCATGCAGGATTTGGGAGATGAGCAGCACTGCCCAGACTTGCTGCAGAATGACAACGGGTTTTGCCGACCAGAATAAATGCAGACCCAATTCGCGTTTAATCAGCTTGAAGGCCATTTCGATGTCCCAACGACGGGCATACAGCACGGCAATATCGTGCAAGCTCAGCTGGCTGGGATGGATGATATTGGTAATGTATTGATGCTTCGTTTCTCCAACGCGAAAGGTCACCAGCCGTACGGCGTAACGGGCACGATCTGCGCGATAGGCTCCCAACCAGATCAGGCCATCAAAGGTCTCCCCTTGCTGGTAAAAGGTGTGAATGACCTGGTAACTGGTCTTTTGACGCAGCCGCGACAACCAGTAGAAGCCTTCCTGAGTCAGCTGATCGAACCAGGGAAAGCTGAAAAAGCCCAGATCCATCAAGATCAGCGCGCCACGCTGAATATGTTGCAGCAGGTTCTGTGCTGCCACCTTGTCGTTTTCATGGGGCAAGGGGACATGTTCCACATAGCGCCACTGCTGCATGCGCACATCGAACACCCCCGCCAGTTTGCCTGGCATCAGGGCATCCTCCCCCTGGGGTACTTTGCGCAGCGCAGGCAGATGACGCAGCACTTGATCCAGGCTGGTGGCATCGATGGCCACCACTTCACTGGCAAAGGCGGCCAGTTTCTGCTGATATGGCTGCAAATGTTCTTCCAATGCGGCGCTGACCTGCTCAAACAGTTCTTTGAGCGTCTCCGCCCCGCCCATTTCCAGTCGCTTGTATACGGCTGCATCGCTGATGGCAAAGCGCGGGTAGTTCCATAGACCGGTATGGCTCAACAAACGCCAGATTTTCAACTGACTGTTCCATCCGCGCAATACACACACGATGACCCCCGCCCACAAACACATCGCAGGTAAAATGCGCGGTCGTCCCCGACCAGCCAGATCCTTTGGCCGCGGTTCCAGTCTCTCGATCAGTTCCTGCAAGAACTGCTCGATTTGATCTAATGTGGATGGCCCTTTTTCGTTTTCCATTCTGCCATTGTATCAATTCCCTCATTTAGTTGGAACAGCAGAC
>CAZBII010000343.1:0-1513 GCA_964491665.1 uncultured Moraxellaceae bacterium
CGCGCTGGTTATTCATGATATCCACGTTGTAATGCTTCACGTGCGCTTCCAGAGCGGCCGCCAGTTTCGGCCCTTCGGTTTCCAGCACGGAAATGAAATTTTCAATCGCCATGGTATCCATCACCTGACCGCCGAAGCGCTCAGCCGCCACACCGGTACGGATGCCTTTGCGGGCCGCGTAAATGGCAGCCGACGCTCCTGACGGACCACCGCCCACCACCAGCACATCAAACGCCTCTTTGGCTTCCAGCTTTTTCGCTTCCCGCGCCGCAGCACCGGTATCGATCTTGGCAATGATCTCCTCCAGCGTCATGCGACCCTGGCCGAATGGCTGACCATTCACATAGACTGCCGGCACACCCATAATCTCGCGCTGCGTGACTTCGTCCTGGAACAGCGCACCGTCAATCATCACGTGGCTGATGTTGGGATTCAGCACCGCCATCAGATTCAGCGCCTGCACCACATCCGGACAGTTGTGGCAGGTCAGCGAAATAAAGGTTTCAAAAGCAAAGGTGCCATCGATCGCCTTGATCTG
The DNA here is from genome assembly GCA_964491665.1 of uncultured Moraxellaceae bacterium. Taxonomy (GTDB): domain Bacteria; phylum Pseudomonadota; class Gammaproteobacteria; order Pseudomonadales; family Ketobacteraceae; genus Ch67. The sequence goes on from CAZBII010000343.1 coordinate 539, forward strand.
CTCGATCACTTCCGGCTCGACTTTCGGCGGATGGCCACCCACCTGCAACAGGGCCAGCACCAGCGACGTGAACTCGTGCCCCATGGGAATACCGGCAAAACGCACCTCTCCCATGCTGGCGCCTTCACGCTTCAGCGCGAAGGAAGGCTTGCGCGCGCTGTCATCGCGGCTGACATTCAGTTTGATCTTGTCGGTCAGTCCCACGATGTCGTTCAGCAGGTCCAGCATTTCCTGCGAACTGGCGCTGTCGTCAACGGATGCGTTGATCTCGAAGGGGTAAACCACCCGCTCCAGATAGCCCTGCAACTGACCTTTGAGAGTTGTGTCCAGCATGTGCGACTCCTGAGAATGACTCGAATATATGAACCGTTTTTTGATTGTGCCGGCGCTTGTGGCACCGGCGCATTGACCCGGCGGGGGTATTACCGGGCAAAAAAAGCCCCGCCGTCAGGCAGGGCCTGAGTCTTTCTGTCTGCTTCAGCCGTGAGCCGAAATCAGATCTTGCCGACCAGATCCAGCGAAGGAGCGATGGTCTTGTTGCCTTCTTTCCACTTGGCCGGGCAAACCTGGCCGGGATGGCTGGCAACGTACTGGGCGGCTTTCAGCTTGCGCAGGGTTTCCGACACGTCACGGGCAATGGCGTTGTCATGCACTTCCAGAGTCTTGATCACGCCTTCCGGGTTAATGATGAAAGTGCCGCGCAGTGCCAGACCTTCTTCCGGAATGTGTACGCCAAAAGCGTTGGTCAGGGCGTGAGTCGGATCGCCAACCAGCGGGAATTTGGCTTTGCCTACGGCAGGCGAAGTTTCGTGCCATACCTTATGGGAGAAGTGAGTGTCGGTGGTGACGATGTAAACTTCCGCGCCAGCTTTCTGGAACTCGGCGTAGTTGTCAGCGGCGTCTTCCACTTCGGTGGGGCAGTTGAAGGTGAAGGCAGCCGGCATGAAGATCAGGACCGACCACTTGCCCTTCAGG